>NZ_JAMYLN010000015.1:0-167328 GCF_040318035.1 Mesorhizobium sp. M1329 | reverse complement strand
GAGGCTTTTGTGTGCCTTCTTCCTGGCGCTGCTCGCCACCGCTGCAGCGGCCGCCGGTCCAACCACGATCAGCCTAATCACCGTCCTGGACGAGGCCTTTGTCAGCCTCATCAGCGAAATCGACGTTCTTCACAGCCGACTGGATAGATTCTCCCAAGGTCGCTCAACAAATTGAGACGCCCCGCTCTCCTGACCCCATCATGCGGCGGCCCGGCGCCGACCGCGAAGAGAAGCGAGTGAACCCACGGGCGACATCGTCCGGAAAAGACAGGAAAAGCTTGACCTCACCGACCCCAATCAGAGAAGGCGTCTTTGATTTGACGTCGTCTGCGTTATCCGGCGCCAGGAGTTCCTATTATTTCCAGCGCCTCGTTCCTCATTGAGAGTTGCAACCGCACGCCGGCATACTGCGAGAGGCTACCAATGCGTATGGCATTCAAGACTGCATCTCCTGGATTAACCAGAATGACCGGATTGCGGTCACCATGGACTTCTCAAGCACAGTATTCCTTCTAATATCTGCTCAATGTTGATAGTTGGTCCAAAGTGGCGCTATATTGAGCACTGACGTTGTCATGGGGCCTCAAGGCAGCAGCAGCGATATGGCCAGCATTTGATCGCGCTGGAGCAAATCTGCGGATTCATTCGTCACCTCATCAAGGTCTGGCGGCTGGGATCCAACTTCCTTGCAAGTGCCGAAGTGCTCAGCCCTTTGGCCAGCTTGGCTAACGCAGCCAGACCGCCAGATTAGAAAGAGCACGCTTGTGAAATACGCCAGCTGAAGGAGCAGCGAACAAGTCAGCGTCGTGACGACTACTGTGCCGATGGAATGAGAAGCGAAGTAGACAGTCAGTGCGGTGCTGCACAGCACCAGGCCCAGGACGCGACAAAAGATTCTAAAGGGCAACGCCGTTCTCCTGGTTTTGTCTCCTCAGATCATGCTGCGACCTGGTCGGCCGCAACATGGGTCTGGCAGTTCTTTGGGCAGACGCGGCCGCAGGCTCTGCAGCCAATGCAGCGGCCGGCATGGTCGACGACCATGATCATGCGATTGAGCTCGCCATCGAAGTCGTCGTCGCCCTCGCCGTCGCAGGCGCCGAGGATTTCACCCGCGTCATCTACGCCGTAAAGATGCATGACCTCGCGAGAGCAGACTTTGAAACAGCGGCCGCAGCCGATGCAGGTCGCGCCGTCAATAGCGGTGAGATATTCCGGCATCCATCCGGAGCCGTCGCGGGTGGTGAATGTGCTCCTCATCGTAACTTCTTCATCGCAGCGAGCTCTCTCTTGGCACCATCCAACTCGGCAAAAACGGCGGACGTTTCCTTGGCAACGTCCTCTATCTCCGTCCATTTTCCCGGGAGATCCTCTGCAAGGTCGCGCAATTTCATCTTGGCGACTGCTGCGCGCAGCTGAAGCTTTCGGATTTTCTTCCCCATTTCATCTAGCTTTGACATAAACCCTTCCTCGAAATCGGTTTCATCACGCCGGCGCCACACCGGGACCGGCTTCAGTGGCTGCGGTCGCATCGTCGATCAGTTTCGCACCGGCCTCAGCCAGTTTCCGGAGCATCTCGAAGCCGAACCGATGAACGTCTTGCCAGAACGAGCAACTGCCCGGCCGTGGAAAGCATGCGGCCCCAAGTCCTCGTGAATTTCATCTCCATCATTGCCGATGTCATCAGGCCGGAGCGCTCCTCGATCGCGAGCCCGACGGCGGTTTAGAACATGTCGAGCCTCCACAGCACGTCAGGATCGGGATCGTCGATGACAGGCATCCCAAGGCGCTGTTTTCTGGTGACGATGAAGTCGGCCAGCAGCGTGGCGTCCGATTTGCCTCCCACGAGCCGTAGGAGTCTTGAGCATGGATCAGCCGCACGAGGCATCTGAAAAAGGCGTGGCAAGCGCCGCCTCGTCCTCGGCAGGGCTGATCGCGGTATCAGACATTTCGCCTTCTCCTCAATTTCAGTCCTCTTCCTCGAAGCACGCTGCCTGTTTTCGGGGACGCCTACTTCGGGCACCCTTGCGCAGCCGACGCCCGGCTCGGGGCGGCCCACTCCACGAGATTGATGTCCCCGTGGCCGACCTTGAACACCTCCTCGACTGCGAGGTCTTCCACGCGAACTCGCGTCGAACATTATTTCCGCCGCAATGCGGCCACAGGTCATGAAGATTCGAGCCTCGATCCTGCTGCAAACAATCGACCAAGTGCTGCATGGACCCTCCTTGCTGCGGCCACACCAGGGAGAATGGACGAATTGGCCAGTAATCCATTTCGACCAATCAACCCTTTTTGTTTTTTCTCCTCGGCCGACCGCGCTTTGGCACCTTCGGGAAATTGTTTTGGGGAGCCGCACAGAGAGCGCCGTAACAAACCTTCACACCGCTGTAGGTGGCGAGGGCCTGGAGCAAATCCGGTAGAAGGTGCTCTTTCAATTCTTCCGGGACAGGCTCCGGACCGTCCAGCGACTGCAGTGCCAGTTCGACCAACTCGACCGCGCGATCGTTGTTGCCGTTCTCGTAATAGTACCGGGCGACCGCGGGATAGGACCGGAACTTAGGGCTGTCGCCTTGCGGGGGATTCAGTGCCAGAATGTGTTCGGACAGCTCCTTGCCCATCGCGAAGCGCTCAGCGGGGGGAAGGCGCGAATGGTCGTTGGCCGGATGGAAAAGCTGGTCTAGCGCCGAAACCATCCAATCCTGGGAGTTCTTGTCGATCGCGTCGCGCACGAATTCGCGCATCACGGGCAAGCCGGTCCACATGTCTTGTATTTTGTGAAGCAACAGGTGCGCATGAGCCAGGCAGAAATTGATGTCGTCCGGCATCAAGGCGATGCCTTCTTCGATCGCCCAGAGCGCCGTCTTCCAATCTTCTAACTTCACCGCCGCCCAGAATCTGTCATCGATCGGCTTCTTCAACGCTTGTTGGCGCGCCATGGGTTCGCTTGTGGCGATCCGCTCCGTATCGGCGGCTTTCGCTTTGTCGCTGGTGCGCCAGCTGCCGTTGAGCACTTCCGGCAAAACCTCATCGAGTTGGCTTGGATGACCGATAAAGGCGATCTGGCCGTCTCGGTCGACCACGTACGAAGTCGGAATCCCGGCGGAAAAGCTGGGTTTCATCCAAAGCTTGTTCATTTCACCTGTGTGGTCGAACGCGATCCGATAGCTCAGATGCGAGCACTTTTCGGTCAACCACGCGTCCAACTTGGTGCGAGCCTCAACGGCCGTTGGAGCGTCTTCATTAGCCGCGACGCCGACGACCTCAAGTCCGCTGTCCCTGTATTTTTCCTGGAGCCGCATTAGATCGAGCATCTCCGCCATGCATAGTTCGCACCAAGTTGCCCAAAATTCGACGATATAGACTTTGCCGGGCTGGAAGTTCGCAAGGGGCTCGCCACGCAGCCAGTCCTCCATTTTGATCGAAGGAGCCGGTGACCCCATCTGCAGTACCATGTTGTCTCCAAAGCTGTTGCCAAAAGTTGCGTGACCTTATGCGCAAGCTTGTTCCCCCTTTGAGACGGGGCACGAGGGTTCAAGGAATGGAGAGCATCGCTCGTCTTGCGCATCTGCGTGCAGTCAGCCTTCACTCAGTGTTGCTGAATCTCTCGCAAAGGCCGTGCCAATGCGCTCAGCGCGCACTAAACGCTTGATTATACTTTAAAAAACTTTCGGGGTGCCCAAGATAGCCGGTTGTATTGGACGCGACATGTTTTCTGCCGCTGTCAGGTTTTGGACAAGCATCACGCGCTTCGCGTCGGCAGAAAAGCGTGGCGCGGACGACTCAATATGCATTCGGGCCGAGGGACGGCCGATGGACGTCGTCAGGCTCGTCATGATCGTCCGCTTCACGCCACCGGCTTGAGCGTCTTGCCGTTCCGGTCCGGAGGCGGTAGCGATCTCGCCATTTGCGATTGCAAGGGGCCGCTCCATCCGAGCGCGGCCTGTGCCCTACCCTTCCGCTTTGCGATTGATTTCCTGGCTCGCGACGCAGGAGTTCTTCACGACGCCCGGTCATCTCCAGCTGCGGGTGGCGAGTACCGTCATCACCAGATTGACGATGACGATCGTGGCGAAGGGGGCCAGATGAGTGCCGGCATATGCCGGCCGGTGAACTCTGCGGGATCCCTGCTTTGTGTTTACTTCTGTGTTCCCGGTGCTCAGGTGCAACGGGACCTCGCGGCGCGACGTGAGCGTTGGCGGAATTGCAAACCCAAAGACCGCTCGGTCGCCACGCAGGTTGGGCCGGACCAACGGGAAACGCTGGAGATGCGGCTGTCCGCCACTAAGCCGTCCATCCCAGAGATGACAAGGCGATTGATGCCATCGTTCGCGCCGACGCCGGCAAGAGCCGACCGTCCCGACTCGAAGGTCGGTGCCTTGGCCACTGCACGGTCGTTGCGGTGGTCAGGCCAGTGGTGAGGGAAATCGTGATAACGCCAATACGATGCGGCTACGGTCCGAACGCGGCCTGCCGCGCTGAAACGACGCTCTTTCTCGACCTGACGCCGACCTGCGAAGCCCCGGTTTTGACTGCATTGAGGAGCGCCTGTACCTCTGCCGGCCATTGGTCTCCGCGTTACGGATCATCTCGGTCGAGCAGAACCCCGAACGCGAGACGTCCGCGATGTTCTCGGGCGGCGCGTGCAGATTGGCTCCGAGAAGCTTCGAGAAGCTTGCACGTTTGCCGCGATCTTTCTCCGACTTGGCATCAGGATAGTGACCCAGGGGAGGGGTAGAGCTTCGAACAGCGTCGGTGCTGCTTTGGAACCCCGTCAGCGAGCCAAAAACAACGGCAATGACGGCTTCCCAACTATCCATCTCGTCACGCCGCCGAAGAGTCGCTCACGTAGCCTGCGGTTGCCATAAGCGCCCATGACTATCATGTCGGCAGACGTGTCGATTGCGTGCTGCGCGAGCACCATAGCCACCGGTTTGCCGGCGCTCGCCAGCCGGTCAACCGACACCCGAGCACCGTGCCGAGTGAGATAGGCAGCGATGTCGGCTCCCGGCTCGGCGCCGGTGCAGGTCGCCTCCGGATCCACTAGTGCGACACGAACTTCCTCAGCACCGGCTAGCAGATCCAGCGCTTCCCGAACCGAACGAGACGCCTCGACTCGCGAATCCCAGCCGACCAGCACGCGCCGTGGCGACAGAGTGGCCTCAGCGCCCTCCGGCACGACAAGCACCGGCTTTCCGGTATCGAACAGGCTGCCGTTGACAACAAGGGGTCCGAGGTTAATGTCGTTGAGAAGTGCGGGGCCGACGATTGTCAGGTCGTTGCAGAGCGCCCGCTGTCGCACCGCGTCACCGACGCTGGCCTGATCGCAGTTCGCAATATCGAGATCATAGCACCGCCACGTGGCTCTCAGCAGTTTGTGAATTTCCCTGGATGTCTTTTCCAGCCTGGCTATGTCCTGTGAAAATCGTTCGATCTGCCTAAACCGTTTGTCCAGTCTGGCGATGGCCTGTGCGCGTTGTCCAGGCCACTCGGGGATGCCATCGCCGAGCAGCGGAGAAGGCATAATGAGCGGCGGAGGCGACATCACCAGTACGGAAAGATACGCGCCGACTTCGGCACACAAGTTGGCAGCTGTTCTGACATCCTGATCGGAGTGGTCAGCTCCCGTCACACTGAGTACGCTTCTGAAAGCCATTTGACTGCTTCTTTCTGAATATGTCGTACCTGCCGGCGCGTTTCGAAGCCGCAAGACTTGCCCTCAGCACGGCGGAAATGCGGAGTGGCACCACATCGGTTATCTATTCAGCCGTCCGGCCACTCGAGCGAGTAGCCGGCCGACCTGACGGTACGAATGACGCTGGAGGGGGAGGCCGCCTTCAGAGCCCTTCTGAGCCGGCTGATATGGACATCCACGGTGCGTACACCGACATGGATATTGGCCGGCCAGGCCGCGCTGATCAGCTCGTCTCTGGTGAAGACCTTGCCGGGAGTCTCAAGCAAAAGCCGCAGCAGGTTGAACTCGATCGGCCCAAGGTGGACTTCGTGGCCATTACCCCGAACGCGGTGGGCATCGAGCCTTATCTCAAGGTCGCCACAGGAGATCCAGCCGCCGTTTTCAATGCCGTTTGAACCCGGCTTCGGCAGCGCCAGCTTCGTCCGTAGACAGTCGAGCAGCTTGGCCGGCGCGAAGGGCCGCACAAAGCTCTCGTCAATACCTGCCTTCAAGAGATCGAGGTGCTGGTTCTCGGCGCCGGGCGCGATCAGCGCAATTACGGGCAGGCCGCCGGTCCGGGGCTCCCCCTTGAACCGGGCGCAAATTGTGGAGCCTGTCGCGCTTGCTGGCCCGCAGTCCAGCACTACCGCCTGGAGCTCCCGTTCATCGGCCAATGCAAGTGCTTCCTTCACGCCGCCTGCCGGCTCACTCGTGAAGCCGTCCACCCCCAGAATGTGGCTGAGGAACAGATACAACTCGGCATCTTGCGAACAGATCAGGACCAGTGGCTTCATCAGCGCTACCCCAAGAACCACATCGGCCTCGACCGCCTCGATTGAGAGGGCTGGCCATCGCATGTCCTCAAGGCCTGACATGTTCCCCTTGATCGAAAATCGATTCCATCAAGCCCGTGCGACCTCGGGATAGGCTTCAATGGCTGCGGTCGCATCGCCGGCCAGTTTCGTGCCCGCCGCGGCGAGTTTCCAGAACGTCTCGAAGCCGAACCGGTGGACGTCGCGCAGGGTCTTCGACAGAACGACCAACCGCCCGGCCGTGAGAAGCACGCGCCCGAAGCCCTCATGGCTCATCTCCATCATCGGCGATGCCATCAGGCCGGAGCGCTCCTCGATCGCAAGCCCGACGGCGGTGTAAAACATCTCGAGCCTCCACAGCACGTCCGGATCGGGATCGCCGATGATCGGGATCGCACGGCGCTGTTCCCTGGTGATGATGAAGTCACCCAGCAGCTCGGCGTCCGATTTGCCTTCCCAAGACCCGTGGGAATCATGAGCCCGGACCAGCCGCACGAGGCATTTGACGAACGGGGTGGCAAGGGCCGCCTCGTCCTCGTTGACAGCGGAGGTAACCGTGGCATCAGACATTTCGTTTCCTCCTCATTTCAGTCCTCCTCCTCGAAGGACGGTTTCTGTTTAGCGACACCTGCCTGCGCCAGCACCTTGCGCAGCCAAGGGGGAGGACACGTCCTGAGCATCATCTGCGTGCGCAACAGCACCTCTTGGATGGTCTGGGGCTGCGGCACTTTGATCGGATGGATCTTTGCGGAAACAAGTTTGGCTGCCGAAGGTCCGCCGATCGCCAGACAAAACAGCAGATGACAGCCCTTCAGCGCCTCCACCTTCGCGGTGATGCGGTCATCGCCCTCAGTCCGATGCTTCCCGCTCTCGTCGGAAACGTCATCGAAGGCCACGGCTTCGACGAGATTCCACTCCTCGCGCATCACGTCGTAGACAGCAAAGCGCCTGGCCGACCCGAAATGGGCGTTGAGGTTCTTCATGTCCTGCGTGGCGATCGCCACGCGCAATGCGCCGGCTTGGCGTTCCGGCGTCGGTGCGTGAACCTCGTCAGTGACGAGCGAGAGGCGACGAACGGAGCTCATCTGGCATTTCTCGCTTACGGAGTGGATCGAGCGCCTCAGGTGTCGGCGCGTGCCGGTTGGCTTCAAAAATGTTGGCAACCTCGAAGATCAGGTCGCTGGTCCCTTGGTAGAGGATTGTGAGCTTGTGCTGGCTGCCGAGCCGGTCGAAGATCGGGAAGCCGACCCGCATGAGCGGAATGCCGAGGCGCTGCGCCGCCTGGCGGCCGTGGGAATGGGTGACGAGAAGATCAGCGCCGGCGCCAAGAGCTTCCAAATCGCCGAGATCGCCGATTTGAACCCACTGCGCCGATACTTCCTCCAAAACTTTCGACACGTCGGTCGTGGTGACCGCCGCCGCGATTTCGGAGCCCATTCCGACGAAGAAGCTCGCGAGTTGGTAGAGTTGGTCTGGTTCTGCAGCGATCGCAATTTTCTTGCCTCCAAAGTGGAAATGTCCGTCGAGCAACGCGTCCTGCAACTGCGCCCGGCGACGGCGCACCCCAGCCGGCGCCGCCGCGCCCGAAACCGCGGACAACAGCGAGACGAACCGGTCGGCCTCCTTCAATCCAGTCAGCGACCGGAACAGCACGTAAGGCACGCCGGTCAACCTCTGCAGCAGCTCGGCTGGGCGGCGCATATGCTCACCGATGACGATGCATTGCTCGGCCGTGCCAAGCTCACGGATATCCTCGACGCTGGTGCCGCCATAGGTGGTCGTGACCCAGCGGTCGGGCACCGTACCGTCGAGCGAGCCGGAGACGTCCGGCAGAATCACGGGCTTCAGTCCAAAGCCTTCAACCATCTCACGCAAATGCTCTAGGTCAGCCACAGTGAGGTTCCAGCCAGGCAGGATCACGATCTTCTTCGACTGCCGCGCCTGCTCGCCGGGCCGCGTAATCCTTTCGATCATAGCGGTGACAGCCTTGGCCCAGCCCTCTTCGATCGCGCCGTCGAAATCCGGTGTGTTGGCTAGCACCACCTCCGTACCCGCGAGTTCTTCCGTGCGCTTCAGCCTGATATTGGCGACATCTCCTGCGCAGTCTTCGCCCCGGGTTTCCACCAGCGCCGTCGTGCAGACCCCGATCAGCGTTGGCTTTGCGCGGGCCTTGAGATTGAGGACCGCCTCTTCCAGATGGTCTGCCCCGCCGAAAATCGTCGCCACCTCGTCCATCGCGGTTGTCTGCAAGGGGATGGCTTCCTTGAAATGCCGCACGAAGAGCACGAGGGCGAAGCTGGTGCACCCCTGGCTGCCGTGGAACAACGGCATCGCACCGTCGACGCCAAGAAAGGCCAAGGCGGCACCCAGCGGCTGCGATGACTTCAGCGGATTGACCGCCGCCGCTTTCGTCTGGGGAAGGATGCGGACCATCGGCTTTCCTCAACACTCGCCGAAATCGTCGGCCATCGTGCTGGCGAATTCCTGGACAGCATGCAAGGTCGCGGCCTCGCTTTTCGTGCGCGGCAGTTCCTCCCTCACCGCAGGCTGGCAATCCCATGGTGCCGGCTCCCGCACCTGGCACCAGATCGGGTTATGAATGGCGAGGTCAATCTGGCGTACGAGTTCCACCATGCCGTCATAGCCGGCGTAAGGGTGTTGGCGCTCCTGGTTGATATCGAGCCAGGGTGTCTTGGCCTTCAGCGCGATGAATTGCGTGCGCCCGCCCGACAGCATGATATCGGCCTTGTGTTCTGAGAGCATGGCGTAAAGCTCGCGCGGTGTCATCTGCTCGAACATGTGGTTGTCGTCCTTGAGCATCTGTTTGACGCGCTCCTTGTCCTCGACTGTGGATTTCTTGACCGAGGTGCCGACGATCTCGATGCCTGTCTCCATCAGCGCATGGACGACCGACCAGGACTTCACACCGCCAGTGTTGAGCAGCACGCGCTTGCCTTCCAGCCTCCGTCGGTAGGCCGCGAGCTTCTTCCACGCAATCGCCTCCTCCTCTTCAATCAATGCCTCGGTGCGGCCGAGGATCTCCGGATCGGCACCCTTCTTCACGAGCAGCTGAGAGATCTGTCGGAGCGCTTCAGAGGTGTCGGTGATGCCGTAAAAGGAGCCCTCGAAAAACGGGATGTCCCAGCGCTGCTCCATCTTGCGGGCGAGATTGATGAGCGCGGTCGAGCACACCATCATAGCCGCCCGGGCGCGGTGCGCGCAGGCAATGTCGAAGTAACGCGCGTCACCCGGAATGCAGGCGCGTACCCGGATGCCGAGCCGATCCAGGAGCGGTTTCACCAGCCAGAATTCGCCCGAGAGGTTGAATTCGCCAAGAATGTTGATGTCGTAAGGGCCGGCATCGTCGGGCTCGACCGTGCCGATGACATGCTCGAGCAACGCCTTGCCTGCAAGCTTGTTGCCGAGATTCTTTGAGCCGACGAAGCCCGGCGCATGGACCGGCACCACCGGCAGGCCGAACTTTTCCGCCGCGCGCTTGCAGACGGCCTCGATGTCGTCGCCGATCAGCGCCGTAACACAGGTCGGATAGACGAAGATCGCCGGCGGCCCATACGCTTCCTTGATCTCGCGGATCGCCTTGAAAAGCTTGCGCTCGCCCTGCCCCATCACAACATCGAGTTCGGTGAGGTCGGTCGTGAAGCTCGTGCGCCACAGCGTTGGCCCGGACGAAGCCGCACCGCGGTTGTCCCAGGAATTACCCTCGCAGGCGAGCGGCGCATGGATCAAATGCGCAACGTCGGTGATCGGCTGCAGCACGATCTTGGCGCCATCGAAGGCACAGCCGCCGGCGGCCGCCCCGGGGGTCAGTGGCTTCGAACAGCCCTTTTTGCGCGCCTTGGCATCCTTGCCGCGGTTCTGCTCGCAGGCGGGCTCGTTGAAGACATCCTGGATTTTGGCTCTGAGCGAGGACATTGCGTCGGTCTCCAAAGTCCCTCGGGAAGACGACCGGCCTCACCGAAGAGGCGGCCGCCACGCTTAGCGGGTGAGGTCATACGAATAGTCCGTCACGCCCGTCTCGCTTGTCTCGCAATCGAGCTTGTCGAAGATCTTGTCGAGGATCGTCGTCAGGACGCGCAACCCGCCTTGGTAGCCCATAAGCGCAAACCGATGGTGATGGTGGCGGTCGAAGATCGGAAACGTCAGCCGGATCAGCGGCGTGCCGGTGTCGCGCTCCAGATACTTGCCATAGGAGTTGCCGATCAGCAGGTCCACCGGCTCGGTGAAGAGCAGCGAGCGCATCGCCCAGAGGTCCTTGCCCGCCCAGACTTGAGCACCGTTGCCGAAGGGCGATGATGCAAGCAGTTCCTTCAACTCCGCTTCCCATGCCGAGGTGCCGTTGGTGGCGAGGCAATGGGTCGGCTCGCCGCCCGTCTCCATGATGAAGCGGGCCATGGCGTAGACAAAGTCCGGATCGCCGTAGATGGCGTATTTCTTACCGTGCAGCCAGGATTGGCTGTCCGCCATGGCGTCAACAAGTCGGCCGCGCTCCAGGCGGATTGCCTCGGGGATTTGCTTGCCGGAAATCGCGGAGACCTCCATCAGGAAGTCGTCGGTCGCCTGGACTCCGAGCGGGTAATGGAACGAGGCAGTCGCCTGCCCGACTCCCTCGCAATACTCCAGTGTTTTGCGGGTGTTGTAATGCTGCAGCGACAGCGTCGCCTCGGCGTTGAGTGCCTTCCTCACGTCTTCGATCTTCGTGCCGCCGTCGTACATGCGGTATTCGCCGTCCGACGGCGTGTCGAACTGGTCAGAGGCGTCTTGGATGAAGGTATAGGACACGCCTATCAGATCGAGCAGGCGCTTGAGCTCCCGGTTGTTGCCAACGCAAAAGCCGTCGAAACCCGGAATGATGTTGATGGTTGCCTCGGCTTCCGTTCGCTCCTCGCCTTTCCAGAAGTGCTCCAAAATGCCCTTGACCGTTACGTCATAGCCGTCGACATGACTACCGACGAAGGCCGGCGTGTGGGCGAAGGGCACGTCGAAGTCGCGCGGGATCGAGCCTTGGTCCTTGGCGTTCTCGATGAAGCTGTGCAGGTCGTCGCCAATGACCTCGGCCATACAAGTGGTCGAGACGGCGATCATCTTCGGGTCGTAGAGTTGGTATGTGTTGGCGAGCCCGTCAACCATGTTCTTCAGGCCACCGAACACTGCCGCGTCCTCGGTCATCGAGGAGGAAACTGCCGAAGCAGGCTCCTTGAAATGGCGCGACAGGTGCGAGCGGTAATAGGCCACGCAGCCCTGGCTGCCGTGGACGAAGGACATGGTTCGCTCGAAGCCCGCGGCCGCGAACACCGCGCCGAGCGGCTGGCAGGCCTTGGCGGGGTTCACGACAAGCGCTTCGCGAGCGAGGTTCTTTTCGCGGTATTCCCACGTCTTGGTGAATTCGCGTTGGTCGGTAACGACCTGGTCCGGGTGAGGACATTCGAAATTCAGCCTCTTCTCGGTGAGCATCTGCCTGTATTCCGGCTCGCGGAACAGGGGCGCGTGGTCGAGAACTTTTTCAGCCGACTGCGGCATGGGTGGTTACCTCTTCTCCATCTGGCCGCGCCATACGGCGGCACAGGGACGTCGAAACGTTTCAGGTCTCCCGCGGACAAAGGGCCACAGGCGTTCAACGGCCTCCCGGCTTCCGGGAGGCCAGGTTTTCATTCGGCTGCGATCGCCGCCGACGGCTCGGCTTTTTTCTTCCAGGGGGCGTCGTAGAGGCCCCAGACCGGGTTGTTGACGGCCAGATCCATGTCGCGGGCGAAGATGGCGAAGCCGTCGTAGCCGTGATACGGGCCGGAATAATCCCAGGAATGCATTTGACGGAACGGTATGCCCATCTTCTGGACCGGGTACTTTTCTTTGATGCCGGAGCCAACGAGATCAGGACGGATCCCCTCGATGAACTTCTCCAGCTCGTAACCAGTCACGTCGTCATAGATCAGCGTGCCCTTCTTCACGTAATGGCCGGTACGCTGATAGTCGTCGTTATGGCCAAATTCATAGCCAGTGCCGACGATCACCATGCCCAGATCCTCATATGCCGTGACGACGTGACGGGGGCGCAGGCCGCCGACATAGAGCATCACCGTCCTGCCTTCGAGGCGCGGCCGGTACTTGGCGATGACGGCATCGACCAACGGCCGGTATTTGGCAATGACCGCCTCGGCCTTGGCCTCGATTTCCGGTCCGAAATGCTTGGCTATCTTGCGCAGAGAGGCTTCAGTCTGAGAGGGGCCGAAGAAATTGTACTCCATCCAGTCGATGCCATACTTTTCCTCCATATGCCGGCAGATGTAGTTCATCGACCTGTAGCAATGGATGAGATTTAGCTTCGCCTTCGGCGCTCGCTCTATTTCGGCCAGCGTAGCGTCGCCCGACCAGTTGCCGACCACGCGCAGGCCCATCTCCTCGAGCAGGATGCGCGAAGCCCAGGCGTCGCCGCCGATATTATAGTCGCCGATCACATTGACATCGAATGAGCCGGCCTCGAACTCGAGGTCCTTCTTCTCGAACACCCAGTCGCGGATCGCATCGTTTGCGATGTGGTGGCCGAGGGATTGCGAAACGCCGCGGAAGCCCTCGCAGCGCACCGGCACGATTGTCTTTTCGTGCTCCTTGGCCTTGTTGCGGGACACAGCTTCGGTGTCGTCGCCAATCAGGCCGATCGGGCATTCGGATTGCACAGTCATGCCCTTGTTCAGCGGAAACAGTTCCTCGATCTCGTCGATGATCCGTTCCAGCTTCTTGTCGCCGCCGAAAACAATGTCCTTCTCCTGGAAATCGGAGGTGAACTGCATCGTGACGAACGTGTCGATGCCGGTCGTGCCGACGTAGTAGTTGCGGCGTTGAGACCAGGAATATTGCCCGCAGCCGACCGGGCCGTGCGAGATATGGACCATATCCTTGACTGGACCCCACACCACGCCTTTCGAGCCGGCATAGGCGCAGCCACGAATCGTCATCACGCCGGGGATGGACTTGATGTTCGATTTGACCTCGCATTCGGAAAGGAGCTCGCTTTCCTCGCGAGCCTCGTCGCCGCTCTTTGCGACGCTGAGGTGCTTTCTGCGGCGCTTCGCCGACTTGTCAGGATATTGCGACAGCACCTCCTCGATAAGCTTCGCATGGAGGGCACCGTCATTCTCGTATTCCAGGCTCATGGGACCCCTTTCAAGGTTCAGGCTGACGCCTCATCAACGAGGCGCCGTTGTAAGGCGCACCAGGTCAAGGCCGCGCCCTCATGTCGGCAGCGGTCGCTACTGTGCGGCGGCCTTGGCCGCTTCCTTGACCTGAAGCTCGGCAAGCATCTGCTCGTCCGTCTTCATGATGCCGAAGTCGAGCAGCATGTCCTCGAGCTCCTCCATGGTGATCGGGGTGGGGATGGTGCCCTGGCCCGAATTGGCATGGATCTTCTCGGCCAGCGCCCGGTATTCCCCGGCCTGCTTGGAGTCCGGCGCATACTGGATGACAGACATCTTCCTGAGTTCGGCGTGCTGGACGATGTTGTCGCGCGGCACGAAGTGGATGAGCTTGGAATTGAGCCTGGAAGCCAGCGCTTCGGCGAGGTCGAGCTCGCGGTCGGTTTGGCGCTCGTTGCAGATCAGGCCGCCGAGCCGCACGCCGCCCGAGTGGGCGTATTTCAGGATGCCCTTGGCGATGTTGTTGGCGGCATAGAGCGCCATCATCTCGCCGGACATGACGATATAGATTTCCTGGGCCTTGTTCTCGCGGATCGGCATCGCGAAACCGCCGCACACCACATCCCCGAGCACGTCGTAGGAGACATAGTCGACATCGTCGTAGGCACCGTTCTCCTCGAGGAAGTTGATCGAGGTGATCACACCGCGGCCGGCGCAGCCGACACCCGGCTCAGGGCCGCCCGACTCCACGCATTTGATGCCTTTGTAGCCGACCTTGAGCACGTCCGCGAGTTCCAGGTCTTCCACCGAACCTTCCTCTGCCGCGAGGTGCAGGACCGTATCCTGCGCCTTCGCGTTCAGGATCAGGCGGGTGGAGTCGGCTTTTGGGTCGCAGCCGACGATGAGGATTCTCTGCCCGAGGTCGACAAGGGCGGCGAGCGTATTTTGGGAGGTGGTGGACTTGCCGATGCCGCCCTTGCCGTAAAAGGCGATCTGACGCAAACCTGACATGTAGCTTTCCTTCCTTCGTTCCATTCATCGCGGCTGCCGCGACATGAATGCCGGTCGGGCAGCTGTCGCCGCCTCGCACCCAAGGATCTCAAGACTCGTGCCAACTTGGCTGATCGAACCGAAGAATAATTTCGTGGTTGCTTTTCAGGGATTTAGCTCGAGGCCGAAGAAAGGATCGTCGGAACAAGCCGTGTAGCGGACCCGACAATGGCGACACAAAGCGTCGCATCGCGATCCTCAGTCACCGCATTCGTTCGAACCGCATCGTTAGCGAACAGCATCTCGACCCTCTAGCGTTAATTGCGGCACCGTGATGGAGCCGGAGGACGAGGCTGACAGCAGCAACACCGCCTGCAGAATTGCAGTGGAGTTCATCGCAGCGTTCACTTCGGCGAGGTTCCGGCGATCTTCTCCAGCGTAGACCGCGCCTGTGGAATGAACCGTGTCGCCACTGCGGGTGCGAGCGTGAGAAGCAGTTCGGCGGCGGACGCGATCGTTCGCTCGGGTCGCGCAAGCACAGCCTCGACCGGCGGCACCGTGGTCGCCGGAAACGAAAGGCGGAAGCGGCCGTTGCTGACCAGATAGGCGCACCCACCGAAAATCCACGCCACGAGCGGCTCTTCAACACCGAGACGGAGCCGCGAGGCATTGACATGGAACAGTAGCCATGCGCTTGCCCAGCAGAATTCGGCGGGGCGCGCCGTTAGATCCTCGCGCAGCAGCCAGATCGTGTTGGCGGCGCCATCTCGATCGGTCGCGATTATCGTAAGGTCGCCACGCATGCGGCGAAGCAAGGAATGAAGTGCTCCGATCTCGGACGAGGCCAATCCCTCATGAACAACTGCGTCGATCGCGTCGAACGCGCCGGCGAGCGCCGCGGCCGTGGCGAAGCTCAACAGATAGTCTTCAGCTGCACGGCGCAGGTCCTCATCGGCGTCTTCACGAATCGTCGCCAACGGTATCGTGCCGCGTCTGGGGTTCTTGAGCGCAGCGTCGGTTTCGAGCCACTCACCGGAGGCGACCATTTCGGCGACCGAGGCATGGCGCCGCACTCGCTGGACGAAATTGGTAGGATCGTGGGTTGCGATAGTCCTTCGATCCTCGGCGATCGCCGCTGAAAGCTCCGACGAGACGATCGGGCCCTCTACGAGATAGTCACGAAAATCGCGATAGAAGCCGGTGGGTGCCGCGAGTGCTTCGTCCGCATCGGCGAGTAGGTAGAAGGCGACGTCGAGGGCGACGACTGGATGTTCGCGGATAGCTTCAAGCGGCTCGGTGTTGCTGGCGCAGCCAGGCGAATAGATCACTTCTTCCTGAGCGCCGGCCTTGGTCCCCGTGATTTCGCGGTAAAGCCAGAGCAGGCCATGGCGCACGACACGGTGGCAATGGGCTTCGGCTAGCGTACCCTCCGGGTCGATGCCAGGCAGGGCCGACAGGGCGTCGCGCATCTTGACGATCGCGATTTCAGGCCGGCCCGCGCAATAAGCGGCATGGGCGGTATCGGCGAGCAGCCCGATCGCCATCGCGCGCACCGAAGGCATCTTGTCGAGCGTCGAAGCCTCCCCCAGAGCACGTTCGAACCATTGCTGGGCGGCTGCCCAGTCGCCGAGCGTCGCGGCGCTTATGCCAGCCTCGCGAGCGATATAGGCCCGTTCGATAGTGTCCTGGCCGCCGGCTTCTGCAGCCGCTGTCAGCAGCGGGAGCGCCGAGGCATGATCGCGCCTGAGCCAATGGATCTTGGCCCGGGCGCGCGAAATTGCGATGTCGAAGCCGAATTTGTCCTCGGCTTGCGCGAGGCAGGCAAGTGCCCGTTCGGCATCGTCGCCATTCTCGTCGAGGCAAATGGCCCGCGCTATCGCGCAGCGCGTCGCGAGCATGGCATTGCCCCAGCTGATCGCGAGGTCTGCGCAGGCGGCATAATCGCGGGCAGCGGCCTCCCAATCAAACGTGTCGGTTCGCGATTCCTTGAGCCAGCCATGGTTGACGAGGATCGAAATATCGCCTCGCCCAGGCTGGAAGGATGAGAGGACCCGGTCGCGCGTCGCGGGCTCTTCATTATCAAGTCGCTCCAGGATTTCCTTGAACCGAGCGACCGTTCGGACGTTGCCAAGTTGCGCCCCAAACAACACGCCGCTCACATGCGGATCGCCGGCAACGGACTTGAAGTTGCTGTTGGCCGTGGCGAGTTGGGGCGAGATCCCAAGCAGCCGGTCGAACCGAAGTAGTATCTCCAACCAATCGGAAAAGAGCTCGCCGGTGCGCGGATGAAGTAGGAGCTTGGAAAGCGTGAAGCCCTCGATGAGTTCCGGTCCCGTCACATGAAAACGCTCGCGTTCGAAGGCGTCCCAGGCAGCGCGAGCATTCCCGGGAGTGCCATAAGGAAGAAGGACGAGCAACTGGGCCAATCGCAGCATCGCCGACGCTGCGAGGTCTTGCGGGAAGATCGGCGTGTCGGTTGCGAAGGCCATAAGCTCGCCCAGGAAGGGAGCGAGAAAATCCAGCACCTCGACCGGGCAGGTGATCACACTATGCGCGAAGGCGAAGACGAAGCCACCCTCCTCGCTCCTGAGCGCGTGATGCATCGCTGCGGGCGCATCAAGTACGGAGATGCTCCTGGCCCGGAACATCGCGTCGGCAATGCGGCGATGAACGGCGCGGCATTCTGCGGAGGTGAGCACATCCTCAGCGGCATCTTCGAGCAATGGCGAAACCCGCAGTCGCTTTGTCCGATAGGGCTCGATCCAAGGACCAACGAGTTGGTCGAGCAGAAGGCCGGGAAGCGGTACGATCGGTTCCAGCCCCGCGATCTCTAGGGCAAGGCCGCGGTCGAACCCACCGCGGATCAGGCTAGCGCGCAGCAGCAGCGTCTGTGCGTCGGTCGGAAACGCCGCGATCAGGCGTTGTCGCGCTGCGCGCCGTTCCGCGCCCAGTTCGTCGGGGATCTGCCCGCCCAGGACCGCGCCAATCGATGCCCTTGACCAATTTGCTGACTTGAGATGGAGCAGCGCCGCCATGGTGAGCTGAGGATGGCCGCGTGCCGCAGCGCGATAGACCGCACCGGCGTAGTTGGTATCGCCGCCGGCCAACGCGACGAGTTCGGTAACTTCCTCCTCCGCCAGATACGCGACCTCGACTGCTGAGGGCGCCTCGGGTGCCAGTTGGTAATGGGTAGCCTTGGTCGGTGCGCGATAGCTTGTGATTACCGCAGTACAATCACGTCGCCGAAGGCTGGTGACGACGCGCAGCAGCGCATCACGTACGGCAGGATCGTCGATCTCGTTCACGTCATCCAGAATAAGGTGCGTTGCGGACGTGGCAGCCAGTTCCCCCCGCAGAAGCGACAACCGTGCGGCGGTCTCGGCGGGAGATAAGTTGCGGAAGTCGACGATCGACCACCGCCCTTCACAGCAGTCTGCCACGACGCGCGCGGCGAGCGACTTGCCCAATCCCGTCGCGCCGCTCGCGATCGCAACCCCTGCTGTGCGGCGTGCGGTGTCGAGCGCGGCGACTAAGTCTATTCGCGGAGCCCGGATCGCGGGAAGAGGTAAGTCGCTCGCCGGTACCAGCAAGGCCGGTCGCGTGAAGGTCGCGCCTGTACCGCCGCCCTGGAACGCCGCCGATAGTTGCTGCAGAGGAACTGCAACAATGGCTGTCTCGTCGATTAGCACGAGGAGATCGGCACGACGCAATTGTCGCGCATTGCCAGTAACCGCCGTCATCAGCAGGCGCTCGACAACCGCCGGCACAACAGCCCTCCCCGTATGGCTTGAGAGCCGTCTTGCGGATGCAACATATTCGATAAGCCCAGCCTCAAGCTCGTCGCGCATGCCCGCAATGCCCGGTGCGCCACAATCCCAGTGTATGCGCCGGAGGAAATCGCTCCGGAACGTATCGTCGTCCGTCAGTGCTTCGAGATGGGCTTTCGTGGACGGCTCCAGATCGAGCGCTGCCACCAGCGTGCGTAAGGGCCCGACATCGGCTCCCGCCGCGGCCCGGCGCCAATAATGAAGTGCGGCACCTCCTGCGATGCGATGCGCCTTGCTTCGCTCCACGCCGATTTCGGACGTGGTCAGATAGTGGAACGAAACAGCGCGCTTGGGATTGCGGTGCACGAGATCGAAGAAGGAATCGATTGCGGCGCGAACACCTGCCGACTGGAGGGTGATGTTCGCGCTTCCGCCCGTGTCTTTGACTTGGGTTCCTGCGAGCGCGTCACGTGTTGCGACTGCATAGTCTTCGGCCACTTCGAGGTGGAGGATCTCGCCGTCTCCCAAACCCAGCCAGGCCAAGCCTGATGCGTAGAGCTGATAGCCATAACCGCGCAGCGCAGCGGTTGCCTGGCGCGCGACATCACCCTTTGGTGCATCGAGGCTTGGTCCTGACCCGAAAACGCTCGTCAATAAAGCTCCTCCAGCACGGCACACCCCCGGCTCACGCTCGGTCGTCATAAATGCTCGCAAACGCTGTGCTCAGACCTGGATCGCGAGTCTCCCTGAATCGTACAACGGGGAGACGACGTTGCGCTACGAGGAAAGCTTTCCACCTAACCGCAGTCGCTCACCTGGTTTTTCGCGCACTCGAATACCTGTTGAAAAAGACCGCAAGCCGGCTGACGGCCTAGTGCCAACATTTCTCCTTCTCGGCCCAACACCCATGCCACCGGTAGGCCTCGGGCGATGCGGGCACCGCAAGCCACCACAGCGCGAGAACCAGCCACCGCCGTTCATCGCTAAGCCTTTTAGCGATGAACGGCCGCGCCTGGCACGCCGGGTCTGGCGAATCGCTAGATCAAATGCAAACTCGCGACTATGGTGTGAACCAATCCCGCAATGTGCAAAACAGGGTTCGAACACAAGACCTTACATACTCTGCGGACATTAGGCCGAAGGGCCACAATGTGCGATCTGCTTCAAAACTTTTAAAAGAAACAGCCGACAAACCGACGCGCCATGCGCGCTTTATCCTTCCATCTTAATCGGTTGTGTTTGGCAATACTTTTTATTCATCGTCGCTCCTCCTTACGGCTACGATAACATACGAATCTATTCTCTGTGCTACGATTCCGCTTTTGAACGTCGAGTTCCGATGCGCCGTGCAATCTTCCGCGCTCTGCGACGACGTTAGTCGGCTGCATTGGTGCAGCGCTCGAACCGTCGTGGCGCTCGTCGAGACGGTTTTGCATTTGCTGGCAAAGGAAGCGTTTCGCAGCAATCCGAAGCTGATCCTGCCAGAGCGGCTTGGGCTCGATAACAAACGCCTGGTGATGAAGCCCAGCCTGGAGGTCGAAACCGAATTTCTTCGGCTCGAGTACAACGATTCCAAGACCATCATTCCCGACCTGTATGTTCGCGCGCTCGGCTATGACCTGTTCGTCGAGGTCGCCGTCACCCATTTCGCGGACAGCGCCAAAATCCAGCGCCTCAGGGAACACAAGATCCCCGCCGACGAAATCGATCTGTCCAAGCCTCCGCGTGACTCGCTAAGGGTTGCCATCAACGAGGCGGTGCTGAAAACCGCAACGCGTCGGTGGCTCTATCATCCAGGCATCGAAGCTGCGCGGGCCAAGCAAGACGCAGATGAGCTCAAATGGCAGCAAGGACGGGGCAGGCGCGAGGCTGCCGCGACAGCCAAATACCGAAGCTGGGTTGAGCAAACAGCGGCAGCATACAGACAGGCACTGGCGAACCCGGTCGGCCGTGACTTCGTCGTCCCACGCGAGGTCGAGCTTCAAGCGATCGGTCTTGCAAAGTTTGTCGGCCGCGACGTCCCGGGCTTCGCCTGTTTTTCCGAACCGCCGGCGGTATGGCAAGCCATCATCCTGGCCGAGGTCTTTCATGATCGCTGCCTCGGCAACGCTCAGTGCAAAGCCGTGCCGATTGTCAACCATTTGGAAAAACGCCGGCTGATCCAAAAGGCCTTTCTGCGTGTGTCTAGCGAGGTGGCAGACGATGTCACCGCGATCGATGCCCGCTTCGCCCCGGCTTGGAAGGCAGTCGACAATTATCTGAAATATTTGCTCGGTGAGGGTGTCCTTATCCCGCAAGGCTTCGGTTTCATACTCGCCCCGGCGTTCGCTAAACCATGGAACGAGAGGACCCTGGCAGCAAACCAAAGAACCACTTTGATTCAGGAAACCGTGCAGCGGGTAGGGTGGATACTTGGCAAGCTTCCCGAAGACGAACGCGCCGGCACAACGGTCGAGCAGTGGCTGCAATCGATCCACCAGGAATCCGGTTTGACGTATGACAGGGCACTTCGGTCGGAGGTCGAGGCGCCCAAGATCATCGGCGAAATCGAAACCATTGTGCAGATGCTGGAAGGAAACGGTCCTCTTTTCTATGGGAGCGCAGGGCTGCCTATCGGCAATGCGATTTCCCGCCGCAAAGCCAAGATGGAAGAACAGGCCGAAGTGCGCCGCCAACGGCAGCTGCTGGAAACAAGTCGCCTTCGTCACTCGCGGCGGAGCGTCCTCGATGGGAACCTCCTGTTTCGTAACCTGCCGTACTTCATGAAGATCGAAAGGCGACCCACGCGTAGATGCCTACGAGGGCATGCATGTGGACGCGCCGAATAACGAGGTAACCATCACTAACGTAACGACCGGGCAGAAGATTGTTGGCCGCTTCGCCTACCACAACGAGCTGAAACGGCCGGAGCTTATTTTCTGCTTTTGCCTCTCTATGGCTTATGATGACGGTTTGCGAAAATTCGGGGGAGCGTGCATAGAAATTACCGATGAGCAGGCATTGCGCGACCGCATCGCTGGCGCCTTATTGCGCCGAAGCCGTTACCGGCTCGATCGACCATTGTTGCGAGCCGACCGGATCACCTACTACCGAACTGATGCCGCCGTGGCCGAAGGGGTCGATATCAAGAACCCGACACACCTTCCTTTTTTGAAGCGCGATACCTACGCTGCGGAGCAGGAATACAGATATGTCTTTGCAAAGCGGGGAGGTTACGAGCTCAATCAGGTCATCGTGAACAGGCATCATGAGCGCAACGCCGACATTGGCAAATTGGAGGCTGACGAGATTACGGTTCGCATCGGCTCCATCCGAGATATTGCAAAGGTGAGGGCCGCCTGAGCTATCATTTGCATAGACTTGAGCCTCTCACGCGCAGCTACGGCTTTCATCACCACCCGGATGGGAGTTTGCGGTCTGCACAATCCCTTCGCCGTGCCCTGCGATCTCAAGTGCGGGATGCCGCGACGTCTAGTTGAGGCCGGCGAGCCATTTCTAAAAAAAGGCCCCGTGACAGAGGGGCCTCTGAATTATGTCCAGCGTCGCTGACAAACCGTGGCATAGCGTAGACGAGATCAGCATAGGAAACGCCCTTCGTGATGGCCCCTTAAAGGCCTCATGAAGATCTACGCATACTGCCTCAACATCGAACAGGGCATTGCCCTAGGAAATCCGCCAGATGCCCTGCGGGTCAAATGCGAAAAACGGTCTACCATCCTTGGGTGGCTCTTCGGTAGGAACCCGTCGAGGTTCAGATATTGGGGTGGACTGTTCACCAAATCAGTATCGGCTTCGCTGACACATGGTGCCTCGCTTCGGCGCCGCGTGGCTCGTCAGCAGTTCGACGTAGGCAGCAACCTGCAACGTGTGGATCTCGAGTGCAGCCACTGTGGCGTTACGCATTCCTCAACCTGATAGTGCTGACTCGGGCCTTAATTTTTACGCTAAATGCTCGCCTTCCCTGACCGTCGGACTGGCAGGGAGTTGCTCGCCTCGACTGGCTCGAAGAGTCTGATGGGCGTCATCTCGGAATATCGAACGCTGAATGGACCGAAATTCCGCATGATCCGGCGCCATTCGTCAGTTAACTCAGACGGCGTAAAGATCAGACTCGGCTCAAATTTGCCGTGTGTGTCAATTCGAAAACCGTCACGGCCGTATTCGGCCAACTTGTATTGGTTCCCGATAAAATGAATGGCTTTGATCTTGTCTGCCAATGTCTTGTTCATGAACAGAGCAATCATGCTGTCGTCAATGTCAGAAAGACGGAGATAGGGACCGAAGCGAAAGCTACCGCCACCATACCCAAACTCAGCACGCAAAAAGCGCACGTTCTCCATCCCGACTGACGTGAATGTGCCGACGCTGATGCCCTCTCCGTCATCGTCCCCTTCGTCTGCGGGAGCGTTCTGTTTCGAGTCATCTCCCGACGTCGTAATGCGTTGCTCCCACTTGGCTCCCATCATCCCGTGGAAGATGCCCGCGGGCATGGCCTCGACGTCCGCCAAAGATTTTGCGCTCGCTCTATCAGCGCGATCCGACGTTCCAAACGTCACCATAAAGAGCCCATCTCTCGGTTCGGCGAGACTCATACTCACGAAAAACCGGAAGTGGCCGATTTCATTGCCATTGTATTCGCGGTCCAGCTCTAAGAGAACGAGGAACTGCTCAAGGGGAGCATTCATCTCATGCAGAAATTGCATTCGGTTCAGCGATCTCTTTATTTCGCTAAATCCATCAACAATCACACTTTGGATATCGTCGCCCCATCGCGCGAAGAATGTCGCCT
The DNA here is from genome assembly GCF_040318035.1 of Mesorhizobium sp. M1329. Lineage (NCBI taxonomy): Bacteria > Pseudomonadati > Pseudomonadota > Alphaproteobacteria > Hyphomicrobiales > Phyllobacteriaceae > Mesorhizobium > Mesorhizobium sp. M1329. The sequence goes on along the minus strand of NZ_JAMYLN010000015.1, from coordinate 144,151 downwards.
GTTCTGCGTCAGACATTGGGATGCCGAGTGACTGAAATCGGATCGCCATTCCGTCGGCACCGTCAAGAACCAAGCGAATTCTTTCCCGATCGAAGATTTCGCAATAGGCCAACCCGCTTTTCGTGGCTGTCTCAACCAGGGCATTCTTTTCGCCGGCTGTAAGATTCACGTTTGTGAAGAAGACAAAGGCCTTGATTTCAGGATCGGCTGCGGTCGCACTCGCCAAATCCGCCGAGAATTTTTTATGGGCTTTCTTCTTGTGATCCGTTGAATCGCTAGCTTGATTGACAAACCCGATAGCACCATAAGTTTTCTGTTCCCCATTCAAGACAGCTTCGATGTCTCGACCCCCATCAGGTCCGCCCCGAGGGTGACGTGGTCGAACATTCGTGAACCGCTTGTCCAAAGCAAGGACGGCAGTGCACATACGTTCCCTTTGCAACTGGTTTGTGTCCAGATAGCTTTTCAATCGTTCATCAGTTCCGAACGTCATGGGACCAGTTTCTTTGATAACAATGAAAGAGCGAGATCCATTTTTTCCTTCTAAACTGTTGCTTGTCAGCGAGTCTGATCGACCGGTGTCGCTCGACTCAAATTACTGGCAAGAATTTCGTTTAGAAGCTATCCCAGTCTGGGGAAACAGCGGCGCTCCATTCCTGCGGAATGCGGTTACGCCAGGGGATGGGATCTAGATGATGAATTCCTTTTCGGATGCACCGCATGTCGCGCGGATCGCCGAAGCCCTTTGGGCGCGAGAGCCGGTGGGATCTGCTGCCTTACTGGTTGGCGCCGGATTCAGCCGCAACGCAACTCCGGTGCGAGCCTCTGGTGGCACGATGCCAGACTGGAACGACATCTACGGAACAATGGTAAACCAGCTTTACCCGGCAAACTCCGGCCAGGCGACAGACCAAAACCAACAACGAGAACGGCTGTTGAAACAGAGTGGCGCGACCAGCGCCTATCTGCGGGTGGCAGAAGAATTCGAGGCACAATTCGGACGCAATGCGCTCGACAAATTGATACTGGCAAATGTCCCCGACCGCCAGTTCACGCCGGGTAAACTGCACGAAATGCTCGTCCAGCTCCCGTGGGCCGATATCATGACGACCAACTGGGACACGCTGCTTGAACGAGCGGCTGAAAGCGCAGAAGAGCGGGTCTATGACATCCTGCGCACCGTCGAGGAGATTCCGGAGGCGCGGGCACCGAGGGTCATCAAGCTGCACGGCAGTTTCCCGTCGCATCGCCCATTTGTCTTCACGGAAGAGGATTTCCGGACCTATCCGGCGCGATTTGGGGCTTTCGTCAACCTCGCGCAGCAGCTCGCGATGGAGAATACACTGGTTCTGCTGGGATTCTCGGGCGACGACCCGAACTTCCTGTTCTGGTCTGGCTGGGTGCGCGATCGGCTAGGGCCGAAGGCCCCGCTTATCTATCTGGTGGGCGCGCTTGGATTAAGCGCACCGAAACGCAAGATGCTCGAAAGCCGGCGCATCCAGCCAATCGATCTCGCGAAACTTGAGATGTTCGAGACCTGGCCGAAGAGCCAGCAGATGGAGAATGCCCATCGGTGGTTCCTTGAATGCTTGCGTGCGGCTGAACCGTATCGAGCGAAGCGCTGGCCGCGACCAGCTGCAGGTTTTGTACCCCCGCTCGTGCATGTGAGCCCGGTTCCCGATTCAAGATCACCGATGCCGGATCCGCGGTGGAGTGACATCAACACACCTGTGCAAATGGTTCGCGAGTTGGTCTTACAGTGGCGGCAGAACCGTACCATATACCCCGGCTGGATTGTGCCTCCCTTCGATACGAGCCAGTTGCTCTGGCGACGTCTATCGATGCGTCTCGACGATATCATTAGCGGATTGCGTGCCCTCGACGAGGACGAGCGGCTCGATGCATTATTCGAGCTCAACTGGCAACAGGAGGCGGCGCTCGTTCCGCTGGCATTGACCGTCGATGATGTAGTTCTGGAACTTCTGGACGCTCTGATCGGTCGTTACGAACAACTACCCCCCGAACCGGCAAGACAATTTCGAGCCCTTGCGCTGGCGATCTTGCGCCACGCGCGCGAAGAGAACGATGCCGGCCTTCACAAGCGCTGGTCGGATTGGCTGGCGCCCAGGCTCGCGGAGGATACGGAAGGGCTCGAGCGCCTGACCTATGACAGCTGCCTGCGCCTGCGCGCAGATTTTGATATCGACGGGCTCGAGGCAGCGCTCAAGAAGTGGAATGTCCAGGGCGACAGCTTTTGGCTGTTGCGCAAGGCGGCCTTGCTCGCGGATCTTGGGCGGGACGAGGAAGCGTCGCTGTTATCGGTGCAGGCGCTCAACGCGATCCGCGAGCAAACTCAGCGGGGTGTGACGGACATCGCCTCCTGGTCACGTGAAAGTTTCGCGCTGCTGTTTCGCAGTTCCGTGCTGTTCGGCGCGCTTGGCGATTGGCATGAGAACGGGCCCGTGCGCGACCGGTTCGATATGCGCCAGGAGGAACTCCAAGCGCGTGGCTGCCCGGGTCGCAGCGACTTCTTCAACTTAATGGACCGCCTCGCTCAGCCGGCGCCACCGCTCAAGCAGGAGCGAGAAAGCACGCGGCGATTTGATCTGGGCTCGATATATCGAACCTTCAATTTTGGACCACTAGATCCACGCATTGACCGGCTTCTTGCTTATCAGGCTCTCCGTTTCCAGGAAGAGGGAGGCCTGCCGCTTCGCATTGGACATGCAGCGGTCGCCAGGCAAGTCGTGTTCGAAGCTGCGCGCTGGCTGATGGATGTCGCACCAACAAGGGCGATCGATGCTTTTCTTCTGGCCTCACCTGGATCCACGAGCAAGCAGTTTGACGCGCTTTTTTCCCGTTCGATGATCGCCAGGGTCAACGCGGGCGAGGCGGACCGTCTAATCGATCGCGTTCTCCGCCTGATCGATGCGGCGAAGAAGCGTGTCGATGCGGGAAAAACTGAGCAGCGCTTTTGGATGGAACGGCTCAAATCCGCGCTCGAAATCGCTTCGCGCGTGGTCCTGCGCACGCCGCATCGCGCTCCAAAGTTGCTGGAGATCGGACTTGCCCTACATGCTGATCCCCGATTTCCCCGTAGCATCGATATAGGCGATCAGCTGCGCCAGATGGTGAGCCGCTGCTTTGAGGCTGCGGAGATCCCCGCGCACGATGCGATGCTGCTCGCAATCTTTGAGCATCCGATCACCAGGAACCCCGGCAATTTCGCCCATGGCGTTCGCGATCCGGAGGAGAATCTCCCGAGCGACGTCAAGATGGGGAAACCCGATCCGAAATGGCGGAAGATCGTCTCAGATACACTCGCGGCGTTGCGTCAGGCCGATACACGGCTCCCGGCCTCGTCGCGGACGGCATGGCTGTTCAATGCCAAGCTGCTCAACGGAAAAGACTTACAGGTATTTGGCGAAGCATTGTGGGATCCAGCTTATGTTGAAGACGGCCTGCCCAGCGGGACTGTCTTCTACCCCGGTGCCTTCCTCTCATTTCCAAAGCCGGCCAGCGCGGATCCGCAAGGAGCCTTGTGTGCCAAGTTTCTTTCCGACGCTCCGCTCACGGATGCAGATCTCAAGAGCGGTGCGTTGGCAAACCTGCTCAGAGAGAATCAGTTTCTGATCGACGAGGCTCATCTCGTTGCGCTGATCGAGCGTCTTCACGTTTATATTGCAAATCATGCTGCCGTATCGGCGAGACCAGACCTGTTCAGCAGTAATGATCGCAACTTAGCGCAGGAATGCGGGCGGATCGTAGCGAACCTCGCGATGCGAGCAAAGTCAAGCCCCGCTGCGACCAAGAAATTGCGGTCCCTGGCGATACTCGATCGATATCCGCTTCGTCTGGAAGCTGCCTACCCCTGGCTCCTCGATCTGGGCATTGTGACGGTGGATGCTGCCACGAAGGGGCTGCGAGCGTTGATCGGAAGTGGCGATGAGACCGATGTGCTGGTTCTCTCGGCCCTGCTGGATCAGATTTACTGGTCGAAAGGCTGCGAGGCCGACCTTGAAGCGGCGCTCTGGCCCGAGATCGCGCAGGTGGTAGCGGTGCGAGCGCCTTCACCATTAATGTGGGCCCTTCGGTTCTTGGCATCCTCAATGCGCAAGGACCCGGCGCGGGTGCCAGCCAAAATCGATGACGTATTGAGCATCGGCCTCGCACTGATCCTCGAAGAAACCGAGATGACCGGCCCGGCCGAGCAACTGCGCTACGACCCATTCCTCGCGCGGCACTTCGGCGCCATTTTGGTCAGCGCGATGGACCGGAACAAGCGCGGGGACCCGGCCATGCGCGCCGCCTGGTCAAAGGCGATTGAAAGCGATCCCTTGCCCGATACGCGCCGCGGCCGGGCAAACGCGTTTCGTGAATACAAGGCTGGAGGCGATGCGAACGAGGATTGATGCAGAGCGTGGCACAGCATTGGCTTCATCGATCAGCATCACCAGCCAGCGACCATCGCCGCACTTCTTAATCACCTCTTGACACAGACCCCCGTGGTCGTTTCCGTTAACTAGTATTTCGTTGTCACATACGTACCAAACGTGCCGTAGCATTCGTAACCTGTCCGATTGTTCTTGTGCTTGTTCAAAGTCGCATCGTAGCTCTTCTTGCTGAACGTCTTTCCACAGACGGAGCACCTGAAGACGTAGGTTGGGCCATTTGCCGCGGTGAAACTCGAGCTTCGGGTCGATCTAAGAGCGGGCAAACGCCGAACAACTGGCGTGCGGCGCACCTCGAAAGTTGCTCCTGGGCCCGAACTCGCGGTCAGTGAAATGCTTTGAAGGCCTGATGGCGTAAGTTCAATGGGGTAGCGCGGTGCGAATGGCGTCTGGGTGGCTTTGACCCCGAGAATGCTATCGACCAGATAACTGCGCGGCTGCCCGTCGTCTGCGCGCACCGCCATGAGCAGCACGTCTCCTGCCTGCGAGCGGCGGAGGGAGTAAGCTTCGATCGCGCGCGTGGAGCGGTTGCCTTGCTTGTCCCGGTAATCAATTTCCACGAGGAGCCGGTTAGCCGCAGCGAAGCGGATCATCTCAACGAAGGTTTGGCCTCGGCCGCCCGCAGTCAAACCGATGATTCGTTCACGGATGAGCGTGTCACCAGTGCGGATAGGCATCGCCGCGAGTGGTTGCGTGACGGCGCCTTCGAGCCAGGCGAAAATTTCTGGGAGCGACTCCCAGAAGGTCGCGACCGGCAGGAGCGCCGGGAGCTGGTGCTGCAGCATGTGGATCCAGCCCGTTTCAAGATCCCTGCGGTGCGGCTCAAGGTCAGCTATGCGCGGAATGTCGATGCCCTTGAATTCACATTTAGCGCGCAGGACTTCCATGAAGCGCTGCGGGTCAGGGCGTGCCTCGGCATTTCGGTAGAGGTGCACGACGTCATAAAGGTCGCGTGGGCGTGTCCGCTCTGCGAGCGCGCGGAATTTTTCGGCGAAGGCTTCCACGTAGTCATAGGCCAAGACCCTCGATTCCATTTTCTGGACCGTCGCTGTACGGGTGGAATATCTGCGCACGGACAGGCGGTAGAACGACACGTTCGTCAGCCGTCAGGTCGAGTTTGATGCGCGGAAGCGCGTGGGTTGATGAGACAGGCCCCTTATAGCTGATCTTTCCCTGACACGAGATTTGCCCACGGGGATTCTGATGGATCTCGAACTCTTGCTTGTCGGCTGGAATCTCGATGCCTGTTTGTTCGTAAAGCCATTCACTGATTTCAGAAAACGTGCTCCCCAAAAAGTCGGCGTCGAGTTGGTCGGGTTTGATAAGCGTGAAATCGAGGTCTTCGGAAAAGCGATAGGTCTCGAAGAAACATTTCTTCAGGCACGTGCCGCCCTTGAACACCCAATTCTCCGCGAGATCCTCGTGCCGGTAGATGCCGGCGAGCATCCATCCGAGGACGTAGTCCTTCTCAACGACATGTGGCGTGAGGGATGTCTGCTGGGCGATGGCGAGGATTTCGCGCTTCTCGATCATGTCGTTCCCTCGCGAGCCCAGCGCGGGGGCACGCGCAGTCGCCACTTTGTCACAACGTGCGGCCCATCCTGGGCGGGGTCGAGCTTGGCGTGGCCGCCGCTGAGATGGTGTTCGCAAAGGCGCGCGAGCGCCGCCCCTTCGGGGGAGCGTTCCGCCAGAAAGCCCAGGCGCTTGAAAACGGCGCCATTGGCGAGACGCACCGCGTACTCGATGAGCTTCTCATCGTCGCGGTCACTGCGGCGTAGGTAGGCAGCGAGGCAATCGGCCAGGTGCTGGATTCCGCCGCCGATCGCTGGGTCATCCAACATATCGATGATCGTGCGGTGCACGTCCGACACGGGCACACGCGTCTGATGGCGCCAGACGCTCTTCGTGCCAAAGAGCTTCCGCTCATCGATGTGCTTCAACGAAAAAAGCGTGCCGTGTCTCTCTTGGCGCTTCTGCCGCACCGCCTGTGCGGTCATCACGAGAATGTCCTTGAAGAGTTGTTCGGTGAGGTCCCAATGCTCGGCCGCCGTGCGACCGCCGATATAGGCTGGCGCGAAGAGCGCGGGGACGAGCACCCATGGATCATCAAGGACGCGATCCGACCCCAACGTATCAATTGACGCCGCGACATAGGCGCCGCGGCCCACGCGGCTCAGCCATCCCTGCTCCACCCAGCGCGACAATCGCTGGGCGGCGGCGGTACGGTCGAGTTGGAGAGCAGCCACTACGTCATCGACGTGAATGACGTCGCCCGCCGCGGACAGCACACGGACAAGTTGCGAACGACCCTGGGGAAGGTGGGCAGCATTTTTCTCCATCTGCACTACTTAGCAAAAAAAGCGAATTTTTGCAATTAGAGCAACGAAGTTGCCATTGCTGTATCACTCCAATTTCGCGATAAGTGCGAAGTAGAGCGAATGGATCAAAAGGCAAAAGCACCAGCGGCCTATCCGTTCTTCGATGCCGACGAGGTCGAGCTTGCCGTGATTTACGCCGAGGCAACGCTGCGCGAGCCGCCCACGATAGAGCGACGAGCCCCCCAAGGGTGCGGTCATCGTCGCCGATAGGCACGTCTCTTGCCGCACCCGACGGGATTCAAACTTGTGACCTCTGCCTTCGGAGTGCCTGGCCACCTCGAATGCCTCGGACGGGCGCCTGCTTGACGTCACTGAAACTCAGCCCCTCACGGGATCAAATGTCGAAGAGTAATACTTTCCTCCGCCTTCCGACCACAACATGGAAGCCTTTGAGCTGGGCGTCGCGGGCGCGATACTGTTCCGAACTAGGCGACTCGAGGTCGCTGATCGCCTTGTCGTTGAGGAGGATACGAATGTCGGCCATGGCCTAGTTCTGCGAGTCTGGGGGTACACCGGCCGAAAATCTAGCCGGTTTTCGGCCGGTTTTAGACTCGCACATAGTTAGATGGTGCGTCTACGCAAAGTACGAAGTATCGCTTAAGTGGCTGTGGAATCATACAAATTGTGTACTGTAGCGGAAAAGACGGATACACCAGGAAAGCATCAAGATAAACTATGAATCGCGGGTCAGGAATTCGAATCTCTTCGGGTGCGCGCAATGTCACCTATGTCTCGGGGCTCAAAAGCCCTCAAATTCATAACCTGAAGGTCACAGTTCAAATCCTGTCCCCGCAATAATGCCATAACCTTCCTGATTAACCGGGGCTGTTTTTGCGTTCCGCGTCTAAGGTTCGAGATGACTAGTTGTGCCCGATTTGCCCCTTCCCCACCACCAACTGCTCCAACATGCGATGGCGAAGATCAAAGGGTTCCGCGCATTTCGCATCAGGGCGTCCCAAGTCTGCCGATTGATTGATGAATAGTGCGGGTCGTGCTCCGGGTGCGTGTGCCACTCGCCGACGAAGCTTTCAGTTCCGCCGCTCAACGTCCAGGCAGCCATGGCCGCCACCTGATGGCCCGCGTCACGGCGGTTGAACAAAGTCCGTCTTAACTTCCGCCGGCAGCGGGGCGGTACAGTCCACGATCTCGATGTGCGGACCACGATACGAGCCGATCGGGGCTTTCGGTCGATGACGTTCGACGGGAAGCAGGCATTTCATGTTGCTAATTCCAGCCCATCGGCATTGCGGCCTTGGCCCAATCTAGAGCCATCTCGCAGGCAAGGGCAGCTGCGGAAGCAGACCTACTGACTGGGAATCTCATCCAGCGAGCAAGTCAACAGTTTTAAGATCTGTTAGCGTATCATATATAAATATAATGATACGCAAAGAGATCAATCTTCCTCCCTGCCTTTAGCGCCGCGCGACGGTGGACGCCGTCCGAAACTAACGCCCAATCAGCGCTCTGAAATCATCGGCATATTAAATCAAGGCCGTCCGGCAGCTGAAATCGCTCGTCTCTTCGCGTTCATAGGGCCGACCGCGCTGACTCGGGGTCAATGTGGATCGCTACTCCTTCATTGCAATGGATTTGCACCATCTACTCTCTGCCGGTCTCCCGGCGCACCTTGTTCCGACCCCTTCAAGGGCTCAGCTCGGTCGGCGTGACCGATCAGCCCGATCAAATCGATCAACTTAGGCGTCAAATGCGGCTTCACTCTCGGCTGTCCAGTCGGGCATGGTGGGGCGCTTCCCTCATCAATTCGGCGACCAGCGCGAATCGCCCCGCATCCGCGACTTTCTGACTCAGTGAGACTAGGCGCCCGCCGCCACGTGCGGGCGACGCCGGCATCAACCGGCGGGCAGATGCGCCGAGGGCAACAAGCGCGCCTGACGCAACGCTGCCAGATCAGCCGAGCCGGTGCAGAGGCAGGCGACGGCCAACTGGCGGATGACGATCTCGAAGTGCGCGACAACCGCCTCGGTGGATACCGTAGCCGCGCGCAGCACGCCGGCCGCCTGCCCGGCGATGTCCGCGCCCAGGCGGATGGCCTTGGCCACGTCGACGCCGTCGCGGATCCCGCCCGACGCGATCAGCTTCACCGTGGGCAGCGCCCGACGTACCGCCTCCACGCTGGCCGGGGTCGGAATCCCCCAGTCGGCGAACGCCATCGCCACTGCACGGTCGGCGGCATCGCGGGCGCGCTCGCCCTCCACCGCGGCCCAACTGGTGCCGCCGGCGCCGGCGACATCGATCACCGCCACGCCCGCGTCGCCGAGCGCAGAGGCCACCGAAGCGGACAGCCCCGACCCCACTTCCTTGGCCACGATCGGCACGCCCACGCTGCGCGCGGCGCGAGCAATCTGCGCCAGGACGCCGCGCCAGTCGCGGTCGCCCTCCGGCTGTACCGCTTCCTGCAGCGGATTGAGATGAACGATGAGTCCATCGGCCTCCAGCGCATCCACCGCCCGGCGCGCCAGGTCCAGGCCGTCGGCCTCGCGCAGTTGCGCGGCGCCGATATTGGCCAGCAAGGGAATGTCTGGGGCCAGGCGGCGCAGCGCGCGCGTCAGTCCCTGGGAGTTGCGGGATTGCAGGCTCACGCGCTGCGAACCGACGCACATGGCGATCCCCAAGGCTTGCGCTGCCTCGCTCAGATGCCGGTTGATGGCCTCGGCGCGTGGCATGCCGCCGGTCATGGAGCTGATCAGCAGCGGCGCGCGCATGGTCTTGCCCAGCAGCGAGGCGCGCAGGTCGATCTCCGTCAGGTCCAACTCGGGCAATGCGCAGTGTTCGAAACGGATGTACTCCCAGCCGGCGGCGACCGTGGCCGGCGCCGTTCGCTGATCCAACACGATGTCCAGATGGTCGTCCTTGCGCCGGCTCAGGGCGGTGTCGCTCATGCTCGCTCCATCCGTGGCATCGGGCGACGGCGTTGCGTCGGATCGGACCGACGGCAGCGCGCGCACGCCGCCGCCTCCCGCGCGTTCAGGCCGGCGCACGCTGGCCTCCCCCCGCAGCGTCGCTGCGGTAGCGGCTGGTCGAGGTCTGGTAATACTTCGCACGGATGGCCGCCATGGCCTCGATCAACGGTCCCCACGGCGCGGGAAAGCGTTCTTCCGCCATCAACCGGTGCAGCATGCGCGTATGGCCGGCCAGCTCGACGTTGAGGAACTCCACCACAGGCATAGCCGGATAGCGCAGCAGCAGCAGGATCGCCGCGTTGTCGGCCTCGCCGGCCGACCTGTCCTTGTCGCGTCCATGCAGATCGTTCTGCAGGCGCCCTATCGCGGAGATGAGCCGCAGGACCTGGCGAAACGCCGGACGCGCGCGCAAGGTCGCCATGTCCAGCCCCCACAGCAACGACAGGCAACAGAACACGTTCGTGTAGGCGATCGAATCGATGCCGTTGTGCAGGTACTCGGCGTAGGACCAGCGTTCCGCCCCTGCCGCCTGCGCGTGTCCGGCGCGCAGCGCCGCGCAGTAGCACCGGGTATCGTCGAGAAGCTGAGCATAGTCGCGACGATCGTAGGCGAGCGCGGCCAGCGAAGCGCGCAGCACAGCGCAGCCCTCGAATCCGGGGAGCGCGCACGGCACGCCCTGCCCAAGCGCCAGTTCCACCGCGGCGAGCTGCTCCGGCGCGATCAGGCCAAGGTCGTTGCAATCGTCGAGCCAGAACAGCAGCGCCAGTTCGCGATAGAACGCCACGATCAGCGTTTCGTCCTGCGGATCGCGGCCGGTGCGGGCGCTGGTGTCGCGCAGGCTCGGGTGGATGCGCTGCAGGATGTAATGGCCGCCCCTGACCGCTTCCACGGCATGCTCGTCGGCGAACCCGGTCAGGGAATGCCCCCACTCCAGCACCTGCTGCAGCGCGCGTTCGGTCTGGATCATGGCGCCGCTCCTGCTCCCTCGGCCAGGACGCGCCGCCCCCAACGAAGCGCCAGCCACAACCCGGCGAGTTCGGCCACGCGCACCACCCGGGTGGGGCAATACAGTTCCTTGCCGATCCACAGCGGCGTCTGCGGCAATGCATGCGCCGCATGGCGGGCGAGCATCCACTCCAGCGCACGCGCCACCGCCTGCGCGATGCGCCGGCGCCCTGTCGGCTCTTCGCTCCCGTCCATCACGTGCAACGCGAACAGCGCATAGGCGGTTTCCTCGAATGTGGACGCGCGACCGGCGCCCCAGCCGCCGTCGTCGCGCTGCGCCTGCATGAGCGCCGCCAGCGCGCGCTCGTCGCGCCACTGGGGCTTGCCTTGCGCCAGCGCAGCGACCGCATGCGCGGTGGGATACAGCCACGAAACGTGCCATTTTTCGTTGTCCCATAGACCGTGCGGGTTGCGATTGGCCTCGACGTAGGAGCTCGTGCCGGCGGCGGGCTTTCCCAACATTCGCAACGCATGCAGGGCGTGGATGTTGGTTGACACCGAGGCATTGCGCTCGCCGGGGAAGGTGACGAACAGCTCGCCGATTTCGAAATGGCGCAACGCATCGACCGCCGGGTCGCGGCCTGCAAGGCGCAGGACGCACATCGCAACGGCGGTATCGTCCGCATCGGCCGCGAAGTGCAAGGCCGGGCCCAGACCGCGCACGCCCAGGCGGGCGTCGAGCTGCGCGACGATCACTTGCACCGCCTCGGCGAGCGCGGGATGCGCGAACAGACCGGCCAGATGCAGGGTGTACAGCGACCAGCATGGCTCGAATACATTGATCGGCCAGACGTTGGGAAAGACACCTTCGATGCCGCTGCGCGTCGCCCGCGATGCGGCCTGGAGATACGCGTCGGCGCGCCCGACCTGAGGCGTGCTTCCCTGTGTCACGGCGTGCGCACGCCACGCGGCGGTGGCCGCCGGACTGATGCCGATGCTGCCGTCGTCATCCGGGCATGCGGTGGTCGGCGACGTCCCCCAGGCTTCCCAGGAGTGCAGCAACGGATGGCCGCTCGGCAACGTCGCCGCCGCCCCCAGCTTGACCAGACACGCTTGCCGCAACGGCAACAGCGCCGGGTGGCGCGGAAACGCCACGCCGCCCAGCAAGGATGCGGCCTCGCCGCACAACTGCGGCAGGATCAGCTCCGCGCCGATCGGCGCGTCTTCCGGCACCGCATGCGCGTAGGGATCGGGCTGGCGCTCGAGGAACCGGGTTGCAGCCTGGACTGCGTCGGCAGTGCCGGGAAGAGGATCGGCACGCTGCAATGCCAGCAACGCCGCCCACGTGGGCGCATGGCGGAACAGCGGGAAGTCCGCGCTTCCCCATCCGCCATCGGCCTGTTGCTGCGCGATGAGCCACGCGTATGCGTCCTGCCGACCGGTGACGTTGCCGTGGAACTGCAGAGCTCGCGCCGTGTCGTAGACGGATGGACCGATGCTGCCGCCGTCGCTCATCTCGCTCAGCAGGTGGCGCAATTCGGAAAGGATCTGTTCGGACAGCGCGTTCACGCGGGATGTTCCTTCTGCAGAGGGCTAACGACAAGCAGGATCGGGCAGACGCCGCGCACGTCGCCGCCGGTTCGGACACAGTGCAGCATGCACCGCCCGCCGGCCGATCGCAGCAGCACAGGGGCGAGTCCATGCGAACGGACGCGCTCATGCGTATGGCGCGGACAGATACACGTTGGCCCGCTGCAGCATCTGCGCCAACCGTTCCGCACTCGGCCCCAGCGGGACGATGGCCTCCCCGGCGTCGCGCAACAAATCCAGCGCGAACTGGCGCGCTGCCTGCAGCCCCATGATCGACGCGCAGGTCGGCTTCTGCGCCGCCGCGTCCTTGCCGGGGGTCTTGCCCAGCGTCGCGGTATCCGCTGTCGCGTCGAGAATGTCGTCGACCACCTGCAACGCCAGGCCGAAACAGGCGGTGTACCGATCGAGCGCACAGTACAGCGCAGCGTGCGCGGCATCCTCCGCGATGGAGCATAGCGCGCCCATGCGAACGGACGCGCGCACTAGCGCTCCGCTCTTCATCCGGTGCATCGCCACGATCCTGTCCAGCTCGGCGTGCTTTCCGACCAGCGACAGATCCATGGCCTGCCCGCCTGCGGCACCCTCGGCGGACACCGCCTGCGCCAGTTCGCGCACGAGCGCGATACGGTTGTCGCCCGGCGCATCCAGGCTCGCCAGGGTCAGGAAGGCGTGCGCCTGCAGCGCATCGCCGACCAGGATCGCAGTGGCTTCGCCGAACTTGACGTGCACGGTCGGAAGGCCGCGGCGAAGCACGTCGTCGTCCATCGCCGGCAGGTCGTCGTGGACCAGGGTACAGGCGTGCATCATCTCGATGGCGGCGCCGACGTCGTCGAGCATGTGCGCCGGCGTGTCGGCCAGTGCGCCGGCAGCCAGACAGAGCAAGGCGCGGGTGCGCTTCCCGCCATGCAAGGTGGCGTAGCGCATCGCCGCCATCAGCTCGGTCTCACCGTCGTCTTCGGCGCAGAGGAGACGCGCCAGCGTCTGTTCGACCCGCTTTGCGCCGTCCTGCATCCAGATCTCCGGCAGCAGCCTGCCGGATGCGCCGCGCGCCTGCGCGCCCAATCCGCCGAGCGCGGAAACGCCAGTTCGGTCGTCGTGTAGCGTGGAACCGGTCTGCATGTTTTTCATGTCCTTGTACCTGACACGAGATGACCACAGCGAGCGCCAAGCCGCAGCGGTGTTGCCGGGGTCGCACCGAGCGCGTGCGCTGAGTGCAGCAATGCCGCGCCTCGCCGGCGCCGCTGCCTCGCCACACGGGGCATGCGATGCCAGCTCATGAGAAGCCTATGCGGATTGCCATGGACGGATGTGCGGTCGGGTAATACCGCCGGCCTTTTTCGACGCCGCTCAGCAACCGCGGCCGCACCCCGGCCTTGTGCATGATCAGCGCCAAGGCGATGCAGAACTGCACCATTTCCAGCCATACCAGTTGGTAGCCGATGCAGACGTGTGGGCCGGTACCGAACTGCAGCATGTCCACCGGCCGGATCGGCTCCGTGCGTTGCAGCCACCGCGCCAGGCGGAACTGATCAGGCGCCTCGTGCAGCAGCGCCGAGGTCGAGAAATGCAGCAGCGGGATGCACAGATGGGTGCCCGCGGGAATGCGCCGTTGGCCGAGTTGCAATTCCTGCAGGACGCGACGCGGCAGGAGCGTGGTCGCCGGATGCAGGCGCAGCGTCTCGCGGAACAGCGCCTCGGCGACCGGACACTCCGCCAGGTCCGCGTGCCGGGTCGGCACCGCGCCCACGCGTTGCGCCTCCTCGACCAGGGCGTCCCACAGCACAGGCTGCCGCGCCAGCTCGATCACTATCCAGGCCATCGTCGAGGCAGTGGTGTCGTGACCGGCAAGCAGCAGCAAGCGGATATTGGCGACCAGGACGTCATCGGAAAGCGCATTGTCGCTGCGGTCGAAGGCGCTCACCATGTCGTTGATCAACCCGGTGCGCGCGGCATGCGCGCGCGCGTCGCGGACGAACTGGCGCAACTGCGCGTCGATCCAGTCGCGGGCGGCGCGGCCTCGCCGCAAGGGCAGTCCGGGCAGGTCGACCGGGGGCGCGACGATCAACTGCAGCAGTTGCCGGTATTTGCGATGCCATCCCGGCAGGTCCTGCGCGGGGATTCCCATGAGGCTGAAGATGAGCTTGAGCATCAGGTCGCCGGTTTCGCGCAGGATGGTTATGTCGCCGCGCTCGCGCCACGCCTGCACCCGCGCCCAGATGACGGGCGCGAACAGGTCGCCGATGCCGGCCTGGGTCAGCCCCTTGGGCAGGAACGCCGCCTTAATCGCATCGCGCGCCTGCCGGTGCGCGCCGCCGTCCTGGGCAACCAACGTTCCGCCAAGCAATTCGGGCGCGATCTCTTCGATCAGCGCCGAGGACACGTCCTTGTGCCGGAGCAGTGCGAACGCATCCGGATGCACGCAGGTCATCAGGTGTCCGGCAGGGCCGAAATCCAGCCAGAAGTGGCTGCCCAGCGTCCGTTCTGCGCGCTGCAGCAGGCGCGGCAGGTCGCAGACAATGGCGGGAAGATGCCCGACCAGGGGGAAAGCGCCAGGCATGACCGGGATGTCGCATCGCAGCCGGTGCCGACGGTTGAGCGGGTTGAGCAGCATGTCCATCAGCAGCGCGCCGCCGCCGCCGATTCGGTGTGGCCGGCAGGGCGCGCGGCGCAGCTGTTGCCACCGTCGGCGTATGTCGGCACATGCGCCAGCATGCCGCCATCGATGCACACGACCTGACCGGTGATGAACGCAGCATCGTCGGAGAGCAGGAACGCCACCAGCGCGGCCACGTCCTCGGGGCGGCCGACGCGCTGCAGGAGCTGGTGACGGCGCAGATGCCGTTGCATGCACTCGTCCAGCTTGGCGAGGAGACGCTCGGTCATGACGAGACCCGGCGCAACGGCGTTGCAGCGGATCTGCGCATGACCGTATTGGGTGGCGAGCGAAGCCGAGAGCATGTTCATCGCCGCCTTCGACGCGGCGTAGGACGTCTGCGCGGTGTCCCCGCTGAGCCCCTGGCACGACGACATGTTGACGATCGCGCCACCGCCGCGGGCGATCATCCGTGGGATGGCCTGCCGGCAGCAGAGCAGCGTGCCGCGCAGATTGGTCGCCATGGTCTGGTCCCAGACTGCCAGGTCCAGGTCGAGGATCGCGCGGTCGCGCGGGGTCAGATGCATGGCGCTCGCATTGTTCACCAGCAGGTCGACCCCACCGAAGTGCCGCTCCGCCGTCTCGAACAGCGCTGCCACCGCCTGCGCATCGGCGATATCCATGGCTATGGGCAGCGCGTGGCCTGCTTCGGCCGCGATCTGCGCGGTGCAGGCGATGGCCGCCGAGCCATCAATGTCGGCCACCACCACTCTGCCGCCCCCGCGCGCGATGGCGAGAGCGCATGCCTTGCCGATGCCGGCGCCGGCGCCGGTCACCACGGCCACCTTGCCTTCAAACCGTCCCATCGTGTCTCCTGAATTGTATTGGTCTTTCGCAGCATGCCGCTCGGCCTCCGCCGGAGAAGGCGCAGGGTCGGCGCCGGCGCGCTCGTCATGGCCAGCGTCGCTTTCGATGACCCGAATGGCGGCGACCGGGCACTGGTTGGCCGCAAGCCGCACGGCGGCGTGCAGCGCCTGCGGGACCGTCGCCACGCACACTTCGGCCACGCCGTCCGGTTCGCGCTGGCGAAAGGTGCCCGGCAGCGTCAGCACGCACTGCCCGGTAGTTCCGCACAGATCCTGATCGACCAGGACGCGCATCTCAGCCCTCCTGCCCATGCAGCCGCACCGGCAGCGCGCGGAACGTCCTAAGGAACGCGGAGGGCTCCCGGGTCGGCTGCTCGGCCAATGCCAGCGCGGGGAAGCGCGCCTGGATCCGCGGCAGGCTCTCGGCCAACTGCACTCGGGCCAGTTGCGCACCCAGGCAGAAGTGGATGCCGTGGCCGAAGGTCAGCATGATCTTCCCGTCCATCGACATGCCAGGACTGGTGCCGTAGAACCGCACGGGATCGAAGCGGTCGGGATCGGCGAAGGCGTCCGGGTCGCGATTGCCGGCCGCGATCAGCACGCGCACGTCCGCGTTCTTCGGGATCACCACGCCGCCCAGTTCGATGTCGCGCTGGGCGATACGCGGAATGGAGCTGAACATGGCGGGCGCGTCGTAGCGCAGGGCTTCTTCGGCGAATGCCTTCACCCCCACGGCATCTCCCTTCAGCCAGTGCCGCTGTTCGGGATACGCCAGCATCGCCAGGACCGCATGGCCGATGGCCGCGGCAGTGGTGGCGAAGCCGCCCAGCAGCATGCCCCAGAGCATGCTGATCAATTCCGCATCCGACAGCATGTCGGCATCGTCGTCGTGTGCGCCGACCAGCATTGACACGATGTCGTGGCGGGGATCGGTGCGCTTGCGCTGTATGAGGTCGCCGAAGTAGGCCTGCACCCTCGCGCTGGCCGCGTCCGCCGCGGCGAGCTGGGGATCGCTGGCGTGCGGGCTCAGGCCTTCCAGAATGGCGCTGATGCCGGCGACGAGCCCGAACGTGTCGTCCTGGGGCATGCCGAACAGTTCGCCGAAAACCAGCATGGGCAAGGCCAGCGCGAATTCCTGATGCAGGTCCACCGCCTCCCCGCGCTCCAGCGCGGGCGCCATGCCGTCCAGGCGCGCTGCGACAATGCGAGCGATGGTCGGCCTCAGGTTGTCGATCTGGCCGATGGTGAAATCGCGCGAGATCAGCCGGCGCAGACGCGTATGAGTCGGTGGTTCCTTCATGGCTAGCGTGGACGCCAGCAGATTGAGTGACAGGCTGGTCGCCGCCCGCGGGAAATAGCGCGCCAGTTCGCCCGGCGCCGGTCCCCGAAAAGCATCGCCCGTGGCCTTGAGCGCCCAGTAGATGTCGGCGTGGCGGCTCAACAGAAAGAGGCCCGACGCCGCGCGATGCACCGGATCGTGCTCGCGCAACCACCGCATGAATGGATACGGGTCCTGGATGCACGCTGGCGACGCCAGTTCGGCGAAGGCGTCCCGGCATGCTGCCGTGGTTTCTTGTACATCCATTGGTCACCTGTTGCTGGCTGATCTGACCGGCGCGCGGCAGGCGCGCCGGCGAATTCGGAGAACATCGCGGTTCCCGGTGGCGTCCGCGCATCACCAGAGCACCGGGAACTCCTCGAACCCGCCAGTGATGATCTCCTTGCGCAACTTCAGTTCTTCGGGCGCCACGGCCAGGCGCAGCGCGGGAAAGCGCTGGAAGATCGAACCGAACACCACCTTGAGTTCCAGCCTGGCCAGCGCCGCGCCGATGCAGTAGTGCGGCCCATGGGAGAACGCCAGGTGCGGGTTTTCGTCACGTCCAATGTCGAAGATTTCCGGGTCCTTGAAATGGCGCGGATCGAACGACGTCGCCGGCAGGCCGACCAGCACCTTGCTCTCCGCGGGAACATGCACGCCCGCGATAGTCACGTCGGTCCTCGGATAGCGCATGATGCCGTCCCAGCCCGCGCCCGGCGGGTACATGCGCAGGATTTCCTCCACCGCCTTGTCCACCAGGGATAGATCGCCGACCAGGCGTTCGCGCTGTTGCGGATGGCGGAACATGGCCAGCAGGCCGAATTCGATCTGCGTGACGGTGCTCTCGTGCCCCGCCACCAGCATGCCCGCCGCCAGGCCGATCGCCTCTTCCTCGGTCGCCTTGCCCTGGTCGACCGCCGCGAGCAGATCCGTCAGCAGGTTGTCGCCCGGATCCTGGCGCTTGTCCCGCATCTTGCCGCGAATGTAGGCACGCAGTTCTTCCCAGGCCAAGCGCGACGCGCTGCGCGGGCCGCTTTCATGCTGGTGCGTCATCACCTCGTCCGACAGCCCGGCGAAAAAGGCGTGATCCTCGTAGAGCACGCCCATCAGCGCGCTGATGACCATGCCCGGAAGCGGAAAGGAGAGGTGGCGCCGCAGGTCGGCGGGCTGGGGCTGGGCCGCCAGCGTCTCGAACAACTGCGCGGCGATCGCCTTGACCTGTTGCGCGAGCAGCTTCACCCTGCCGTTGCTGAAGGCCGGCGCCACGATCGCACGTAACCGCGCATGCTCGCCCCCCTCGTGCGAGACCAGCCACCCCGGCGAACCGAGAATCACCGAATCCGGGGTGAATGCCGCCGGCGGCATTCCGGAGGGCCGGAACGCCGCGTCGGACAACACCGCCTTGGCCTCGTCGTAGCCTGTGACCCACCAGCCTTCGTGCCCGGACGGGAAGCGCACGCGGTGGATCGGACCGTTGGCGCGTAGTGCCAACATCTCGGGCGAGGGCTCAATGTGATCGACGCGCCACATCGGCAGCGTCGGCAAAGGTTGTTCGGGCATGGTGGCACTTCACTCTATAGCGATGGAAGGGCGGAAGGTGACCGGCGGGCGCTGCGGCAGCGAATGACCTAAGACGGCATACAGATGACGTCCTCCGACGGCCGGCCTGATTATCAAGATCGGCCAACGTGTAACTGTCTAGGCACACCGCGCGGCGAGATGCAGAACTTTATCCTGCACCATCGATTTCAGGATAAGGTCGGTGTGGTGGGCCTTTGAGCCGCCGCCGGCCAAGATTTGCTGAGCAAGGGTCGACAAGGGCGGCGAGCTGTTGGGTAAGGGCGGTTTCGCCGAGGACCCCCTGCCCATAGACGCTATCCGACGCGGATTTGACATTTTGCTTTTCTTTCTTCGTTCCATTCGTGCCATCCACGAAATGAAAGTCGGTCGGCGGCTCCCGGCCCGCAACGAAGGTGCTTCAAATCTCGTGCCAATTTGGCCGCAGCAGAAAAAGATTGTGGCAGCTTCTCAGCGGCTTAGCCTGAGGCCAGAGAAGAGCTAGGCGAAATAAGCCGGTGTCGCGGGCCAACAAAGGCGACGGAACAGTGTCGGACAGAACGCCTCGGGCGACCTTTAGGTCGGGCTTGCGACATTCTGGTCCAGTTTCGAACATAAGAGGGCGGCAAACAGACACGATTGTGGAATTCGATCCTCACGGAATCAGGGCGCTTGCCGAAGAGCGCGCGCTCATGGTTGCTGCGACAGACGCGTGTTCGCGATAGCCGTGCCTCCGCACGCAAGAACACGCTAGTGGCACACGCTACGCAATCGCTGCAGTGCCCGCCGGTGTGAGGTAGTGCATCGGCTCGGCTTCCGGTTCGTCTTTGCCCAGCCGGGGCGGAAGCGCCGAATACCCGCACCATACAGCACCGTTGTTGCGTGTGGTGACGAGGCGGTTATAGCGCGCGCCCGATCTTCTAAGACACGGCCTCCGAGAAAAAGGGGGCGGTCCAAAAGCATCTCTATTTGAAATGGCACGCCGCTTGCTGCTCCTGGTCAGAGCCCATCAAAACACGATGAAAGCGACTTGCGCCATGCCCGACACGCGAAGCTCTAGACCGTGGCCTGAGGAGACGGTGCCCGTTCCCGTTGAACATCGGTACATCATCTCCTCCGGAGGTCCCTCCTCGGCGGCCGCTTTGCGCACGACTGGTCCGATGCCGGCACGCCAACACATGGCGCTCGCGCAATTGCCGTTTACCGGTTCTGATCAGCATGTGAGTGCCCAAGAGCCCCGTCAAAGAGCCACCGAAGCCAAGGTCGGCGGGTCACTGGCAAATATCGACAATACGCCGAACCAGCTCAGTAACGCGGGTCTCTTGCGTGAAGTCACATTTGAGGCCTCCACACGCGTCCGATATTGGCTACTTCGGGCCCGCTATCACTTTGTCCCGGGCACGAGCGCGAGCGATGGATGCCGCTTCCGGCGCCATAGCCTTGGAAAGATTGCTCCAGCGGCTCGACAGCCTCCACTTGCTCAGATCGATGGCGTTCGGGTGGCGAAGACCAGCAGCCAAGACGTTCCCCTACATCGGGATGGAAAAAGGAGGGTGCGAGCCGCGAGGGCCTCATTTCATCCCCGGCATACGAGCCTTTGCTCGGTATTGCGCCAGCCTCTGCCAGAATCCGGCGCGCCAGTTTTTTCCTGAGGAGCAAGTTGATGACCGTTCAAAAGAAGGTTCCCTTCGTCACCTTTCTCACGCGTGTTCGCGATGAGTCAGTCCAGGGCCCAAATCCATATCGCTGGGAAGAAAAGACATCGGACGACTACTTTGCCGGCAAGCGGGTCATCCTGTTCTCGCTGCCTGGCGCCTTCACGCCGACCTGCTCGACCTACCAATTGCCCCAGTTCGAAGAGCTCTATGATGAGTTTGAGAAGGAGGGAATTGACGCGATTTACTGCCTCTCAGTCAACGACGCCTTCGTCATGAATGCGTGGGGGAAGTCCTTGGGCCTGAAGCAGGTCGAGCTCATCCCCGATGGCTCAGGCGAGTTCACACGCAAAATGGGCATGCTGGTCGCCAAGGACAATCTCGGCTTCGGGATGCGCTCCTGGCGCTACGCCGCCCTGATCAACAATGGCGTGGTGGAGCACTGGTTCGAGGAGGAAGGTTTCTCCGACAACTGCGAGGCCGACCCCTATGGCGTCTCGTCCCCGCAAAACGTTCTCGAAACGCTGAAAGCCGCCGCATGACCTAGAATACGTCTCAGTGGTGCCATTGCCGGCTCCAAGAGGCTCCTCGACAGGATTTTCGCGCTCACCATGCAATCCTCAGCAAGCCTGCTTCAGCGCCAGAAGCAATCCATGGTCGCATCGCCTCAACTCATTGAATCGATGCGCCTGCTGCAACTGGCGCATACTGAACTGCATCAGTTCGTGGAGCGGGAAATCGAGAAGAACCCGCTTTTGGAATCTGCATCAAGCGATGGCGGGCCTTTTGACGACGTCTCGATTTCGGGAGCGGATCAGCCTGTCGGCCCTGGCGCAAACGCCGTTGAAGGACCGACCGGGGCAGGGTCGCCTGAACGGCTCGGGCAATGGAAATCACTCGGCAACACGACCAACAACCCGCCGGGCAATGGCCCTTCCCTCGACGAGTTTGCCACCCTCGCCGAAACATTGCACGACCATGTCGCTCGTCAGATCGCCCTCACTGCGTTCACACCACAGGAGCGGCTGATCGCTGGCCAGCTTGCCGCCGATCTGGAAGATACTGGCTATCTTCGGGCAAACCTTTTGGAGCTGGCCGAGAGCCTGAATGTCCATGAGGCTGTTGTGGAACGGGTTCTCGGAACCTTGCAGCAATTTGATCCACCGGGAGTTTTTGCGCGAAGTCTCAGAGAATGCCTCGAGATCCAGTTGCGCCAGCGTAACCGGCTCGACCCGGCAATGGCAGCTTTGGTTGCCCATCTTGAAATGCTTGCGCGGCGCGATTTTGAGGCACTGAAGCAGCATTGCGGAGTCGATGAAGAAGACCTTCTCGACATGATGCATGAGATTCGGGCGCTCGATCCCAAGCCTGGGAACCGATTCCAATCCGGTGCGTCTGAATCAATCATACCCGACATCTGGGTCACGCCCTCACCGCACGGGGGATGGCAGATCGAACTCGATCCCGCCACACTGCCAAAGCTGCTGATCAACCAAAGCTACTATGCCGAAGTCTCGCGTCAAACTGCCCAAAGTGCGAAGGATAAAGCATTTCTCGACGAATGCTTGCAAAACGCGAACTGGCTAATCCGCAGCCTCGATCAGCGCGCCAAGACCATCGTTAAGGTTGCGGCTGAAATCGTGCGTCAGCAGGATGCCTTTTTGGAACATGGCGTCGCCCACCTGCGCCCTCTCAATCTCAGAACCGTCGCTGACGCGATCGGCGTGCACGAGTCGACGGTAAGCCGGGTGACCTCGAACAAGTACATGCTTACCCCGCGCGGCGTCTTTGAACTGAAGTATTTTTTCACCGTCGCAATCGCGTCCTGCCAAGGCGGCGATGCGCACTCAGCCGAAGCTGTCCGCCATCGGATCAAAGCGATGATTGCCGCAGAATCTCACGGTGACGTGCTTTCCGACGAGGACATCGCTGCCCGGCTGAAGGAAACCGGCATCGATGTTGCGCGCCGCACCGTCACAAAATATCGCGAAGCAATGAACATCCCCTCCTCCGTGCAACGCCGCCGGGAAATGCGCTTGTGTTTTTAAATTTGGGTCAAGGCAGCCAACATCAGGTTGCATTGCATCAAAGTGGAGACTTCGTTCATGACCCAATCCGCGGCAGGCGTTGTGGACGCTGTTCTGCACGACCCAGAAAAGCCCGTCCCACCGTCTGGTCCCGCATGGGGTGCGGTCATTTCGCTTTCCTTGGGCACCTTCGGGCTGGTGACCGCAGAGTTTCTGCCTGTCAGCCTGCTCACGCCGCTCGCACATGATCTCGGCATCACCGAGGGAGCGGCTGGACAGGCGATGACGGCGACCGCTATCGTCGGGGCGATCTCGGCGCCG
Organism: Mesorhizobium sp. M1329; assembly: GCF_040318035.1. NCBI lineage: Bacteria > Pseudomonadati > Pseudomonadota > Alphaproteobacteria > Hyphomicrobiales > Phyllobacteriaceae > Mesorhizobium > Mesorhizobium sp. M1329. Next base: position 121,529 of record NZ_JAMYLN010000015.1, on the reverse strand, counting down.
ACAGTGGCTATCATCACAAAGCGCCTGGACCGCAGGCTCGTCATGTGGGCGATGACGCTGCTGCTGATCCTGTCGGACGTTCTGGCGGCCGGCGCGTGGTCGCTGGCGGTTCTCCTGACTGCACGCGTCGTGCTCGGCATAGCGCTCGGAGGCTTCTGGTCGATGTCGGCAGCACTGGCGATGCGGCTCGTTCCAAGCCACCTCCTGCCGCGCGCTATGGCGATCATCCTCACCGGCGTTTCCGTGGCTACCGTTTGCGCAGCTCCAATCGGCGCTTATGTCGGCGATATCTGGGGATGGCGAAGTGCCTTCATGCTCGCCGCAGTCGGCGGCGCGGCTACACTGCTGGTGCAACTCATAACCATTCCGAGACTGCCTCCGATTGGAGTGGCTAGCTTCCGCAGCCTGCTGAATGTGGCTAAGATTCCGATGGTCAAGGTCGCGCTTGTGGTCGTCCTGCTTGTCGGTTCCGGCCACTTCGCCGGAATCACTTATATCCGCGCCTTCCTCGAGAAGGTTCCCGCTCTGGACGTCGAAACGATTTCGCTTGTGTTGCTTGCTTTTGGCATCGGGGGATTCTTCGGCAATTTGGCCGGCGGGCTTCTGGCCGAGTACAGTCTCAAGGCAGTCGCGGCCCTTGCACCGCTGCTCATAGCGATAGCCGCTGTTTCGCTGCTGATGGCGGGAGCATCGGCCTTCGCCTCGGCGATTGCGGTTGCCGGGTGGGGCTTTGCCTTCGGCGCCGTGCCGGTGGGATTACAGACGTGGATGGTGCGGCGGGCCGTTCCCGAGCAGGCCGAAAGCGCCGGTGTGCTGATGGTCGTAGCATTCCAAGTGGCAATCGCAGCCGGCGCGATTTTCGGCGGAGTATTGGTGGACAATGCCGGGATTACCAGTGCCATTGCCTACAGTGCTGTTGCCACGTTCGCCGCCGCCCTGACAGTGTTCCTGCTCGGCCCGAAGCGCGAAACCTAGACCGCCTGACAGAAGAGGCCTCAGCAGCGCAAGCGGCACGAGAGATGCGAGGCACGGCGCGGCGCGGTCCTCCGCACGATTACTCATGGACCAGCGCAAGCGCCTCGCCGGCTTCACCTCCGGGCCATGGCGACCGACACCGGTTGTCGACAAAGCACCTCGGTGCGCGGCATCTGCCGCACCGTTAAAGCCAACGTACAGCGACCTTAGAGGCTCGCGCATACGCATCTGAGACACTCAAGGGGTAGAAATTTCTCAAAATGCAAGACGATAAGAAAGCCTCTCGGTTTGGCGTTGATCGTTGACACAAGTGCTATATCAGCGGTCTGCGTCACTGAGCTCCACGTCAGAAACATACTGTCGGATGCCAGACTATCCGAATCGACGGACGATGCAGTGTTCATCGAACTGCGCCGCAGACTGATTGAATCTACGGCGTGATATACGCTGAATTCAAGCAATCGTACGAAATTGGCCGCACTGAGCTGGCGCAAAACATCGATGTCGTACGTACGCGATACGATCTCTCCTAAGCAGGTTCGCGGAGGAAAACGAGTTCGTCACAGCTCTGCGCGCCGGCGAGTAAGGACTGATTGCACGATTGCGAAGCATGAGGGACCATTACTACCGACTTGAGCATCGTTTGGAGGACTGCGATATCCCCACATGAGAGATTGGGTTCGGCACCGAAAGCAGCAATGCCGATCCATCGCGACCCTGAGCTTTAGCCTCCGGACGTTCGGCGCTTGCTTGCCAATCAACCAGCGCCGTCGGGCCAGCGGATCTCGAATCCGCCGGTTCCAATGGGCCAGGCCAGGCAAAGCCGTTGTCAAACGCCAGACTTAGATCGTTCTTGCTCGTCACCTTCGCACCGACGAGAATTACCTGTCGGCCAGTCCACCGCTGATGCTGGCGGTAGTCGAGCAACTGGCCGGTCGCGGCGCGAATCGCGAAGCGCATCGTAGCCGCATCAGCAGGCTTGATCTCGACCATCACTTCCGGCATTGCGTCAACCGCAACCGAAGGTCGTCGCGAAAACAAGCGGGAAAATCAATCCGCGGATATCGCTCGCTGAGAAACGCTACGAACTGTTTGTGCAGACTGTCATGCTGAGGATGGACATTGATCTCGTACTTCCGCACATACCGTTTGTAGACGTCGGACGCTGCCGCTCCAGCCGGTCGGCCACGACCTCCATCATGATCGGGCGATACCCCGAGGGGAGCGACTGGCTCGCCTTCGATAAATGCCTTTACTCTCTTGACGAATGCTCTGGCGGATCGATCTGTCGTATCGTTCGCATACCACCAGCTTGCCTGGCCACTCCACCCTTTGCCACGGTGCCTATCCTCCGGGGGCAGCACGAATGCATTTTCGGCGAGTGTCCTAGCCCTGAACGACCTGATCTTATCCTTGTAATGCTGGGCGGAAGGGTTACGCCCCTTGAAGTGCTGGCGGTGGCGATACAGTCGCGCACCGCGATACCACCCGACCACCACGCGCGGATCTTTGCCTTCCTCCGGAGCCGTCCAAACGATGTCGATCCCGTCGACAAATTCGTCGTGCTTGCCTGAACCCAGTTCTGGATGCGCACCTGCCGATCCAATTCGCCCTTAATCGTCTCGAAGAGCCGTAAACGTACCCGTCATCGGCCGCAACAAAGTTGCATTCCTCCGCGCAATAACCCTGCTTACTCGGAAATGCCCCGCCACCGAGAGGCGGGTCATCCGCGCTCCGCCCGGCGTAGTCGTTCATCCACGCAACATTGCAGAACAAAATAGGCATTTCTCAACCTCTATGGGACGTCATGACGGATTCGATCGAAAGTTCCTATGTCAGACGAGTTGGTTAGTTGAACCGTTTTGAGGCGAATTCTAATCGAGCCTAATCCAGCTGGTGAATGGTAGATTGTGGCACAACAGCCTTGGCGATTTCACATAAGTGCTTGTGGTGCGTGAGATAGATGACCTGACCTGTGTTCGCCATCTCCCCAAACAATCTGAAAACCTCCTCCGAGCGAATATGGTCAAAGGTTTCCATGATGTCGTCGGCGATGAAGGGAACCGAGGGCCGGAATTGCGCGAACTCGTAATAACCGGCGAGCCTCAGTGCCAGGTAGAGCTGAAAGCGCGCGCCCTTCGAAAGCGCGTCAGCGAGCTTGGATTGCCCGTCGCGCTGCACCGCGATGAGAACCTCCCCGCCTTTCACGGGCTGGGTTGTAAGGCCTGAATACTGCCCACGGGTCATTAGCTTGAATGCGTCTGATGCACGCGCCATCATCCCCGAACGGTGGTTCTCACGGTAGATCCGCAAAGCATTTCCAGCCGACATGATGCCGAGCTTCAGCTCGATGTAACGAACGGCCTTCTCCTCGATTTCCAACAGGGTTGTGCGCCGTTCGGCATCCAGGTGTGCAACCGCGCTGTCGCCGCCGATGGCGTCCAGCTTATCGGCCGCGCGTGTCTGCCGGATCAGCTGTTGCTGGATCATCTCATCGAACTGGCGAAGCCGCTGCTCGCCCTCAGCCTTCTCGACCGTGAGGCTGTCGAAATCGATCGCGTCCAGGATCGAGCGTGCCTCCTCGAATCCGTCGACTGCAAGTTCCGTCACTACCCGTTCCTCAAGTTCAGCGACGGCAGCGCGCAATCCATCCCGCTCGCGCAGCAGCTCATCGCGTTCGACTACCTCGGACAAAGTGGCGACGCCAAAAACGCCCAGCACTTCGTTCTTGCGGCGTTCGTGCGCCGAAATCTCATTGTCGAGGATGTCGCGCGCCTCCTTCAGGCGCTTCAGGTCGTGGCCGAGGCTTGCCTTCGTTTCGCGTGTCCGCTCGGCGCGCTCCAGGCGCTCGGCAAGGCGGATGGCCAACTGCTCCGGCTCGCCATCCTCCGTCGGCTCGTCGGCTTCAACCGCTACGGCGATGACCTCGACCAGAAAATTAGCCCTGTCGGCCGCCATCTTGTCGATACGCAGCTGCAGATCGTCCCGTTCCTGCAGGCTTCTTGACAGTTCGGCCAATTGATCGAGCACAGTGCCGACGCCGGATGCTGAGAGCCCGCTTTCGAGCCAAGTTCCCTTGAGTGCTTCGACAATGCCGGCCAGCCATTCCTCCTCGCGACGCTCCGCCACGCCTACGGCAACCCGTCGGGCCGCTAGATCCTCTTCTTTGGAGCCCACCATTCTGAGCGCCTCGGCATACTCTGCGTCCACCTTGCGCTGCCGATCCAGAAACAGCTCAGCGATGGCCATGATTGCTTCGAGGGTGTCGCCGGGCTCTGATACTATGCCGACGCTTTCCAGCGCTGCTCTCATTTCCAAGCGTATCTGCTCGCCGGCGTCAGCGGCTCGCTCCGCCTTCCTGCGGAGAAGTTCGATCTGCTCCCAGGCAGCGAGCGCATCGCTGCGCGCCTCGATCTGATCCTCGATCCTTTCGATCAGGCGCTCAGACGAAGGTTCCACGGCGTCTCCGAGCAGGTCTCTGGCGGCCGCGCGGATTTCCAACAATTGGGTATCCACATCCTTGCCGAGCTGTGTGCGTTGGATGCCGTTGCGTGACAGGTTGGCCGCGACCTCGGCCAGTTCGCGAGTCGTTGCCCGGATCTCGGCAAGATCCGCCGCGCCGGCCAGCCGGCCCGCGCTGGCAATGTCATCGCGCGCCAGTGCCACGGCGAAATCGTCAGCGGTGTCACCGGTCAGCGCTGCGCGGTGTGTTGCCCACGCATCATCGCGGACACGGCGGATCGCGGCAGCCCCATCATCGTCGACAACGTCGACCGAGGCACGAAGGGCATCCAATCCAGCCTTGAGCATGGCACGGTTGCCCTCGTATTCGGCGAGGCGTTCGGCAAGTACGGCGGTGTTTCTTGCCAGTTCTGACGCTACTGTCTTCCAGGCGGCAATGTGCCCGGCGCTCGGAACCGCGACGTTGGCGAGAGCAAGGGCATCTCCTCTCCATGGACGCAAGCGCGCGAGCGACACCTCCCATCGAATTGTTCCCGCATCTTCTGCCTCGCGAGCCGTCCTGATCTCCGCCAGGTGTCCGCTTGCTCGCGCTTTCGACAAAGCCGAGCCCAGCCTTGCCCTGGCAGGTTCGGGCACTGCCCTTTCCTCGCCGACCCGCTGCCTTGCCGCCTGCAGCACATCGAGTGCTGCCGCCGCCTCGTCGCGGGCGGCGCGCACCCCGGTAGCAATCCCGGACCTCTGCTCGACCATAGCGCGAACGACGCCAACGGTGACGGCAGGCAGAAGCAGCGCGGCAGGATCCGGCTCGGAAGATCGACCCAAGGCGGCTAGGCAGCTTGCCACGGTGTTGTTGAGGATTTGCAGCCCCATCCTGCGAGTGGGCAAGTCAAAGCCAGCCGCGGTATGGCGCACTTTGCTCTCCGCAAGCCCGCGAATTCGTTCGGAAATCGACAGGATCGATCCATCCTCATCGACCGCAGTGACTTTTGCCGCCAAGCGCTGGACCTCGTCGATGTTTGCGGACAGCCGCGTTCTGAGGCTGGCATCGTCATCGATGAGTCCGGTGACACTACCCGTCCACGTGCGAGCTGGGGAGGCGATGTCCGGCAGCTCATTCAGCCGGGCAATCTTGCGCCGGATATCCGCCCGCATCGGCGCAGCACGCACGTAACGAGCAATGGTATCCAGCCTGGCCACCAGCACCGCTCGGTCACTGATGGTCCGGTCGTATTGCTGCGCTGCATCGAGACGTTCGGCCTCCAGGCCCTCGTAGGTTGATGCAAGGGTATCGATCGCATCCCTGCGCGACTTCACGTCAACAAGGCGCTTCTTCAGGAGCGCCAGTTCGGTGCCATGCGCCTGCTTCCGATACAGAGCGTCTGCTTCGGCCTCGAGGGTGTTCAACGTATCACTTGCGTTCCCAAGACCGGCGCTTGCCGTGAAGAGGAGCTTGCCGAGGTCGCCCCGCGACTCCAGAATCGACTTCCCGCCCGCTTCCAGCGTCTCGTCATCGAGTGAGAACATCGTCGTGTAAGCGTCACGCGACAGTCCGGCGAGATGCGCCGTGATCGCCACGTCGCTCACCGGTTGGCCCGTCGCGTTCAATAGCGAATTAGTACGCTGTTTCGTACGCGTGAACGTGTGCTCGGAGCCGGCCAGTTCCAGCACGCCGCCAATGCGCATGGCGCTGTACTCGTGCAGGAAGTTGTAGCGGCTCCGTTCCTCGATGCCGAACAGCAAGTCTAAGTAGGCGGAAAGCGCGGTCGATTTGCCGGCCTCATTCAGGCCGAACACGATATGCAGGTCAGGTCCGGATTCCGGTTTGGGTCCGAAGTCGATCGTGCTATTGGTGAACTTTCCATAGCGAATGAGGTCAAGTCGCCGCAACCTCATGACGATCCACCGGACTTAAGGCGGGCAGTGACCAAGTCCGCACCCTTGGAAAGCACCTGATCGAGGAACTGCTCCAGCCCGGCTTCGTCCTTCCCAGCAAAATCCCGTCCGTCGGCCGGAAGGTCGGCGACCATCTTTTGGACGAACGCCCTCGCCTCAGCGCGGAAGGCCTCCGAGGTGGCATCGGCACGCATTGATTGCCCGAGTTCGAAAATCGGATCAGCAATATCCTCGTCGGTCTCCGTCCGAGGCGGCGCGAGGTCAAGCTCGAGCTTCTCCACCCACGTATGGCCCAGCTGTTCCGCAGCCTGTTCGGCTTCGGCAAGAAGGAGGTCCCTGTCGCGGATCAGCGCCCATAACAATGGTGACGTCCCTCTCAGGCCAACGCGGGCCACAGCATGACGCGATCGGACGGTGGCCCGCATCTCTTCGAGCGCGAAACGAATACACGCGACGGCCTCGGGCCACTCCACCGCCCCGGTAAGGTCGACGCTCACCCGTTCGAACTGCGCAACGCTGGTCAGCCGTTCCTCGATCTCCACCGAACGGTCGTCGCGCACCGTCACCAGGGTGACTGATTTCTCACCCGCCTCGTTAATATCCCTCCCCTGAGGTATTCCCGGCATCACCACGGTGCTTGCGCCGGAATAGACTTGACGAACATGAATGTGGCCGAGGGCCCAATAGTCGAAACCGTGGGCGTGCAGGTCAGCGATGCTGCAGGGGGCGTAAACGTCGTGACCGGGCGATCCAGCCAGACTGGTATGCATGATGCCTATGTTGACGGCCCCTTCACGAGCAGCCGGATATTTGGTCAGCAGGCTGTCCGGGGCCTTTGGGTTCGCAAAGCTCAAACCGTGGAAAACGATGTCCAGACCGCCGGCTGTCTGCAATACCGACTGAGCACGACCGCCGAAGATGGTAACGGTGTCGGGAAACACCAGCTGTTTGGAAATCCGCGACAAGGCGTCATGATTGCCGCGGATCTTGAAAACCCTGATGCCGGTCTGGTGCAGGCGTGTCATTTGCGATGCCAGAAACCGCGCAGTTTTCATCGAGGTCTGCTCGCCATCGTATAGGTCGCCAGCAATGACCAACGCGTCGACTCGTTCCTCAAGGCAGAGATCCACTATCGAAACGAATGCCTGGCGGCTGGCGTCGCCCACGAGCCCGGCAAGATCGGGATTTCGCATGGCCAGCGAACGAAGCGGCGAGTCGAGATGAATATCGGCCGTGTGTACGAATCGAAATGCCATTCGGCCTCCGCCAGGGAAAGAGGTGTTCTGAGCTCGACTGAAATTGCAGCGAGGTCGCTGCAACGCCCCATTACACTTCGGCTAATTTCTCGCTCGTGGAGTCGCCGACCACCAACAAGCCGTCTTGGGACCGTAACAATCCCTTGGCAACTGAATCGGCGACCGCGGCCGAAATTAGCTGCTTCAGTTGTGCGCTTGTGGCTTTGAAGCCCAGCATCCTCGCAACGCCTGTGGCAATTTCTTCCTCTGTCGCACCGAGATTGGATTTCACGACTTCCATAGCGCCTTGGGCGACCTCGTCCTGCGCAATCATTTCGGGCTTACGCAATCCAGGGGACACGACCGCACTGCGATCTCTAAGACGAACAGGAGCACCCGGCTTGAAGCAGAAGTTGCCTCGACGGGCTACTGCACCACCTCTCTGTGCTATGCCTACACCTCGCTCGATTGCATCCTGAATCCTGCCACCGGCCCGCTGCAGACCCCACGCGTCCCGAATACGCGAAACTATTTCGTCGACATGGATTGGTGTTTCTGTAGCCACGACCTGCTCGACCAGCCCGGCCATGATTCCGCTGGGCGTCTCGTGGAGTTCGAACGATCCCGGTCGCCTTAGCTGAGTCTCTTCGTAGGCTCGATTGGGAGTCTCGGATCCGTTTGTGCTCTCGAGACCGATTTCCGTCACGTTGCCCCGGTCGACCATAACAACCTGAACGGCTACAGCACGACTTCTCTGAACCCCCAATTCGGCCCGCTCATCGAGTTCCTTTCTGGCAGCCTCAATCGCTAGTATGGTTCGCTCCAGCTGCTCATGAGGTCGTTGGAACCAGTCAGCGCTCCAGATCCGATGAATAATCCAACCATGATCCTCAAGGACGGATTGCCGTAGCCGGTCTCGATCTCTGGCCGAGCGCGACGAATGATATTCTGCACCATCGCATTCGATGCCGAGTATATACCGGCCTGGCCTCTCTGGATCCGCAACCGCGAGGTCGATGAAGAAACCGGCAATGCCCACCTGAGCATGAACCTGATAACCTTTTTCGATCAGCGCGTTGGCTACCTGTTCTTCAAAGATCGAATCCATTTCGCGAACCGTGGCCTGGGCAAGCGAAATTCGCCCTGTTCTCGCGTAGTGCAAGAAGAGCTTGAAGGCGAAGATGCCTTTCCCTTTGCCACGCTCCAGGTCGATGTCTTCGTCTGTGATGGACGCGAATACTTCGCAGCTGCGCTTGGCTCGGCTTATGAGGACGTTGAGCCGACGCTCGCCGCCTTCCGCACCAAGAGGGCCGAAACGCATGGCCATGTATCCCTGCGCATTCTTGGCATACCCCACCGAGATCATGATCACGTCGCGCTCATCGCCTTGAACATTCTCAAGGTTCTTGACAAAGAATGGCTCGCTGGGATGCGCGTGAAAGAACTCCTCCGTATCGGGATTTAGTCGCCGCAGCGCTTCGAGTTCATCCTGGATCGCGCGGCGTTGGCTAACCGAAAATGTTGCAACGCCTAGAGTCTCTTGCGGGTTCACCTTCGCATGACGGATGATCGCTTCGGCTACTGCTCTCGCCTCTACCGGATTGGTTCCTGTGCCACCGGAATCGAAGACCCCCTCCGGCACATGATGAAACCGCAACCCCATGCCTGCCTCTTGGGTATAGGGGCTTGGCACGATGAAAAGCCGGTTCTCGTAGAACTGGCTGTTCGATACGGCGATCAGAGATTGGTGACGGCTACGGTAGTGCCAGCGGAGCATACGCTGCGGCAAGCCGCGGGCCGTGAACAGGCCGAGGATGCTTTCGATGTCGGCGACCTGCGCGCCCTCACCCTCGTCATCTTCAGACTGCGAGCCTGTCATCTTCGCGAAGAATGTCGTGGGTGGCAGTTGGCGTTCGTCGCCAACAACGACCACCTGATTGGCCCTGGCGATCGAGCCAAGCGCGTCCACAGGCTGTATCTGAGACGCCTCGTCCATCACAAGCAGATCGAAGGACATCCTGCCGGGCGACAGGAATTGGGCCACCGAAAGCGGGCTCATCATGAACACTGGCTTGAGTGCCTGGATGGCAGGCCCTGCCTTCTGCATCAACTGCCGGATAGGCATGTGGCCCCGTCTGCGCGCCATCTCAGAACGAAGCAGTCCGACTGGTCCAGCTCCGCCGTCTCTTGAAGGAATTTTTCGGTGATGAGCCGTCACAACTTCGATGGCACCGGCCTTGATCCTCTGTCGGTCCAGATCCGCGAAGTCACGTACAGCCCTGGAATGCAGTTCCCCGTCGAACCTTGCCAGCTCCGGCTCATCGGTCGCCATCGCTAGAAACATTCGTTCGTAGTAGGCCATATCGAAGACTGATCGCGCCGATCCTGTTGTAATCTGGCCGTCGGCTAGGCCGTCTATCAACTGTCCCAGTCCAGCCTTTCGGGCCGTTTCGGATCGCTCTTCATAGGCAACCCATTTCGAGAGCTGTTCCTGATGATCGAGCCACCCCTCCAGTCGAGAAACAACCTCGACTATCGCGACGTCTGGAAAATCGTCTACTCCAAACAAGGAGGGAGCATCGGCTTTCAAATCCCCTGCAAGCGCCTTCAATTCCCGCGCTGCCGCTTGGGCCGCTTCACGCGCTGAACGCGCCAAGTTTGCGATCTCTTTTCTTTCAGGCAACCGCGCAGCCAAATGCCGGATTGAGCCATTTTCTCTCAGCCAAAGTTCGGCTTGCGCGAGAGCGGCCCAATCGGATCCTCGACCGAGCCACGACGAGCCGAATGCGAACTTGCCAAGGCTTTCCCCGTCGTCGATCTCTTGAGCAAGCGCTTGTAGTCTGCCTAGTCGGCGCAGTATCTCCACCCGCTCACTGATCAGATCTGGAACGTCAGTCAGAACCTGTCGTGACGCGTCATCGGCTTGAGCTACAGTGCTTGCCTTCGTTTCCATCAGTTGCAGCGAGGCCCGCTCGGCGGAAGCCACGTCACCTAGCATGGATGACGCAAGGTGGCCTAAATCGTTCCAGAACCCCTCGATAATCGGCTGACCGATGTCGATCACCTTACGAACTCGGACCGCACGCGCGCCCGCTTCAGAGCGCTCCGCCATCCGCCCGGCTATAATTCGCGGTTCCGAGCCAAGTCCCCTCAGCGTGCGCATCCACTCCACTAAGGCCTGGAGTGGTGCCGAAGACGATCTCTCCCCGCGCCAATCGGCTCCGAAGGCGGAACGGCCAAAGGCGTCGCCTTCGCGCACTTTTGCTGCGGCCGCCTGGCCCTTCATCAGAATGTCGAGGAGACCCACTATCTCCGCCGCAGGCGCGCTAGGGGCTACCAAAATAGTCCGCACAAGTGCAGTGGCGCGACGGTAGTCGCCATTCAATGCTTTCAATATTCCCGTGTGCGTGGCGAGCGCTTGCCGCGCCGCGGCCACGTTGGTACTCCACGCGGCATCAACAACCTTGCCCTGAAGCTCGGCTCTAGCAGTCTCTAGCGTTGCTACGCTGTCGGCAAGGTCACCAGCCTGTTCCAGCCCGGAGTCCCAAACTGTGGCTGCGAATGCCTCAGGGCTCGCATCGGGGGCTGCCGCAACTCTCTCGCCGGTCATCACTAGCCTGAGGAGTCCTGCACGCGTGTCCGGTAAAACCGTAGACCCCAGTTCTTGATTTAGCCGCTCAGCTTCTTCCCGTAAGCGTGGGAGCAACACGGTTAGCTGGCGCGCACGAACGAAACCATCTTTCGGAAAGTCTGAAGGAAGCTTAGCAAGCTCTGTCTCGAGACCTTCGATTGGCGTGTCGATAGCCGTCGCCACCAACTGCTCCGACAGTTCCTCGGATTTGCGGTTGAAATCCGTTCCTGTCCAGAGAAGCGATGCAATGTCCTTTGGACGCTCATCCCAAACCGGCGAGACTAGCGCCTCGGCAGGAAGTCCAGGTGCGGACGCGAGAAGCTCAGCACGATCTTCTACCTCGCCGCTGTCGCTGAGGATTTGCGGAGGCTTCGCCTCGATCCGCTCAGCAATATCGGCCAGTTTGGCGTGCAGAGCCTTTGCTTGATCCAGCGACGACGCAATGCGTGGGACGAGCCTCTCAATAGTCGTTGGTAGAACGACATCCAGGCCAACTCCCCGCCATGGGTGGTGGATCGGCAAGCCGATCTCGTTGATCCGCTGAGACACCTCATCGAGAAGTTTGCGACGTTGCGAGACACCGTCATTCGTCCAAGCGGTGGCATCCTCAAGTTCAATATCAACTGGTTTTTGCCCGTTCTGCCTTAGTCGGGTTAGCTGGCCAAGAACCTGGTATGGAGTGAGTTCGGACGTTCCAAATGCAACGTGCATTCGTGCAGCATGTGCATTGAGTTTATCGCGAGCCTCCAGCAAGCGCTCAGTCAGGGAAGAAGGAAGCTGTCCCCTAGGCGATCCGAGTTGCCAGGTGCGCCGCAGCTCCTCCAGCATCATGCGCTTGTTCGCCTTGTTACTATGGAGCTCGAGGCAGGCGTCCCCCACTCCGGCAGTATCAAGCCGTCGCTTCACGACTTCCAGCGCAGCCATTTTTTCGGCCACGAACAGCACGGTCTTTCCGTCGGCAACGGCCGACCCGATAATGTTTGCGATCGTCTGCGATTTTCCTGTCCCAGGCGGACCTTGGATAACGAGGTCGCGACCTTTTCTTGCATCATGGATCGCCAGCGTCTGAGAACTGTCACTGTCGACGATATGCAACATTTCGGCAGGCGCAATATGCGGATCAATCGCATTGTCGTCCGACATCAGCGGTTCGCGTGCGTCGAAACCATCTGAAAGAAGCGAGCGGATCTTCGGTTGTTCGATAATCTTTGCGCCATCCGGCCAGAGATCCGGATCCAGGTCACGGTACATCAAGAACTTAGCGAACGAGAAGAAGCCGAGCACCATATCATCGGCAAGCACCTGCCAACCCTCTTTCGTCGACACTGCTTCGGCAACGGCGTCGAGATAGGCCGAGACGTCGAAGTCGTCTCCCACTTCAAAACGCGGCAGGGCGAGCTTGCGGATGCGGTCGAGATAGAGTTCCAAGGAGAGGTTTGCGGTAAGATCTTCCGGACGAGCTCGCAGCCGAAACTTTTCTCCAGCGGCCCCTCGCTCAAGCCGTACCGGCACCAAAATGAGAGGAGCCTGACGGATGTTTTCTTTGTTGTTCGGGTCAATCCACTTCAGCATGCCAAGGGCCAGAAAGAGGATATTGACGCCCTGCTCTTCCTCAAGTGTGCGGGCATCGTGGTAGAGATCAAGGAGCCGGCGCTGCAGCCCCGTTGGGGTCATCCTCGTCTGAAGCTTGGTGTCAGAATGTCGCGCAGATACCCCTCTATCGTCGAATCCTTCGTCCTCAGGCTGAGCAAGAGCAACGGGGGAATAGTCGATTTCCTCGTCTGGAGGGCTGCTTTCAACCTGGCCTGCCTTCGGCCGATCCGGCTTGCCGGCCAGGAAGGTAAAAGCCTTTCCTTCGCTCACCAGCAATCGATAGATCTCAGACGACCTCTCGTCGACAATATCGATCGTCTTCGCGCTCTTTGAAAACCGTGGCACATTCAAAAGTCGGTTGCGAGCAGAAAGGTCGAGCAATTCCATCCTGGCTCGCTCGAGCTTTTCCTTTAAAGGCAGATCGCTTTGGAAGACCGATTTTTCAACTTCCGACACTCACACCCCCCTGATAGGCTGGACACATAGAGCCTACACAAGGGCTGTCCGCAACATAAAATGCTCGTTTTTCAACTTCGAATGGCTGCCACCAACACTTCAATCGTTTTAGTATTGTGAGCACCGCAGCTTAGTGGAAAATTGCGGATGTTTGTTTAATGTTCCGGACACTTCGCATCCCCACCTTGATCTCGAGGTTCCCTTTCGGACAAAATGCCATCATACCTCTGGACGAGGTGTTGGCAGCTCTGGCATCTGCCTCGCCGGCCACGACCAACTGGCGCACAAGCCGACTTCTTTTTCAATCGGCCCTCCTAATTGCATTCCGAGAAAACTTGTAGGCTCCAGCGCGGAAAGATGGTCGTGTTCACGAAAAGGGCAACTACAAAGTCGTGACTTCGGGCTGATCTGCGAAGGCACCATGGTGTTCAAAGCGCCGAACTACAAGGCAAACCAGCGCCAGCGAAAAAGGCGCCTACGAAGCGTGCAGAGGCACGTTAGAAATCATGCAGCCTGCGTTTCGCAAAGGATCGGAAATTGAATAACAATCGCTATTCTCATCGTCGCCGCGCGCGACCAAGGCGCGGCGCGGAACCAATCGTCCGCAGACGTTTCTTTCCAGATGTGCCCTTGCCTCTGATCCTAGTGATCGTGGTGGCCTTGGCTGCTTACGCCACCCACTATTTTACAGGGCCGGGCGACCAGTTACGTGGTCTGGATATAGCAAACTCGACCGGGTCGAGACCGGCGCCGATTGTCGGCATAGCATCGGTGGTTGATGGAGACACGATAGAGATCCACGGGCAGCGCGTCCGCTTCAACGGCATCGATGCACCCGAAAGCCGCCAATACTGCAATGACGCGAGCGGACATCAATACCCCTGCGGGCGCCAGGCGGCCGAAGCACTGGCGAATTTCCTTGCGGCTTCGCGGCCTGTCCAATGCACATTTGTTTCATGGGATCGGTACCGTCGCTTCGTCGGTGATTGCCGTCGCGCGGACGGTGTCAGCGTCGCGTCCTGGATGGTTGAACATGGTCGAGCCTTGGACTGGCCCCGCTACAGCCACGGGGCCTATGCGCAACAGCAAACTAAGGCTGAAACCGCTAAGGTCGGAATCTGGATTGGAACTTTTGACAACCCTTGGGATTGGCGCGAACAACATTCGGAAGCTACGAACCCAACCAAAAGCCCACTTGGGCTCATCAGCCGTCGCCAAGTAGCACAGAGCTACTCATGCCAACCTCGCCGCTTTTGCAGGCAGATTTCATCTTGCGAAGAAGCGCGTTGGTATCTCGCCAACTGCTCATGGGGGAGCAAGTTGGATCGAGATAGCGATGGGATTCCATGCGAAGGCGTTTGCTGACCTGGCCATGCTTTGAGCCATCGCCACTATCAGTCCCTTGAGTGCGCGTTCAGCGTTATGGATTGGCGGTCGGAGCTTCGATGCAATTGCGCGAGTGCCGATAGAGCCTGGCAAAAGGGCTGGCTGACGTTTGTCTTGGAAAATTCCACCAGCTCGTTAAGTCCGGACGGGCTAGAAAACCGCAACGCTTCGTAGCGGCAGACAGGGATCTGCCGATTGTCTTTGAAACGCTTGTCGGGCCCGCCGTTTTTGTTTGGGTGAGCCCAAGTGTAGCTCACGATCTCCGCATCAGATGGAACTTTGCCGGTCTCGATAAAATTACTCGGGGCGAATTGGGTCTGCAGATCGGCATATCCGACTGCGCCGTATCGGTTTCCGTCCTTCACCAGCACTAGGTCAGGCATGAAGAAGAGCACCTGCCGACCCACATGGATTGAAGGCGGAGTAACGTTGCTGCGCACAACCTTCGGCAAGGAGCTTTCAAGTGTCGTGGGCTTTTTATCGACCAGCATGCTGGCCCCGGCATTTCGCTTCCAAGCCGTCAGATCCTCTATCTTGCCGCCGGCAGCGACATGCCATCTCCCGCCGCAGCCGGTGAGAGTTTCGAACGCGCCGACAAGTCGCCCGTAGGCGGCCTCCGCGTCTTTTTCCAAATCGTAATAGAGCACGCTTACCCGGCGGTAGCTGTCAAACCATTTGCCAATGAGCATACCCGGCACAAAGGCACCGATGCCCAGCACCGGTGCGGCACCTCCGAGCTTGGTCCCCACAAGGAAACCTGCAATCCCGAACAGAACCGCGAGTGCTACGGACAGCCGTCTGCGATTGCCTAGCATTGATTTCATCGAGTACATTGGCAAATGTCTCGTCACGCATCTCCACCACATCGCGGGACTCGATTTCCCTCATTACGACGCCGTCAGAGACGTACTCCGGGGGCGAGGATTGTGGACGGGGTTGCGGCGCAGATCGGGTTTGAGAGAGCTGTACTACCTTCTTGGCGCTAGCCTTGCCTAAAGTGCCACGATAGTAGAGCCCACCGACGCCGGCGTGGATGTAGTGACCTCGTGGCCCAGTGCCGATGCGGAGGCCCTTCACGCCAACGGAAGCGCCAACCCCGCCGGACGAAAAGTTAAAGCGGAATGGTCCCGCACTGATCGATTTTCGAACGTAAAACCCCATAGCCCAATCCCCCAACTCAACTGCCGTACCGGCTAAGGCGCCAGTCTCTCGTCCCCATTCATGGCTTGGCGCCACCAACCGGCGCCAATTTTGATCGCTGCCTCACCCTAATCTCGATGCGCCTTCGAGCCCGCACATCGCCCATCTGCGCTCCGTCGGTGAGATGATCGCCGGGCAGGATGAGCTGACCACCTGACATCGGCAAAATCGTAAACCCCTTTAATGCGGGCATGTCACTGAGCACACTCGTGACTGAAATCGCGCGCGCCAGACCAAGGCCGGCATTGTCGGCGGGATGGAGTGAGCCGATTTCCACTTTCCCTGACAAAACCGGTTGGAGCCCTTTGTCCATGTTGGAGGATTCGCCCGCCATTGCCTGTTCGTCCGTGTGTCCAATCACCTCAATCACGTCGACACCGTAAGAGGTCGCAGTGCCGGCGATTGTCTTCGCAAGATCGCGCAACTTTGTTTTGAACGGATCCGAAAGCTCTGCGCTTCCGGTATCGAAATTATAGCCATCCAGTTCGCTGAGACTAATGATCGGCGGCCAATCGTGAGGTTTTGCTGCTTGCGTCGGCTCTGCAGCCTTCTTGAGCACATCAGCCAGATCCTGCAGCCCTTTGTCGGTGCCGATGTAACCAAATTCTTTCAAGACCTTCGCCGCATCTATCATGGCCTTGGCCTGATCAACGCTTATGTCGTTGTCCGCAAGGACCTTCGCGACAGGGGCATTTCGCACGACCTCCTCCAGGGAAATACCTGCTTCCTTGACCGACTTAACAGCATCCTTGGCCAGGACCAGCTCGCGCCATTCTTCGTCGGGAACGGTTCCTCCGCTCGCGGGCTGAAACACCGCTTTTATCTGAGCCAGAAGCCGCTTGTTTTCGGCTTCGAGCCTCTGCACGTTTTCCTTGTTTGATTGAGCGGCTCGCAGCGCCTCATCGGTCTCTTTCTGCTTTTTCGTGATGATAGCACCGGCTGCTAGCAGCAGGCAGAACACCAAAAGCAGCATCGTCTCGGCCATGGTCAGGCCCAGTATCAAACCGCGGCCGTAACCCTTGCGCTCGAAGGCGACCGAAGTTCCGCCAGCGTCACTCACCTGCCCCACCAACTGGTTCGCTTAGGCGGTTCCGTTCGTTCGGCGGGAGGCTCGCTTCCCAGAGTTTGGAAAGCGTCTGGTTGGGGCTCAGGCTCGACCCTAATCGGTGCGCTCTCGACGGTGTCATTTGCGGCCAGATCTGCCGGTGGCTGTTCGATCGCGATAGGAGCGTTGAGAGGGGGAACAGGCCTCGGCGCGTGGAGGCTTCTTCCTGCCAAGGTTGCGACAAGGTCTCCGGTGTCCTTGCTTTGCTTTTGCACCACTGCAGCAAGCGCCTGGGTCAAGCGCTGTTGCGCTTGGACACTCTCCGCTGTTTGCTCTGCGGCTGCCACAGCCCTTTCCACACCTGCGGCCACTTTAGCCACAGCATCAACGATGCCCGCCATGCGGGCTTGCTGTTCCTGCGAAGCCGTCTCTGTTTTGACAGCATATTGGGCGACCGCGCTGCCAAGGAGTTTCACCATCGGCGCCAGATCGTTCTTAAGGACCTCATCAGGGACGACAACCTTCTCTAACTTGGTGGCTACGCTGTCGGCCTGTTCACCCAGTCTGCCAACTGAAGAGGACATTGAGCTGTTGGCCTTGTCGAGCAGATCGGCTGCCGCCTCGACGCGCTGTGCGATCGACGAGAACTGACTTTCGATCTGCCCAAAATTATCGCTCAAAGCATTGCTGAGCTTTCCCGAGGCCTCTTGAACCGGTTTGATCGATTCCATCGCGATTTTATCCAGCGCCGATCTTATGTGCTCTCCGTTCCGCTCCGCTTGAACGGCAATTTCGGCAAAACCCTCCTCCAACATCTGATTGCTGACGCGGCGAAAGTCAGCGAATTCCCTGGTTACACTTTCCATCTCAGCTCTTACACGACGCGTCATATCGGCGAGTTCGTGCCTGGCCGTCCGTTCGATGTCGGCAGGATCGCGGCGCATCTGATTGTAAAAGATCCGCAGAGCAATGCCCGTGATCGTCGACGTCACCGCGATACCAAAGTTCCTCACGATTGTGTCGGTGGATCCTTCGGAACCAAACTGAAACAGCGATACGCCGAGACTCGTCAACGTAAACAGGAAACCCATGTAGTAGAGATTGTCGCCAGTCTGCTCATCGTGGAGCCGCAGCTTGCCGGTGAAGACGGACGCGGCAAGATAGATGAGCATCAGGCATACCGGTGCGCTCGCCGCCATTATCGGGTCTACGCCCGACAGCTTGGCTATTGCGATGAACACACAGCCGCCCAGGGTTAGTGTCGCAAAGACGACAAGGGGCAGGCTCGGATGTCCCAAGAAGGACTCCCCTCGCTTCTTGGCCATCAGTTTAACCCCTCCAACCCTACCAGCTTCTCAAACTCGCCATGATGGGCTTGAACCCACCGGGTCCAGAACTCTGCATGTCCGAAAGAGCCAAATGGCTTCTTCGCCCTATCGACATAGAGTATCGTAACCCCCACGCCATCAAGCGATGTCCCGTAGGTCCTGTCGGCCGAACTATCAAGGTACTTCTGGTAATCGAGACCCGAACGATATTGTGAGTACAGCGCCGTATGTTCAATCATATCCGACACGACTATTATTCGCTTTGCGGTCTTCTCTTTCGCCAAACCGCTATCGAATAATGACAGTTTGATTTTTTGCATTCCGGCCATGATTGGAGATTGGCTAGCGGATTCTCCATTGGGAATCTGGTCGGGAAGCTTCGTCAGAGGATCCTCGAATGCATCTTCCCATTTCTTCTGCCGCCGGGACGGATTGTTCGTCCAGCTGTCGACCGTCGAGCCATCGCCCGGGTTGCATCCATCAAACATCACAGTCAGGTCGCCGGGGGTCGGGCCCAGCGTCAATATCCTCAGATAGCCGCCGGGCTCGACGCGCCCAATGGTCTTACGGAATTCATTCTTCAAATCGGCCATGGTTATTGGCGAAATCGGGTCGGTGGCGTCGATCAAGACCGCCGTCAGGCTTACAGGACCGGCCAACGGGCAATTCGTGCTGGCGTCGATTTGGTCCTTCCCGGATCTCGACCACATCCAAACAAAACCGGCCAGCATCGCAGCCGACAGCACGGCCAATCCAACTGCTGCCACAATGGTGCCGCCACTGCCATTCTTTCTTCTGCGGCCCCGCCTAGCCATTCACGCTGTCCGGATGAAGCTTGTCGAGATCTCGGTACTGTTCGATCCCCCGCTCGCATTCCAGCCCGATGAGCCGCACCTGAGCGTTGAGTTCTTCCTGCGCGTCACGAATTGAGGCGCCCAGGTCCTTCTCGCTCCATTCATCGTCGGACGATATCAGGGGTTTTATGCGCTCGAGTCTGTAGGGCGTGGCAAAATGTTTTGGCGCTGGCTCTGTGCGGGCCTGGATATTGGCCTCCCTGTACTTTGCGAGAAGCTGGTTGCAGGCTCGCTCCAGCTGGTCTTGATGCTGCACAAAGAGCGTCAGCAGCCTCGACCGATGATCGATGATCGCCCGATGCTCCCTGCGTCTGCTCCCCAGCCGCTTGACGATGTCCTCCACCTTCTCGTTGTGCTCATCGCGCACCTCTTGCAGAGCCTCGATGAGCTCGCTCTTGCGCTCGATGTAGTCTTCCCTGCGAGCGACCAATCTGTTTTCGACACCCGCATAGCCTGGGTATGGGTCGAGAACGAACCAGCCGTCGATAAATGCAAAAATCGAAAACATGAGACCGATGCCGAACAGAAGCCAGGATTTCACATCCATAAGGCCGGCCGGATTGGCGAGCATGCTGCGCACAACCTCGACACCGGCTCCGTTCACAAAGGACCCGCTGACCTCGCGGTAATGTGCAAGCGCTAGGTTTATGGTCAATGCCAAGCCGATGTATGCCACTATCGACAACGCGCCGATCACCTTCACGAAAAACGATCTGTGAGTCACCAGGCGTGCACAGAATATTGCGAAAAGCAGAGCGGCGCCGATGTTCAAAAACGAGAACGCGGCGGCTTCGAGGAGTCCGCCAAAAAATCCCTGTTCATTTCCCTTGGCAAGGAAATTTCCGTTCATCGCCGTTTCAATCAGAAACAGGAAAATCAGCAAGGAAATTCGGAAAACGTAGGCTGCTCCGTGCTGAATCCTAACGGCGCGGACAAGCCCGTGCTTCTGTTTGAACCAGGCGTGCTCCTTCTCCGCGTCGTTGAGCGATTTTCGCAATCCGTGAAGTTCGTCCAGGCCTACCGCGATCGAGGCCTTGAAATCAGAAACACTGGCGGCGTTCGCCTGACGGATCAGACCAAATTGCTCTTCAAAGTCGAGGCCCGCCAAACGTCCGGAGAGAAGCTGCAGGCTATCCTCGAGGGTGTGGTGTGCCGCCTTTTTTTCGTCCTCGACCCTCTCGATGACTGCATGCTCAACGTCGTCGAAATTCTTGGCCGCCTTCGGAGGTTGGTTCGCCTCGCCCCGCTGCTTTCCGCGATCTCCAAGATCCATTTCGCGATCAATTTTCGCGACATCCAAGCTATTGAACAATTGGGTGCTGGCGCGGAAATCGTGATTTGCCTCTAGCAGTGACTCTCGCAGTTTATTTAGCTTTTCGAATTTTATTCCCACAGCACCGCACCCAGATTTTGTACCTCTGCCCGCACAAATGGCTTCTATGCACAGTAGAAGCAAAGGGCAACTGCGTCTTCGCAACTCTGCGGTCCACTGCTCACGAGACGATCGTCTGATGTAAAAATGACCACGATAGCTGCCGTGGCAAGCGGGCTTGGGCGAATGAATAGGCCAGGCAGCATACTCTTCTCCGCCGGGCTTTGTGGCGAAGGAACTGAAGATCACGCCAACGAGCTGATAAAATCGACTCCAGAGGCGTTTGCGCAGTAGCAGAAGCGCGCGCCCTATTTGGCTGGGACTAGACTGCCGACCCCAATGTCCGCCGTCCTGTGAAACCGGCTACGACCTCGATTGCTTCGTCGGCGACGTTGATTCGTTTGAGGCCAACAGAATTAGTCTTGAGCTTGATCGCCAACTTTTCTGCATCCTTCAACCGGGCCAACTGCTGCTCCAACTGGGCTTGCAGCTTTGCAATTTCCGGTTCAGGTCGAAAGTCGCCTTCTCTTCGAGCGCCTTTCTTATCGGCCCGCTGAAAATCGGTCGAAGTCTGGCGTTACCAGGTATAATGCTGACGTCAACAATGGACGCTTCGATATACCCGTCCACGTGGCCAGTTCCGTTCGTTCTTGCCGACTGGTTCTGCTGGGCGCAGTTATTTATGGCGCCTTGCTTGCCGCAGGGGCCATTCGCAGGTCGCGGCCAGTCATCTTGCCCAGGAGGCCGAAAAGAGGGCTATCGCTGCCGAAATGGCCGTCTCAACGATGGCGTCCGTCGAGATTTGACAACAGACATATGGCGCGGCGCGAGCGCTGACGCTGTACGACTGACGCAAGCGGCTCTCAATCCTAGGCGTTGTCCTTGGTCCGTGTGAGGCGGCTTTCGCCTTCATCCGGGCCGAAGCAGCTTTCGAAATCATTGCAGTCCCGGCAACTGGGGGCGCTGCACAGCGAAAAACCTTCGGCCTCGCAGAGCTTTCGGTAAAAGTATTTTTTCCATTTCATGTTTTGGGTGTTGCCGGCCGCCAGCGTCGGAAAATGCGAGGCGAGCAGGCGGCCGAGGTCGGTTCGATTAAAAAGGCCAAGGTCCTGCCAGAGGTGGTCATTGCGCATCGCACGCCGGGCGATGATCTTGGCGAAGCGGGCGCTCGCCGGGTCGCCATGTCGGGCATGCGCCAGCAGCAGTCCATGCAGAAGTTCTTCTTCCAGATCCGGCTCGGGCTCGCTCACCTCTTTCAAGGCAAACGCGTTGATAGGAAAAGCAGGGAAACAGCGGACCAGGACATCGCGCAACTCGGCGCGCGAAAGTCCGGTTGCCTCCGTCGCCGTCGCCTCGCCGGCCTCGATCTCCTCGAGCGCACGTGAAAGCACACAGGCAAGCACATGCTGGTCGAACCTCCTCTCCAGCTCGATGTGCGGCCATTGGCCGGTGCTGAGCCGGGCATAATGTTGGGCAAATATGGTGCGTTCTCCTGGTTTCGTCCTATCAAATCATGCAGAGACCCGGCCTGCCGCAACATGGGTCGGGCAGTTCTTCGGTATGGCACTCCGGGTCGCCTCGCGTCGAGTAGTTCGGCAATTCTCGTCTGGTCCGTCGGCTCTGACGCAAATTCTGTGATTGGAAGAGGTGTTCGCGAACCCCTGCCCTGCCGTTTGCGCCTCACGGGGAACACTGGCGCCGGAAATGCCCCTGCAGAGTTGGACGTGAACCGTGCGGGACAGAGGTCGCGTGCTGAGTGCGGCCACATGGTTCAAGCCCGCCAGACTCTCGGTTGAATGAGTCCTCAAAGCGCGCAGCGGGTGAGTTCCAGCGCACGTTCAGGACAGGATCGCGCGCCCCGCGATGCAGGCAGTTCCTCCCCTTCCGCAACTTCAATGTCACCGGGCAGGATGTAGCCCTCGTCATCAAGCTTGAAGATGTCCGGCGCTTGCGCCGCGCATCGCGCGTGACCCTGGCATTTGGCCTTTTGGACGATGATGCGCATTGCGCTGCCTCCATTGTCTGTGCCCCGGGTCGGGGCGGGCCTAAGACCAGTCCAGGATCAAATTTTCGATCCCGAACACATGGCCGCCAGAAGTTATCGGTGCCGTACCCTGCTTGATCCTGAAAGCCGGGATGCGCGCCAACCACTCCTCCAGGCCAATGACAATCTCCCGCCGGGCAAGGTGTGAGCCAAGGCAACGGTGGGGACCATAGCCAAACGCTGCGTGGCGGTTGTCCTCCCGCTCCAAATCGATTGTGTTGGGGCATTCGAATTCCGCCGGGTCACGATTGGCAATCATCGTGGCGCAGGAAACATAGTCCCCCTTCCGGATCGGCGCGCCTTCGAAGTCGATATCTTTCGTAGCCACGCGGATCAACTGAATGGGCGGATAGGCCCGCAGCAATTCTTCGGTTGCGAGCGGGATGCGGTCCGGTTCGCTCCGCAGCAATTGCTGATCTTTGAGGTTGCGCGCGAGGTACGCCAAGTCAAAGCCTATAGCTGCTGCGACCGTGTCGAGCCCAGCGACGAAGACAAGCACGCCGATGCCGCGGACTTGGGTGTCCGTCAGCCGGCGGCCCTCGACCCGTGCCTGCACGATAAAGCTCATGAAATCGTCAACCGCCTCCTGGCGGCGCATGGCTGCAAGTTCGTCGATGAATGCCACGATCGTCCGGGCAGCCACAGGTCGTTCCTTATCGTCGCCGTGGAGCAGATCTTTCCCCCAGCCGACGAATGTATCGAGTCGGTCATCGGGCAACCCCAGAAAGCGAAGAAAGGTGCTCACCGCGAAAGGAAAGGCAAAATCCTTCATCACGTCGCAGCTTGTGCCCGACGCGGCGATCCTTTCGATCAGCTCGACCGCCCGTTCGCGGACAGCCGGTTCCAAAGCCAACACCCGCTTTGGCGAAAGCAGCGGATTGAGCAGTGAGCGAAAGACGCCATGGGCCGGTGGATCGAGCTCAAGCGGGATCGTCGGCCAGTTTTCACCCAGTATGGAGGAGAAGATGCTGCGATGGCTGGAAAAAGTCTCTGCGTCCTGCAGCACCTTCCGCTGGTCCGCGGCACGGGTGATGACCCAGGTACCCCGGCCATCTTGCGTGTTGTAGCGGGAGTAAAAGATCGGAGGCCCGTCATGTACGCAAGCGACAGCTGCGTGTGGATCCCCGTTGGGTGTTGGTGGCATTCCTGGCGATGTAAACAGGCTGAAGTCCCTCACCATTTCGGGCGGGACATGATCTGGAACGGGGTTGGTCGCCATTTTGTTTTCTCTACATTGGCGTTCATGGCTCGATTGAGATTGCACCGCTGTTCATAAAGCCGATTTCCAGCATGGGCACGTCTCTTGTCGGGCGCCTTCTAGATTCTGTCGCCTGATACAGCCCACCTGCACCAGCGCGGATGAGATCGGTTGCGAAGTCGATCAGAAGGGGCATCTCCGCCGCGCTGCGGGCATGAAGCAAAGCCGCCGCTTATCCCCGTTAGGGTTGAGAGGCTGGTCAATCACCTCTGAGCTCCGTGACGCACTGCTGATGCCCTGCTGATCAAATTGTCGAAGCAAGTCGCGTGCCGGATAGGCGTACCCATGGCGCTGCACCAAGCAATGCCAGCCTGCACTAGGCCCGCCGCTGATGATCACCTGTCCATCATTCTTAGGACAACGTCCGACAACCGACATCCGTGGTCGGTTTTGTCGAGTCCGCGACATCGGGCTGTTCGGCTTGGCTGCTGCTGCACAGCCTTCCGGTCGACGAGCGAGGAGATCGCTCGCACGGCCCGGATTGAGCAACGACGCGATCCAGCGCAAGGTTCGGGTGCGGTCCGACAAGACCCGGCCGCGCTTCCGCTTCGGTTCGGCGCTGATGGCATATGCGTTGTTGTAGCCGCTGCAAGGATTTCCGGTCAGACGAGCGATGCACTCGTGCGCAGCGATCCGGCCGGCGACGAGCCTGACTGTATCGATGCGGTCAATTCCGGCGTGCACACCTGACCGTGCGTATGCGCTAACACGGCAAGCTCTATCGCACATGGACCTATATTTCCTCGCGAGCCGCTGTCGGAACGTGGCGCCGAGCCCTATGGCGGCCGGTTCAATCCTACGGGCCTGCCGGCTCTACACATCCCTGTCGGTCGGACCGGGAACGCGTGGCAGACTCTCGGCCAGAAACCGCCAGTCGCTGCGCTCGCGTTCGCCTTCCTTGCGCGTGCCGAAGAACTGGATGATCATCTTGCCGTCGGCGCCATAGGCTTCAACGGACGTGACGTGACCGTCCCTCGTCGGCTTGCGCACGGCCCAGACCTCGCGGATGTGATGGGTCCTAAGATGCAGATGGAAGGTCTCGTCTAGCACATTGATCCGCGGCCCGATCTGCTTGACCGACTTGATCGGGCCGGAATGGATCTGGATGCAACCACGATTGCCGACAAAGCACATGATCGGCATCTCGTCTTCGGCCGCCTGTTGGAACAGGGCGCCAACGGCATCATTGTCGAGCAGCCAGGCGTAATCCTCGTCGGCCATACGCATCGCCTGGCAGCGGCTGAGCTTCAGTGTTTTCAACATATGGTAGAACTGATGCACGTCGCTCAGCCGGCTCCAGTGCTCGCGTAGGTCGTCGACCGTGGCGGCTTGGTCTGGACTCACTGCGTTATCGCGCGCCCCGCTCGCCTCGACCGATATGATCGGCTCCTGGTCGGAGGATACGAGCTCTGCCGCCAGATTCTGATAGGCGTGCAGGTTCGAGGCGGGCCTGAGATGTACTTTGTGCATCGCCTCGCCGGTGGCATCAAAGAATTGCAGGCTGGGGCGGATCTCGGCTCCCTCGCGCTTCTCGACGGCGAAGCCATACGCCCACGCTTTCGGGAAGATGCGCAGGTCGATCTCGTCGCCGAGCACCATGGCATGCGGGTTGCCGGTGACCACTTTGTCGTACACGCCAATCTTTTGGTGCACGGCACTTTGGTTGCGGGTGACCGCCATCACCTCGCCGACCGCTTCGAGGCCGGTCAGCAGATCATCGACGCGCGGCTCGATGCGCACCGCGCCGTGACCACAATGCGCCGCGACCAATTCGGCTTCCGAAATGCCCAATCGAGCGGCGAGATCATGCTCCCGGATTTTCGGATTGTCTTCGCACGCCCGCCGGATTTCGTCCGGCGATGGTTTCTCGCGCTGGTCCATGTCTTACCCCTGCTTCCACCTACGTGTGAGGATCAGCTGCACTGCCCGGGAATCTTCAGCCGATAAGGCGCGCCGAAATGCTCGACCCTGATCTGCTGCTGGCCCGTGAACAAAGTGTCGCTGGACAGCGTGCGCACGTCGTCGCACCCGCGCGAAAACCGGGGGTGCTATCGGAGCGGCGAGACCCGAGTGACACGTGCAGGCACATGCCGATGGAATCTCATCGAGCCGGTCGGTGGCCACCGGGCGGTGGTGAGCGATTGTGGGTGTTGTCGCAATCGGCCAATCGGTCATTCGGATGCCACGGGCGGCGCTGCTTCGCCAAACAAAGCGTGTCTGACCCAGTCCTGACATGTTGCTCCCTTGCTTCGCCGCATCGATCGCGAGGGCACCCACGACACGATTGTGGATCGGCAGTCTCTTGCCGCCTCGCCAGTGGAGCTTCAAAAACTGTGCCAATTGCGCCGAAGCAAGCCCAGAAGGAGTCTTCTGTAATGGTCATTGGTTTAATGTGAGTTCAGCCAACAACTCAGGCCCAACATCCCGCGTGGCGGACCCGACAAACCCGACAGTACGTGTCGGTTGGCCGACACCTTCGCAGCAATGGACTCACAAGAACCACCGCAGGGTCAGAGATGCCGCGCTGTGTTGAAACATTTTTTCGCTTTGGCACGGTGCATGCAACGTGATGCGCAAGCAGGTCCCGGACTGAGGAGAATGGAGCCATGATTACGCTCACCGACAACGCTGTTGCCGCCATCAAGACTGCTCTTTCCCGCGCCAGCGAGCCGGCGGAAGGCTTTCGCATCATGGTCCAGGCCGGCGGCTGCGCCGGCTTCAAATACTTAATGGGCCTGGAGAGCGTGTCGCGCGAGGGCGACGCGATCACCGAGACAGATGGGATCAAGCTGTTCGTGGACGCGGGCTCCCAACCGCATGTCGCCGGCATGACCGTCGACTTCCTCACCGGGCTCGAATCTTCCGGCTTTGTCTTCGATAACCCCAACGCGCGCGAGAAGTGCGGCTGCGGCAAGTCCTTCAGTTGATCGCCCGAAGCGCCTGTGCGGGTCCATGAAGCGATTGCCGCCGACGGACTCATTTGCGGCAGAGGAGGCTTATATGGCCGGCACAACAGATGTCCCTGTCCTCAAGAACAAGGCAAGGTCGAAGCCGATCTTGGGACCGGCAATCGCTTCAGGTAGGATGCAAAGAACGTCGCCTCCCGAAACAGTTCGGTTCCTGGTGGCACCCAAGCTGCTGGCGGCCAAATCGCGCCGCTGCGCCAAATTCGGCTTATCGATAACGTTGTCGTGTTCGGGCGTCCTTACCTGCGGGCTGACGGCGGCGACTGCGGACTTGGCCATGCCGACGCCGATCCGGTCTACGTCAAACTCTCGGGCGTGCGCGCCGGCTGCCAGTTCGGGCCCATCATCATCAACGGCATACGCCAGAGGCTCAATGAGGCGGTCGCGCGCTCGCGTCATTCCGGTCAACTGAGGATCGCACATGAAACCTGTCTACCTCGACAACAACGCAACCACACGGGTCGATCCCGAGGTCGTGCAAGCGATGTTGCCGTTCTTTAGGGATCAATTCGGCAACCCTTCGTCGGCGCACGCTCTTGGCGCCTCAGTCAGTGCGGCGGTGAGAAAGGCGCGGAGGCAGTTGCAAGCTCTGATCGGCGCGGAGTTCGACGATGAGATCACCTTCACCTCGGGTGGGACAGAAAGCGACAATGCAGCGCTTCTTTCGGCGCTCGAGGCGGCGCCCAACCGAACCGAAATCGTGACGTCCGCGGTCGAGCATCCCGCCGTGCTGACGCTCTGCGCGCATCTTGAGAAGACCCGCCGCGTCAAGGTGCACAGGATCCCGGTGGATTGCCGTGGCCGGCTCGACCTCGACGCCTATATGGCCGCCCTCACCCCACAGGTGGCAATCGTCTCGATAATGTGGGCGAACAATGAGACTGGTGTGATCTTCCCCGTGGCCAGGCTTGCCGAGTTGGCCAAGGAAGTGGGCGCCCTTTTCCATACCGATGCTGTGCAGACGGTCGGCAAGCTTCCGATGGACCTGAAGTCGACCGCAATCGACATGCTGTCGCTCTCCGGCCACAAGCTGCACGGGCCGAAAGGGATCGGCGCGCTTTTCGTAAAACGTGGCGTCAATTTCCACTCGCTGATCAAGGGGGGCCACCAAGAACACAACCGGCGTGCTGGCACCGAGAATACGCCCGGCATAGTCGGGCTCGGCATGGCGGCCGAACTCGCCTTGAAATTCATGGACGACGAGACCACACGGGTAAAGTCGCTCCGCGACCGTTTAGAGGACGGGATTCTCCAGCGCATCCCAAGCACCTGTGTCACTGGTGATCCCCTGGAACGGTTGCCCAACACCGCAAACATCTCCTTCGAACATGTCGAAAGTGATGGAATTCCACTCCTCCTCAGCCGCGTGGGCATCGCGTGTTCCTCCGGCTCCGCCTGCACCTCCGGCTCTCTGGAACCGAGCCATGTCCTGAGCGCGATGAAAACGCCACACGCGGCAGTCCGCTTCTCCTTGGCGCGGGACAACGGCGAAGCGGACGTCGACCGGGTGCTCGAGGTCATGCCGGCAATCGTGGAGAAGCTGCGTGGCTTTCCCAGTTCTGGGCCGGGTAAGCGAAACTCCGAAGACGTTCAATCCGGTCTATGCCTGAGCGGCAGCAGAACAGGCTACCGTTCATGACCCGTCATGTCTTTCTCAACGATACGACCTTGCGCGATGGCGAGCAGGCGCCTGGCGTCGCCTTTACCACGACGGAAAAGCTGGAGATCGCCGAGTCTCTTGCGGCGGCCGGCGTCACAGAGATCGAGATCGGCACGCCGGTCATGGGCGCCGACGAGATCGAAACAATTCGCGCCGTGGTCGCGCGGTGTCTCCCGGTTCGGCTCATGGCCTGGTGCCGGATGACGTCGCTGGATCTCGATGCAGCGATCGAGAGCGGCGTCCACGCCGTCAATCTATCGCTGCCTGCGTCGGACATCCAACTTGCCGCCAAGCTCGGCCTCGATAAGGCGGGAGCGCTCCAGGTCATCGAACATATGGTCAGGCGCGCAGCCGCCGCCGGCTTCTTCGTCGCGGTGGGCTGCGAGGATGCCTCGCGGGCCAATCGGGATCATCTCGCCCGCGTCATCGAGACGGCTGCACGCGCCGGCGCAAGCCGCGTCAGGCTAGCCGACACAGTCGGCGTTCTCGACGCGTTTTCGACCTTCGAACTTGTCGCCCAGCTCGTGCCGCAGTCTCCAATCGACCTTGAATTTCATGCGCACAACGATCTCGGACTTGCTGCCGCCAACACGCTGGCCGCGATCCGCGCAGGCGCGCGCCATGCGTCCGTCACCGTCCTGGGGCTCGGCGAGCGTGCGGGCAATGCCGCGCTGGAAGAGGTGGCCGCCGCGATGGCGGTCCTCGACGGCGCGGATACCGGCATCGAGCTGACCGCATTGCCCGACCTCGCCGCCCAGGTGGCTTGGGCCGCCCGCCGGCAGACCGCGGCCATTAAACCGGTCGTCGGCGCCGATGTTTTCACGCACGAATCCGGCATTCACGTCGCAGGGCTGCTGAAGGACTCGCGTACTTATCAGGGGCTCGATCCGGCTCTCGTGGGCCGCTGCCGGCGTATCGTCATCGGCAAGCATTCCGGCGCCACTGCGATTGCCCATGTGCTGAGCGAAAGCGGCCGCGATCTCGACCCGGATCTGGCAGCCGCGATGGTGGCCCGCGCCCGGCGCGAGGCGACCGAGACCAAATCGACCGTCACTGCAACTCAACTGGTCGAGCTCTACGATGGAATGTGCAGCGAGGCATCCCTCGCGGAGCTGTGCGGGTCCAGGTCAGCCGTGCGCGAGCGCACCGACACCACAGTTTTCCGACCAGGGAGAATGCAATGAATTGTTCCGCTGACAGCCGCCCTATCGATGTCACCGACATCCTCGCACGACTGAAGCGCCTGTCGGCTGCGGAGGAGTTCTTCGCAGTCCTTGGCGTCTCCTATGATCCGAAGGTGCTGAATGTCTCGCGGCTCCATATCATGAAGCGCGTGGGCCAATACCTTGCCGAAGAAGATTTCTCCGGTCTGCCCGACCAGGTGATTGCCGCGCGGGTGCGCGCGACGCTCGAACGCGCTTACGAAGACTTCGCGATTTCCTCGCCGCTCTCGCATCGGGTCTTCAAGGTGCTCAAAGACCACGATCCGAACAAACCTGCCACGCCGGGCCGCACCTTTGTCCCGTTCGACTCCGTACTGAAGCGGTTCGGACACGAATGACCGCGACACGGGTTGCGACGCGACAATGTCGAGAAGCCGACAAATCCGTCATCACCACGGCGCCCTCGGAAGCAACCAAGCGAAGTTCTAGGGATAGGGGGCAGCCCAAAACAGTTGGCACGAATGATGCAAACCAAGGAGATAAACCGCCAAGCCCGCATCCGGACAGGAGCCTGGAGAAACCGCCAATGCACATCGTAATCTGCATCAAGCAGGTGCCGGACTCGGCACAGATAAGGGTCCATCCGGTGACGAACACGATCATGCGCCAGGGTGTTCCGACTATCATCAACCCTTACGACCTGTTCGCCCTCGAAGAAGCTCTCAAACTGCGCGACGCCTATGGTGGCGAAGTCACCGTGCTCACTATGGGTCCGCCCATGGCAGAGGACGCGCTGCGCAAGGCGCTCGGCTACGGCGCCGACCGAGCGGTGCTCTTGACCGACCGCTATTTTGCCGGCTCCGACACGCTGGCGACCTCGTTCGCCCTTTCCCAGGCAATCGCAAAAGTTGGCGAGACGTTCGGCACGCCAGACCTCGTCTTCACCGGCAAGCAGACGATCGATGGCGACACCGCCCAGGTCGGGCCCGGCATCGCCAAGCGCCTCGGACTCCTGCAACTGACCTATGTCGCGAAGATCGCCTCTATTGACCTTGCTGCACGCGAGATCAAGGTCGAGCGCCGCTCCGAAGGCGGCACACAGATGCTGAAGAGCAGGCTCCCTTGCCTCATCACTATGCTGGAAGGCACAAACGAGATCCGCCGGGGCTCGATCCAGGACGCCCTGTGCGCCGCGCGCAGCCAGGTCTTGAAATGGAGTGCCGCCGACGCCGGCATTGAGGATCTCACCAAATGCGGCCTGCGCGGTTCACCGACGGTCGTCAAGCGCGTTTTCGCGCCTCCTGCGCGAGCGGAAAAGGCGGCAAAAATCGACACCGCCGAGATGGCTTTGCGCGATGTCGCTGACGAACTCATCACGGCAATCTTCACCCGCCAGCCGGCATTGGAACATGAGCTCGCCTTCAACGGCGGCGCGTGAGAGGGCAAGGATCAAACGATGTCGAACGCGAACCGAGAAACCCCTCGCCCTGCCGCCGGCCGTGCCGGCATAAAGAAGGAGCTGCCCGCGCATTTCAAGGACTACCGGCACGTTTGGGTTTTCATCGAGCTCGAACGCGGTCAGGTCCATCCCGTATCATTCGAACTGCTCGGCAAAGGCCGCAAGTTAGCAGACAAGCTTCAGGTCCAGCTTGCGGGCGTCGTGCTTGGACCGCCGGGAGAGGCCATCGGGAACGCCGTTGCCGAAGCCTTCGCTTATGGTGCCGACCTGGTCTACATCGTCGAGGAGCCGCTGCTCGCCGACTACAGGAACGAGCCTTTCACCAAGGCGATGACGGATCTGGTCGATACCCACAAACCCGAGATCCTTCTTCTCGGTGCCACCACACTCGGCAGGGATCTTGCCGGCTCCGTGGCGACGACCTTGCAGACAGGGCTCACGGCCGACTGCACCGAACTCGATGTGGATACCGACGGTTCGCTCGCCGCCACCCGTCCGACTTTCGGCGGTTCCTTGTTGTGCACGATCTATACGCTCAATTTCCGCCCCCAGATGGCGACAGTGCGACCGAGGGTCATGCCCATGCCGCAGCGGGCGGATAAACCGGTCGGGCGTGTCATCCGGCACAAGCTCTCGGTAGCCGAGGACGAGATCGTTACCAAAATCCTCGGCTTCCTGCCGGATAGTCAGTCGGCAAAGGCAAATCTTGCCTATGCCGACGTCGTGGTTGCGGGAGGCCTCGGTCTAGGCGCGGCGGAGAACCTGCAGCTTGTGAAGAATCTCGCGCGGGCAATCGGCGCCGAGCATGGCTGTTCGCGCCCGTTGGTCCAGAAGAGCTGGATGCCAGCTGATCGGCAGATCGGCCAAACTGGCAAGACCATCCGGCCGAAGCTTTACATAGCGGCCGGGATTTCCGGCGCCGTCCAGCATCGGGTTGGCGTCGAGGGGGCGGATCTCATCGTGGCCATCAACACCGACCCGAACGCGCCGATTTTCGATTTCGCTCACCTCGGGATCGTCACCGACGCGATCCGCTTCCTGCCCGCACTGACGGAAGCCTTCACCCGGCGGCTGTCGCCCCACAGTCGCGATAAGCTTGCGAGCTAAGGGATGGACATGATTGAGGAACAATTCGACGCCATTGTTATTGGGGCCGGCATGTCCGGAAACGCAGCTGCTTACACCATGGCCAGCCACGGCCTGAAGGTGCTGCAGTTGGAGCGGGGTGAATATCCGGGCTCCAAGAATGTCCAGGGTGCCATCATGTACGCGAACATGCTGGAGAAGATCATCCCGGATTTCCGGGACGATGCGCCTCTTGAGCGGCATTTGGTTGAACAGCGGCTTTGGGTGATGGACGACACGTCCCACACCGGGATTCACTATCGGTCGGACGACTTCAATGAGGCGAAGCCCAACCGCTACACGATCATCCGCGCCCAGTTCGATAAATGGTTTTCGCGTAAGGTGCGCGAGGCCGGCGCGACGGTTCTGTGCGAGACGACCGTGACGGAACTCATCCGTGACGCCAAGGACAGGGTGATCGGCGTCCGCACAGACCGGGCCGGCGGAGCCATCTACGCGGACGTGGTCGTCCTCGCAGAAGGTGTCTGCGGACTGCTTGGCACGCGGGCCGGCCTGCGTGAGATGCCGAAGCCGCAAACCGTGGCGCTCGCCGTCAAGGAAATGCATTTCCTGCCCGAAGAGGTCATTGAGCAGCGGTTCGGCCTCAAAGGCGATGAAGGCTGCGTGATCGAGGCGGTGGGCACGACCTCCCGCAGCATGGCCGGGCTCGGCTTCCTCTACACCAACAAGGAGTCGATCTCACTGGGCATTGGCTGCCTCGTCTCCGATTTCGCCGCGATGGCCGAGAGCCCTTACGTCCT
Source organism: Mesorhizobium sp. M1329 (assembly GCF_040318035.1). NCBI lineage: Bacteria > Pseudomonadati > Pseudomonadota > Alphaproteobacteria > Hyphomicrobiales > Phyllobacteriaceae > Mesorhizobium > Mesorhizobium sp. M1329. The sequence goes on along the minus strand of NZ_JAMYLN010000015.1, from coordinate 88,663 downwards.
CCTCGACGCCTTAAAAACCCATCCTTCGATCCGGCCGCTGATCGCCGGCTCGGAAGTGAAAGAATATTCCGCGCATCTCATTCCCGAAGGCGGCTACAAGGCTATTCCGCAGCTCTTTGGCGACGGTTGGGTCGTGGTCGGCGATGCCGCGCAACTGAACAACGCCATTCACCGCGAGGGTTCGAACCTCGCCATGACCTCCGGCCGCATCGCGGCTGAGGCAATCATCGAGGTCAAGAGCCGCAACGGTCCTATGACCAAACGGAATCTCGCCCTTTACAAAGCCATGCTGGACAAGTCCTTCGTGGTCAAGGACCTAAAGAAATACAAAGACATGCCGGCCTTGCTCCACACCAATTCCTGCAATTACTTCACGACTTATCCGCGGTTGATGTCGCAAGCCGCGCAGAACTTCATGCGTGTCGACGGCACGCCGAAGATCGAGAAGGAAAAGGCGACCACGGCGGCCTTCATCAAGGCGCGCTCGCGCTGGGGGCTGGTCAGCGACGCGGTCCGCCTTGCATTGGCGTGGCGCTGAGGGGAGACGAAATGACGATCGCAGTGACGAAGTCACGTGTCGAGGACAAGCTTTACCAGAACCGCTACTTGGTGGATTCCGGCCGTCCGCATATCAAAGTGCTACCGCACGAGAGGCCAAGCGCGAACTTGCTCGCGCTGACCCACGTCTGCCCGGCGAAATGTTATGAGTTGAACGACAAAGGTCAAGTGGAGATCACTGCCGACGGCTGCATGGAGTGCGGCACCTGCCGGATTTTGTGCGAGACCAGTGGCGAGATCGAGTGGAACTATCCACGCGGCGGCTTCGGAGTCCTCTTCAAATTCGGATGAGGACGCACGCACCGTATCAAGAGGGTCAATCTTGGTACACCTGAGGTCGCGACCAACGCCAAGTCTATCTTTGCTTGAATTGCCGCGCCACGAAGAGAAGCTCGTGAATACTGTGCTTTCACAATTCAGACTCAGACACAAAAGGAGGAGCACTCTGGACGACAACCGCTGAGGTGTTTCCATGGCTCACGTACCGCAAGATCGGGTCGACGAGGTAGCACCTCGGGATACCCGCCCTGAACCGCCCATCAAAAGCATGCCCCAAGCAGATATCGCGCTCAGGGGACTCTACGAGATATCGAAGGTGCTGACCGCCCCCAGCGAGCTGGAGATTACGCTCGCCAATGTCGTGAACATCCTGCCTTCGTTTCTGCAGATGCGTCACGGAGCAATCGTCGTCCTGGACGCTGAAGGAGAGCCGGAGATTGCCGCAACTGCCGGCAATACCCACGCACCTCAATCAGGCACTCGCCGCGTCATACCACAGGCCATAACAGATCAAATCGTCGCTACGGGGACGCCGCTCTTCATACCGGACGTCCGCAAGTCCCAACTATTTCAGGCTGACCTTCAAACGTCTTCGAGCAGCGGCACCATCCCAATTGCCTTTATTGGTATCCCGCTAAAGGCTGATCATAAAATCCTTGGGACATTGTCGATCGACCGCGCCGGAGACGGCGCCACCGACTTTCGCGACGACGAGGACACATACTTCCTGACGATGGTCGCCAACCTTGTCGGCCGGACCATCCGTCTCCATCGCATCCTGAGTACAGATCGTCAGCGGTCTGTCCATGAGCAATGGAGTCCGGAGAAATCGCCCAACGAGGGGAGGACCTACGACCCTGCCCGGCATGCGGATGCCAAAATCGACGGGATCATCGGGGAAAGCCCCGCACTCAAGCAGGTACTCGAAACCGTCTCGGTCGTAGCAGGGACCAATTCCACCGTGCTTCTGCGGGGTGAAAGCGGCACCGGCAAGGAATTCTTTGCCCAAGCCATCCATAAGCTCTCACGTCGGAGGAAGAAGTCTTTCGTCAAATTGAACTGCGCCGCACTGTCTGAAAGCGTTCTGGAGTCAGAACTGTTTGGGCATGAAAAGGGCGCTTTCACGGGTGCTATCTCCCAGCGCGCCGGTCGTTTTGAATTGGCAAATGAGGGAACGCTGCTACTTGATGAAATCGGCGAGATTTCGCCGGCCTTTCAAGCCAAGCTGTTGCGTGTCTTGCAGGAAGGCGAGTTGGAGCGAGTCGGCGGCACCAAAACGCTACAGGTCGACGTGCGCCTCATATGCGCCACCAACAAGGACCTCGAGACGGCCGTCATAAAAGGGGAGTTCAGGGCCGACCTTTATTACCGCATCAATGTGGTGCCAATTATCCTGCCTCCGCTCAGAGAGCGACCCGGCGATATTCCACGCCTTGCGAACGCCTTCCTCAATCGATTCAACAAGGAGAACGATCGCGCACTCGCCTTCGCGCCGTCGGCGCTTGACCTGATCTCGCAATGCTACTTCCCTGGTAACGTCCGCGAGCTGGAGAACTGCGTCCAAAGGACGGCCACACTTGCGCGTTCAAGGACGATCACGCCATCCGATTTCGCCTGTAAGAAGAGCCAGTGCCTTTCCTGGCTCCTCTGGAAGCGAGCCGACCGCTCGAATGGCGGCAATACCATCGACGATCTCGCACGGGTCAACGCAGTGCCGGTCGGATTGCGGCTGCCGGCCAGTCGCATCGGTGCCTCCGCAGGCAACGTATCTCCCCTTGCGGCCGGCGATCCAAACGATCCCGCTTGTCCCCCGCGTCTGACGGAACGCGACCGGCTGATCGACGCGATGGACAAAGCCGGTTGGGTTCAGGCCAGGGCGGCTCGTATCCTCGGCCTCACGCCGCGGCAAATCGGCTACGCCCTGCGCCGGCATGGTATCGAGGTGAAGAAATTCTAGACGTTGTGATGACGTCAAACGTAAGCCCGGAGTAGTCTCCCTCACACTCTGCGCGCCCAAGGCTGGTAGCCTTCGCGACCCGATTTGCTTGTCCACTGTCGGAAGCCCGACAAAGGTGTGTCGGAGCAATCCGTCGGAATCCGACACGAAAGCCAATTCGTGAACCAAAACCGCTCTTTGAGCTGGCATAGCTCTTGCGGTTTGAACTGCGACATTCACCCAGCAACGGAGCCGTTCGATGTCCGCACCGGCAATTTCGCTTGAGAGCCTCAGCACGACATTCGATGACCAGTTGCTTGCCACCGTGAAAGCCGGTGGCTGCGCGTCTTCGTCCTGCGGCTCGTCGATAAAGCCGGACGACACGGATCCGGCTGTCTGGGACAAGATCAAGGATCACCCCTGCTTTTCAGAAGAGGCGCATCACTATTTCGCGCGCATGCACGTCGCGGTCGCGCCCGGCTGCAATATCCAGTGCAACTACTGCAATCGCAAATATAACTGCGCCAACGAAAGCCGGCCTGGGGTGGTCTCCGAAAAGCTGACGCCCGACCAGGCGCTACGCAAGGTGATCGCGGTCGCCAACGAGGTGCCGCAGCTTTCCGTGCTCGGCATCGCCGGACCTGGCGATGCCTGTTACGACTGGAAGAAGACGAAGGCAACGTTCGAACGAGTCGCCAGGGAAATCCCAGACATCAAGTTTTGCATCTCCACGAATGGGCTCGCGCTGCCGGACCATGTCGATGAGCTTGCCAACATGAATGTCGATCACGTGACGATCACCATCAACATGGTCGACCCTGAGGTCGGTGCAAAGATCTATCCTTGGATCTTTTACGACCATCGCCGCTACGTCGGCATCGAAGCCGCCCGGATCCTGCACGAGCGGCAGATGTTGGGTCTGGAGATGCTGACCGCGCGCGGCATCCTCACCAAAATCAATTCGGTGATGATCCCCGGCGTGAACGATGAACATCTGATCGAGGTGAATAGATGGGTCAAGGAGCGAGGCGCGTTCCTGCACAACCTCATGCCGCTGATTTCGGACCCGGCGCACGGCACGCACTACGGACTGAGCGGGCAACGCGGCCCAAACGCAATGGAGATGAAGGCTCTTCAGGATCGTGTCGAAGGCGGCGCCCAGTTGATGCGCCACTGCCGGCAGTGCCGGGCAGATGCCGTCGGCCTGCTCGGTGAGGATCGTGGCCAGGAATTCACAGTCGACCGAATTCCCGGCGAGGTCACCTACGATGCCAGCAATCGCAAGGCCTATCGGGAGCTGGTCGCGGAGGAGCGCCGTGATCACGTGGCGGCTAGGAGAGAAGCGATCGGAATGGTCAAGGCAGCGAGCCCAGGCAAGTCCCTTCTCTTCGCGGTGGCGACCAAGGGCGGTGGCCGCGTCAATGAACATTTCGGCCATGCGAAGGAATTCCAGGTTTATCAAGCCTCGCCGAGAGGGATCAGTTTTGTCGGGCATCGGAAGGTGGAGCAGTATTGCCTCGGCGGCTGGGGCGCAGAGGCCACCCTCGATGGCGTCATCGCAGCGCTTGAAGGCATAGATATCGTGCTGTGCGCCAAGATCGGAAACTGCCCGCAGGATCAGCTCGCCGACGCTGGAATCCAAGCCACCGACGCATATGCCCACGACTATATCGAGACCGCAATCAGCGCGATTTACGCGGCCGCGTCTGGGACCCCCGCACTCGCGGCGACGGCCTGAGCGCGTCTCATCCATTCGGACCAGGAGTTAAAATGGCTTTCAAGATCATCGCATCCCAATGCACCCAATGCGGCGCCTGCGAATTCGAGTGTCCCTCCGGCGCGATCAAGTTCAAAGGCGAGAGCTATGTGATCGAGCCGCAAAAGTGCACCGAATGCGAGGGGGTCTTCGATGCGCAGCAATGTGCCTCGGTATGCCCGGTGCCGAAGACCTGCGTTCCTGCGTGACGGACATTGGGCCGCCGACATGGTCGGGGATGCCTTCGCAGGACGCCTGGAACGCCTTTGTTCACAATCTGCAGCCTCAAGAGAAATCAGGGAACGGACATGTCGCTCGGACGCGAAGAGGAGGTCGAAATCCGCAGGCCTCCACGATTCATGCCGGGAGAGCGGGTACGTGCCACTCGCCACATAAAAAATGACGGCACCTATCCTGGCAGGGAGATCGGCGAAAATCTCGTGCGGAAGGGCGACGAGGGATATGTGCGCGACATTGGCACCTTTCTCCAGCAGTTCTTCATCTATGCGGTCGAATGGATCGACCGTGGCACAGTCGTCGGCATGCGAGCGCGTGAACTGATGAGCCTCGACAAAGCCGAGGTGCCCTGCAGTGCTGATAGCAATACCAATGAAGGGACGGCCAGATGAAAGTCATGATCCGCAGGACCGATGCTGGCTTGTCGGCGTATGTCCCGAAGAAGGACCTCGAAGAGCCGATCATCAAGCTCGAGAAGGAAGAGTTGTGGGGCGGAACTGTGACGCTCAGGAACGGGTGGCGGCTCCTCCTACCCGATCTTCCACGGGATACGCGTCTGCCGATCACCGTCGAGGCAAGGAAGATTTCCGAAGAGGACTGATGCTGCCCCTTGATAGGTGCGTCGCGAGGAACGAGCATGAACACGATCCTGACATCGGGCCACCTCGTCATCGTGCGGGACAGTTTTGCCGAAAAGCTGCATGACCTGGCGAAGGAAGCGCTCGCCGCCGATGAGGTGATCCCCTATCTCGGTCCGGGTCTTCTTGGGTTCAACTGTGCGGAACCGCCTGTGCCGCATACGCCCGAGGTCGTTGCCGCGGCACTCAATGCACGGGCGCCAGCCCCTTCCAGGATCCGCACCAATATGTGGTCGGTTGCGCAGTTCATCGAACAGCGCCGGCATCGCCGGACGCTTCAAGCTTGGATGACCGACATATTCGCAGCGCCGGTGGCGCCTACCCTCCTTTACGCCTGGCTCGCAAGGCTGCCGCTCTCCCTCATCGTCGACAGCTGGTACGACGGCGCGATGCGCACGGCTCTCGTAGAGACCGGCCGAACGGACGTCGTTGAGATACAAGGCGTCACGCGCGCGAACGAAATCGATAACATTTGGACGAAAACCTACGATTTGTCCGGGAGGGAACTCGACCCCCGATCGGGGGCAAAGACGGTTCTCTATACACCTCACGGGAGTATTAGGCCGGCGCAAAACTTTCTCGTCGCAGATTCGGACTATGTCGAAGTCCTGACCGAAATCGATATCCAGACACCGATCCCAGACGTGGTGAAGGAACGGCGCATCACCCGTGGATTTTTCTTCGTTGGCTGCCGCTTCAACGATCAGATGCTGCGCACCTACGCCAGGCAGATCATGAAGCGCTCCCGAGGTCCACATTGCGCGGTAATGGACGCGGAAACGCTGACCAGAAACGAAGCGCGTTTCCTTGCGGCAAGCGGAATCACGGTGATCGACATGCCAGTAAGTGAAGCCGCGGCTCGGCTTATAGGAACGCGCACTGCTGCAGGTGGTGGACAGGATTAACAATGGCGCGCCCCTTTGATGATTGGTCCTTCGGCTTGCCTCGAAGGCGCAAAATGCAGTCGGGAATACACCCGTGAGCAGTGATGCTATCGGCAGCGCAACGAACGCTCTGAATTCGTTGACCCATGTGGAAGCGGCGCGCTGGGGCCGGGATTTGAGTACGCTGTTGCGCATCACGCGTATGAATTTGCGGCATCCCTGGCAGGTCGCCTTCGCTATGGGCTCGACGATCATGGCGGCAATCCTCCAGTTGCTCATTCCCCAGCTTCTCGGCCGGGCTGTCGACCAGACCCAGACAGCCATGGGGGGCGGTGTCGCGGGGACCGCGGCAGGACAAGCGCTCTGGACCCCGGCTCTCCTGCTGCTCGCCGTCAGCGCGCTACGCGGCCTTTTCACGATGGCGCAGAACTATTTTGCCGAAGCCGTCGGGCATCATGTCGCGTACGAACTGCGGCTCGCCTACTACGACAAGATCCAGCGTCTCAGCTTTTCCTTTCACGACCGGGTCCATTCAGGCGATCTGATCACCATCGGAATGCTCGATCTCCAAGGCGTGCGGATGTATTTTTCCACCGCGCTCGTTCGCGTGCTCCTGCTCACCATGCTGATCGGGATCGGCGCCTACATGATGATCTCGACCGATCCCATGCTCGGCCTGGTCGCGCTGAGCTTCGTGCCTTTTGTCGCCTGGCGCTCATCGGCCACACAGCTTAGGCTGCGCGCCACCTGGCTCGACCTGCATGAGCGGCTTTCAGTACTAAGCCGCGTGATGGAGGAAAATCTCGCAGGCATCCGCGTGGTCCGCGCTTTTGCGGCTCAAGCCTATGAGATGCTGAAGTTCGACGGCGCTTCCAAGAACGCGCTCGACCTCGCCCACGACCGAGTTGACATCTACGTGCCCAGCACGTCGGCGATGACCTTGTCCTTCTTTTTCGCAATGGGATTGGTGCTCTGGATCGGTGGCAGCAAGCTCGTCGCTGGCGAGATAAGCGTCGGAACGGTGGCGACCTTCCTGACCTTCATGACAATCCTGCAAATGCCAGTCCGCCAGATCGGCCTCATGGTCAATGCCTTTGCCCGCGCTTCTAGCTGCGGTTCGCGGCTTTTCGGTCTCCTCGACCAGGAGATCACAATCAGGGATGCTCTCGAGGCCAGACCGCTCGAGATAAGCGACGGCACTCTGCGCTTCCACAATGTCTCGTTTGCGTACCCCAGCGCCGAAAACCGCGCCATTCTGAAGAACGTCAGCTTTGAGGCCCGTAGAGGCGAGACGATCGCGATCGTCGGTCCGCCGGGTTCGGGCAAATCAACGATAGCTCATCTGGTCCCCCGCTTTTATGACGTGACCGGTGGCGCCATCACGCTGGACGGCCAGGACATACGCAATGTCACCCTCGCGACGCTTCGCAAGGCGGTCGCCGTCGTACAGCAGGATGCATTCCTATTCACCACCACGATCGAGAACAACATCGCTTATGGCGATCCCTGGGCGAAGAGACAGCGAATCGAACGCGCTGGCGAATTCGCCCAGCTCCACAACTACATCCTCGGGCTCCCAGCGGGCTACGAGACGGTCGTGGGCGAACGCGGCGTCTCTCTCTCTGGCGGCCAGCGCCAGCGTCTCACGATCGCTCGCACCATGATGCTGCGCCCCTCCGTCGTCGTTTTCGACGACTCAACGGCCGCGATCGATGCCGGCACCGAGCAGCGCATCCGCGCGGCGATGCGTCGCTTCGCCAAGGATCGGGTGACGATCATCATCGCGCACCGGCTGAGTGCGCTTGTGCATGCCGATCAGATCCTTTTTGTCGATAACGGCGAAATCGTAGAACGCGGCACGCATCAAGAGCTTTTGGCGAAGCGGGGACGCTACAGGGCCCTTTACGATCTCCAGACGCGCCCCGGTGATGACAATATGACCCAGTGTGGGGGCGCCCGCTGATGGCGCAGGGCCGCGCCGGCGAAGTCGAAGCCGAACGTGACGACGGTAGACGCCCTCCGCGCGCGGTTGTCGGCTCGCACCGCATCGAGGAGGAGATGTTCGGCCGGGCTTTCGACAAGAGCATCCTCCGGCGCATCTGGGCTTTCGTCCGTCCCTATCGGGCCAGGGTAGTCATCACGATTGCAGCAATGCTGATCTTCACCGGGACGCAGCTTCTCATCCCGTTGATCATCCGCTACGCGCTCGACCAGGGCATGAACCCGGCAAGGACCGATCGCTCAGCCCAGCTCGCGGCCGTCGGCGCGTTCGTTTTGGCGATTTTGGTCAATTTCGCTGCCGGCTACATGCAGGAAACCGTGGTTGGGAAAGTGGCCGAAACTGTCCTGTTCGACATCCGCCGCGCCATGTTTGGCCATCTGCAGAAGGTTTCGCTCTCCTTCATGGACAAGACCGAGGTCGGACGCCTCATGTCGCGCCTGCAAGGCGACGTCAACTCCATACAGGAATTCCTCGAAACCTCGGTATATTCCGTAGGCGATGTTGCGCTTCTCTTCGGCATCGTTTTCGTAATGCTGTGGCTCGACTTCCGCCTCGGCCTCTTGACGCTCTCGGTTCTGCCGGTCCTGGTGATCGTCCGCATTGTCTGGCTGCCGCGTGCCCGCGACGCCTTCATGGCCGCACACGAGACTAATTCCGTCGTCAACGGCGCGCTGGCCGAAGCCATTCACGGCGTGCGCACCGTCCAGTCAATGGACCGCCAGCAGGTGAATTTCATCCTTTTTGACGACAAGGCCCATGCCAACCTCAGGACCCACCTGATCGCTGCCAAATATGCACTGGTCATGGTGCCTATCGTCGATGGCCTCACCGGCCTCGCCATGGCCGCCGTTATTGTGGTCGGCGGCTCGATGGTCATGAATGGCCGCATAGATGTGGGCGTATTGGTTGCCTACCTATTTTACATCCAGCGCTTCTTTGACCCGATCCGCTCACTCACCCTGCAATATTCGGTCATGCAGCGCGCCATGGCCTCAGGCAAGCGCCTGACCGATGTGCTCGACGTCAAGATCGATGTTCAGGACAAACCCAATGCCGAGGTGCTTTCGCCCGAAATGGACGGCTCGGTCGAGTTCAGGGACGTCACCTTCGGCTACAATCCGAACCGTTCGGTGCTGAAAAATGTCTCCTTCCGGGTCAATCCCGGCGAGACGGTCGCACTGGTCGGGCCGAGCGGTTCTGGCAAATCGAGCGCGATGGCCCTGGTCCACCGCTTCTATGATGTTCAGCAGGGCCAAGTGCTGGTCGGCGGACATGATGTGCGCGATCTCACCCAGGAATCGCTCGGCCGCCAGGTCGCCATGGTGCTGCAGGAGCCGTTCCTGTTCACCGGGACGGTCTTCGAGAACATTCGATACCACAAGACGGAAGCCACGCGCGACAAGGTGATCGAGGCCGCCAAGGCGGTCGGCGCCCACGACTTCATAATGAGCCTCGCCGACGGGTATGAGACCCAACTTGGCGAACGCGGCGACAACTTATCTCTCGGCCAGCGCCAGCTTATCAGTTTCGCCCGCGCCCTCGTCGCCGACGCCAAGATCCTCGTGCTCGACGAAGCTACCGCCAACATCGACAGCTACACGGAAATGCAGATTCAGAAGGCTCTGATAAAGCTGCTTGAAGGGCGCACTGGCCTCGTCATCGCCCACCGTCTTGCCACGATCCGGGGTGCCGACCGCATCATCGTGCTTCAGAATGGCCAAGTTATTGCGACTGGCAACCACGATCAGCTAATAGCCATGGGGGGCCTGTATTCCAAACTCTACAATCTCAACTACGCCTCCTTTGACGATATTCCAGAACACGATACGACCGTACAAGCCGGCTCCCAGACCTGACGTCTTGGCGGCCTTGTGGTACTGACATTGACTTCGGGCGTGCCGGCGGACACTCAGGCCGCCGCAGACGAGGAAGCAGGCAGCATTCATGCAAAGCACTCGAGCGGATCGTGAAGACCGGCTGCGAACGATTTCCTCCAGCGTCGTTATCCGACCGCGGTGCACGCCGCGACATCGGGCGAACTCGCTCCAGGTGGTGTCGCTCGGCGTAGCAAAGCCGCTCGCGAGCGCGCCCTCAACAGCGCCGTAGCGAGTGACGGCTTTGCTACCGCCGAGCCGCTGATGAAGCTGGATGCGGGAGCCGCCACCGGCGCCGCCCCGGTCGAGAAGAACCTCTTGCGGCGGGCTATGGGCAACGACTAGCGCGAGCGCGACGAGCAGATGCGTGCCGGCATCGTGACGCGCTCGGCCATCATCTCCTTAGGATCGTGCAGTCTCACACCGTGCCCAGATGCCGGCCAACGTACAAACCTGGTAATCTGTGCCGCCGGCTCGTCGTCAGTTTGGCCTCCCTCACGATTTCCCCAATCCCCACCACGTGCACGCTCGAGCAATGTGAGGGAGCGCTGTTACAACGATTTACCTTCGGATCAGACCGCGAATTTCATGGTCAGCCAAGTCGAGCCATGATTTCGGATTGAATGGTCGTCGCGGTGTATAGGGAAGCATCTAGCGGCAGATTCCCAAATGCCAGTTGACAAAGAAGGTAGTTAGCACCTGCCTCTTCCAACTGACTGAGCAGAGCTTCTCGCACAGACGCTGCTGATCCTACCACGCACAATTCACTCTCGACTGCCGCATCGAAGGTCAGCGGCAGGTTGGGTGGAGTGGGGATAGCGTTAAGCTCGTAAAGGAATTGGAAGCTCTTGAGCCATCGATCGTAAGCAGGTGCCGCGATCGAATACGCGTCTGTTTCAGAACGCCCAATCACCACCATGCGGAGCAATCCAATAAATAGCGCTCGATCGCCCGTGTCAGTGTTGTCCTCTCCATAGGCGCGGAAGGCATCTGTAGTTTTGCGAACAGAAGAGGAAGGCCCTACACACGCGATGTTTGCTCCATTCGCAGCGGCCCAGGCTGCGGACTCGGGTCGATTGGCGGCGACCCATGTCGGCGGATGTGGACGCTGATGAGGTCTTAGCGTCAAAGGAACGTCATTGAGCTCAAAATGGCGGCCTTGATAGCACAGCGTGCCAACCTTCATGGCATTAACAAGTATTTCAACAAGAATTTCGCTGGCTTCCGCATAGCGGCCCGGCACCGCGTCCGCACCAATCCCGAAGTAACCCAATTCGATCGGGAGAGCACCGCGCCCTATGCCTAGTTCGAGCCTGCCACCGCTCAACTGGTCCAGCATACAGATCTCTTCGAACGCACGCAGCGGATGATAAAGCGCAAGCAGCATCACCAAGGGTCCGAGACGCAGGCGCCGGGTGCGCTGGGCGACGCTCGACAAGAACAGATTCGGCGATGGACCTCTCCCATGGGGGGTACAGTGGTGCTCTGCGAGATGATAGGCATAGAACCCTAGCTGATCGCACGCTTCTGCTAATATCAGGCGGTCTTCGTACTGCCGGGCGATATCGCGGCCGTCCTCGTCCAGATGATCGAAGATGCCGAAGGCTAGGTTTGAAGGAAAGACGTTTGTCACTCGATATTGTCCCCGATTTTAAAGCAGGCTGTTCTCTTGCTGGGATGACCAAGCAAGCCGAAAGATAGCAGTGTGTGATCTCGGATTAGCGTCAGCGTACCGAACAAGCAGAGCCTGACGCTCCCCTGCCCGTGGTGCTTGGTATCTTTAAGCTTCCAACTATATCGCGAGCGGCAGCAAGAAATGCATCCAATTGCTCTTTTGTGCCGATGCTGACGCGGATGCAATGTTCCAAACCATTGTCCGGAAAGTAGGCAACGAGTATCTTTTGCCTTTCCAAGGCTGCTTGCCACCATGAGCCGTCCTGTCCCGCTGGCACACGGGCTAGCAAGAAATTTGCGTGGGAGGGCGTTACGGAAAATCCAAGTTGCGACAGTGCGGCTGTCACTCGCTGTCGTTCATGTCTGATGTGCTTGTGGTTCTCTGCGTAGGCGCCGCGATGCGCAAGCACGCTGATACCAACCGCATGCCCGATCACGTTCATGTTGAAGACGTTCTGGATGTTGCGCAGCCTGCCAATAATCTCAGGGTGACCGAAACCGAAACCGACGCGAATGCCGGCGGCGGCATAGCTCTTCGAAAATGTTCTCAAGATCAGAAGGTTCGAATAACGGTTGATGAGGCGCAGCCCGTGATCGGGTGCAAAGTCGACGTAGGCCTCATCAAGGACGACCAGGCGATCCGATTGTGCCACGAGGCGTTCGATATTGCTTATCGAGAGGAATGTTCCGGTCGGATTGTTGGGATTGGCCACCAGAATGAACTTGGCGTCTTTTGCCGGACTGGAAAGCAATTGCTCCATTGGCAGCGAATGAGTTTGACATCCGATCTCGAGAAACTCAGCACCATGCAACATGGCAAGTTTGCGGTTGAACGAAAACCCTGGCGATATCATCGCCACCTTGTCGCCAGGGGCGAGGAAAGCTCTGTAGATGAGTCCGAGCAGTTCAGACGACCCGTTGCCTGCGATGACCTGATCCGTGGATACGCCATAGGTATTGGACGCTGCTTCCCTCAAGCTGATGTTATCGTCGTCCGGATACAGATACTGGCGATTGAGGGCCGCCACTGCACTTTGCATTATGATTGGCGGCAACGGAAACGGGTTCTCATTCGTATTCAGCTTGACAAAACTTTTGTCCGGCGCTGGTCCGTTGGACGGCAGAGCATCTAACTGTCGCGTCCCTTGCGGAAGAGACGAAAGCACAGCTTGCAGTTTTGCATCGGACATATTTTATCTCCGTTTCAGTCGCACAGGGGCATCCGTATGAGCTCGCAACGAGAGCAACATGGCGGACGGATTGACGATGGCAGCGTCGCCTTTCACAAGATGGTCGCAACGCCGGCTGCCACGGGAATTCGGCCAGGCTGTCCTCGGTCGGATCGACTTGGCGCGGACGCGGATCTGCATCCCTGCGCGGGCCAAGCCGCTAAGCGGTCTCAGCTAATCCGCCTGAGTCATGCTTTCACAGACGCTTGACCTCGATGCCGTATTTCCTCAGCACGTAGCCAATCTGGCGCGGGGTCAGTCCAAGCAGGCGCGCCGCCTTTGCCTGCACCCAGCCACATCTTTCCATGGCAGCAATGACGCGCTCGGCGTCGGTGGTCCTCGCGCCCAATGAGTGGGTTGCTCCAGCAGGCGGGACTGTGGTGGCGGCCGAACGAGCGGCCGCATCCGGCGGCGTGGCCGGATTCACTGCCTCTGGGAGGATTGGCGCTGGTTGCAGCGCGGCCTTGCCCGATCTGCTCTTCCGCAGCGCCTCGGCAAAGCATTGGTCGTGGGAGCACGCAAAGTCGTTTCTTCCGATTGATAGTCCCTCCGCCAGGATCGCTGTCCGGTGCACGCAATTTTCAAGCTCGCGAATGTTGCCGGGAAATTCACATTTCATCAGTACTTCAATCGCACGCGGATCGAAGGTCAGCGTACGGCCGTTCTCATCGTTGAAATTCTTGAGAAACTCAGCTGCGAGGAGCGGAATATCGCTGCGCCTTTGGCGTAACGCCGGCACCAGCAAGGGAACCACGTTGATGCGATAATATAGGTCGGCGCGGAACTCATTCCTTGCAACCGCCTCTTCAAGGTTCCTGTTCGTGGCGGCAATCACGCGAACGTCGACCTTGATGGTCTGGTTGCTGCCGACGCGCTCAAACTCCTGCTCCTGCAGCACGCGCAGTAGCTTTGCCTGGAAGGAGGCCGAGATCTCGCCGATCTCATCCAGAAACAACGTCCCCTTGTCGGCGAGCTCAAAGCGACCCTTGCGGGAATTGAACGCGCTTGTGAAGGCACCCTTCTCATGACCGAACAATTCGGATTCCAGGACTGTCTCTGGCAGCGCTGCACAATTGAGTTTGATGAAGGGCCGCTTGGCGCGCGGCGACAACTCGTGAATTGCCTTGGCGACCAGCTCCTTCCCGGTACCGGATTCGCCTCGCAACAGAACCGTGGTCTTTGCCTTAGCTACCACTGCGATCTTCTCGAGCAGCGCGCTTAGCGCCGGACTATCGCCAATCATCCCCTTGACGTGAACCTTCTTGCGCTGCGGTGCAGGGTGCTTGAAATCAGAGAATTGCGTTTGCAGCCGATCTTCCACCTCTGTCGGTCGTTCGCGGTCGCCCGCGGAGAAGCGGTGCAACTTGACTGTCTGTCCCACCATGTTGGCGATCATGGTGAGCAGCCGGACATCATAATCGAGCCGATACGTTGACCTGCTGTCCAAGGCGCGGTCGATAGTCAGCGTGCCTACGGCGTTCCCATCAACACGAATGGGAACGCCGATGAAGGACACGGGGTCGGAGGCCCCAAGCACCTCTATGTCAGCGGCAGTGAAGGCCGAATGCACCGCTATGTTCTCGGCGACGAGCGGCGTGTCCGTCGTCACAATCCGATCGATTGCCTTGCGCGGCAGACGCATCCGGGAGCGCTCATCGCTGTTCTCGTCGCAGCCGGTGACTACGGTGATGTCCAGTATGCCCTCAGCGTCGAAGAGAGCGATGATGCCGTGCCGCATCTGCACAAACGAGGGCAGGAGATCGACGACCTTGGCCAACGTGACTTCGAGCCGGGCGGGGTCGGTGAGTACTTTCGATATTTCGAAGATGCCGGTAAGCGCGTGCTCGTGCGATGGCACAAAAGGGACCGCGGTGTTCGTCTCGGACTTTGGGTAAGCCCTTTTCGCATCCGGAAGCGAAATGCGGCACTCGCTGGCATTTTGTTCTGATTTGGGAATGTTGTGGTGCATATGATCCTCGATCTCGCGCCATGAAATGCATGCCGGCGGCATGTGCGCCCGCGACGTCGCGGGCAAGCGCGAAAATGCTCTGACGTGAACTCGTGCCACCGCCGTGTGGTCGAGTGCAAAGCGGGTCGACCCCTGACGCATCGCTTGGCTCTCCCTCCACGAAGCTTGGCCACGTTCTCGGCTTGCACGGGGGCAACCACACGTTGATTTTCAAAAGACTGGAGCGAGGCGGGATAGTCAATCGAGCTTTCTTTCATTCGTGAAAGGAAACCTCGCGGCCTATGATAGAATTCATCAGTTCTAATTTTTGTCGGCGATGTTGAACGACAGAAATACGGCGCCGGCGATGCGGTGCCCGAGCGGCTGACCGCGCCGAGTTGCCGGGCCGTGCCAGTCACCAGCGCCTGCGAACCAGGGGCGGGAGCGATAATCACTGCCGACGACACTGGTCGGTCGCGGCAACCGCCATTTCCTCGATATTGATGACGCAGATAAGGCGGCGGCGTCGCGTGTGAAGGCGCGAAGGTGGCGGTCGAGCGCGGCTTTCTCGGCGGTGCTCGGAACTTCTGAACCGCATCGTCGCGGTCAGCACCAGCGGCGTCAATCCCTACGTCTCGACGTCGCTTTCAAGCTGTCGCTGCAGCGGGAGCGCGGCAAAGAACACGGCAATTCTGCGCCTTGGTGCCAGCGATGCGGCCCTTCCCAAAGTCGGCAAACCGAGGAGCCCGCACGATGTGCAGCAAAACCGCAAGCCAGAGAGATCGACCGGCAATCTGCCGGAGAACATCAAGCGCGTGCTGGACGGCGGCCTTGTCATTCCCGTCTTGTGCCACCGCATTCATCCCATCATTGGCGAGCCCAACGTCAGTTCAGGTCATGCGGATCCATTTGGCATGGGTATTGCGGCGGTGTTGGTGCAGCGTTCGACCGGAGCGCCGCGATAGGGAGAAGCCCGGGAGAAGTCACGCCACCTCGATCCGGTCAGGGAGAGAGAAACAGTGTCAGCTGCACAAGTCCGCGGCGCGAGTCCCGCGCCCCGCAAACCCTTCTATGCCAAGCTTTACGCGCAGGTGCTTGCCGCCATCGCCCTAGGCGTCGCAATTGGCTATTTCTATCCGGGGACCGGCGAGAGCCTGAAGCCGCTGGGTGATGCCTTCATCAAGCTGGTCAAGATGATCATCGCGCCTGTCATCTTCCTGACAATTGCGACCGGCATTGCCGGCATGAACGATCTTCACAAGGTCGGCCGGGTCGCCGGCAAGGCAATGGTCTATTTCCTCACCTTCTCGACGCTGGCGCTGATCGTCGGCCTCATCGTCGCCAATGTCGTCCAGCCTGGCGCCGGCCTCAACATCGATCCGGCCTCGCTCGATGTCCAGGCCGTGAATACCTATGCCGCAAAGGCCCACGAGCAGTCGGTCACCGGCTTCCTGATGAACATCATCCCGCCAACGATTGTCGGTGCCTTCGCGGAAGGCGACATCCTGCAGGTGCTGTTCTTCTCGGTTCTGTTCGGCATGGCGCTCGCGATGGCCGGAGAGACGGGCAAGCCTGTCGTTTCCTTCCTTCAGGCGCTCATCGCGCCTGTCTTCAAGCTCGTCGGCATTCTGATGAAAGCCGCGCCGATCGGCGCTTTCGGCGCAATGGCCTTCACCATCGGCAGATATGGCATCGGTTCGGTCGTCAACCTCGCGATGCTGGTCGCGACGTTCTATTTCACCGCCTTCCTCTTCGTGTTCGGGGTTCTCGGCGCGGTCTGCCGCTACAACGGCTTTTCGATCTGTTCTCTCATTCGCTACATCAAGGAAGAGCTGCTGCTTGTCCTCGCAACGTCCTCCTCGGAGGCCGCGCTCCCCTCGCTCATGCAGAAGATGGAGAAGGCGGGCGCCAGGCGTTCGGTTGTGGGTCTCGTCATCCCGGCCGGATATTCGTTCAATCTGGACGGCACGAATATCTACATGACCCTGGCGGCCCTCTTCATCGCGCAGGCGACGAACACGGATCTGTCAATCGGCGATCAGGTGCTGCTGCTGCTCGTTGCGATGCTTTCCTCCAAGGGCGCTGCAGGTGTAACAGGTGCGGGCTTCATCACCCTGGCTGCTACGCTCGCCGTAGTTCCGAGTGTTCCCGTTGCTGGGATGGCACTGATACTCGGCATCGACCGCTTCATGTCCGAATGCCGGGCGCTGACGAATTGCGTCGGCAACGCAGTGGCATCCCTCGTCGTTGCCCGCTGGGAAGGAGAATTGGACCGAGCGCAGATGAAAGCCGCCTTCTCCGGTCATCAGCTTGCCGAGGCATCAAACCGGCTATCCTCCGCCGAGTAAGGGCGACGCACCGCGACCGGTTTCGCCAAGCTGGTCACATGACCTGAACGATCGACTCGCAGGCTCTAAACGGCGCCTCACGGACCATGTATCAGAAGCGCTAAATGTGTGAGTGCAAATCGTCGCCGCCCTAAGCGAATGAACCTTCCGTTATACCCGGCCGGTCTACGTCTGGAGTAGTCCAATACGCTGTCGATCATTCAGTATGCGGGCGTCTTCACTTTGCCCACCCGAAACCATTGTCGAATCGCGCTAGGTGACAGAGAGCCAGCCTGCGTCAAAACCAATCAGAATAGGACCCATGACCAAGCGCCCCACAATTGCCGATCTCGCCCGCGAAGCCCGAGTCAGCGTAGCAACGGTCGATCGGGTTCTGAACGCCCGCCATCCGGTGCGCGAGGAGACCGCGCGGCGGGTCCACGACGCCGCCCACGCGATCGGCTATCATGCTGCCGGGCTCATCAAGCAGCGCTTGCGGCGAGACCTACCGTGCTACCGTCTGGGCTTCATCTTGAGAAAACCGGCCCAGCATTTCTACCAAGACTTTGCGCGCGAGGTCGAAGCGTCGGTCAATTTGGCCCAGTCCTTCCACGGCATTCCGCTCATCCAATTCGCCCCGTCACATATGCCGAGCGACCTAATCGCACCGCTCAAGGATTTGGGCGCACGCTGCCATGCGATCGCGATGGTGGCACCGGACCACCCAAAGATTACAGCAGCGGTTGAGGACCTCAAGGCCAAAGGCATTCCGGTTTTCTCGCTGCTTTCCGACTTCGCCGCCGGCGTGCGACAGGGCTATATCGGCCTCAACAACCGCAAGGTGGGGCGCACGGCCGCTTGGATGGTGTCCAAGGTCGCAAAACGGCCCGGCAAGGTGGCGGTGTTTGTCGGTAGCCATCGTTTCCAGGGGCACGAGCTCCGTGACGTCGGCTTTCGCTCCTATTGCCGTGAGAACGCGCCGACGTTCGAGGTGCTCGATCCGCTTGTGAACCTGGAGAAACGGCAGGTCACCTACGAGGCAACGCTTGATCTCATGCAGCGGGAACCCGAGCTCGTCGGCTTCTATGTCGCCGGGGGCGGCATGGAGGGCGCCATCTCCGCGGTCCGGGAAGAGGGCAAAAGTCGCGATCTCGTCGCGATCGTGAATGAAATCACGCCGGAATCTCGGGCGGCACTCGCAGATAACATCATCACGATGGCGGTCGCCACGCCAATGCGCCGGCTTTCCCAGGAGCTGATAACGCTGATGACGCGGGCTATCGAGACCGGCACTGCTGAAACACCAGGACAGACATTTCTGCCCTTCGACATTCATCTGCCGGAAAATATATGAAACTGATGGCTTCTATCGTAAGCGGGGAAGTTTCCTTTCATAAATGAGAGAAAGTTGATTGATGATCCCATCCACGCGGGGTAGCCGCACCCCACAGGCCTCAGCCGCGGCCCAGGATGAAGCGCCAATTGGGTGAACGGATCGGCCACGCGTTCAGGCGGAAGCGCGAGGTAAATTGCCTACATCCGCAGCGTCAATCGCGACCGGCTTCATTGCCAACATCTCGACGTTGTCGGTGCAGGGCGGTGTCGTCAAGGATGCCTTACGCCAGTAGCCGAGCGAGGCCGGCACAGTCCATTGGGATTGACCTCGTCGACCGGCATCTCCTCGCCTGGCCGCGCGTGAAAAGCCACGGCAAGGCCGGCAAAGTTGGCATTTGAGTGGGGCTAGACATCTTCTGGGACTTCGCACGCGAAATCGGAGGCGGCAGTCAACTCAGCACCAACCCGGGCATGTGTTCTGCTCGTTCCTGGCCCTCGTACTCCAAGGAACTGCGCCGCTCTGCCGAGCCAAAGGCCTGACGCCCGAATGGCAACCGCTCCTACGCGATCGCGACCGCCTCCAGGAAGCCCGAGACGCTCAATAGCTTTCAAGCAAAGGCGCCAGGCGAGATGCCTCCTGCAACATCATTTCCCGCATCCACAGGCTTGCCGGATCAGTATTGTGAAGTGCGGGCCATTGGACGGCCTCCGTGAATGCGGGATGAGGAAGTGGCGGCGGAAGTCCGACAATCCGCAGGGGTGTTGTTTTTGCGAAATGCTGCGCCAGCCGTAAGGGCATGGTCCCGATGCGGTTGGTGCCTGATATGACGGGCGCGATCAGGCTAAAGCCCTGTACGACGACCTCGATACGTCTCTCGAAACCGTGCTCGAGCAAATACCACTCCTCCATGGTGGGCTGCCGGGTGTGCCTGAATTTGAGCACGACATGCCCCATCGACAAGTATCGCTCGAATGTAAGTGGCTCTGACAGCTGCTTGTTCGTGCCGCAGCCTACGCATACGAGCATATCTTCGAACAGGGCTGCGCGAGGATGTTTCGACATGAACACTTCCGGCATAATCAGAAAATCAACGTCGCCGCGCCGGAGAAGCTCCTCGGGGTCGTCGCAAATAGGCAGACATTCGAAGCGGACGGCGGGAGCTTCCCGCGCAGTACGCTCTACGATCCTCTTAAAAAGCACGAGCGTGAGGTAATCGGAAAGCATGATTCGGAAGAGACGATCCGATTGGGCTGGGTTAAAGGCGTCGGAGGAAATAATCGATAGCTGGATGTGCAGCAATGCGTCCCGGACTGCTGGGGCAAGCCCCTCCGCGCGCGGTGTCAAAATGAGCTCGCGGCCGTTCATCGTAAATAGCTCATTGCTGAAGTAGGCGCGTAACCGAGCGACGGCGGCGCTCATGGCCGGCTGGCTCAGGTTAATACTGTTGGCCGCGGCAGTGACTTTACGCTCCCTGATCAGAGCGTCCAGCACAACGAGGAGATTCAAATCCAGCCCCTTAAACCGCATATCCTGATCTATCCAGCGCGTGGATGGGCATCATCTAAACAATCAATTTTACGAATTTACGAACCATGCATTAGAGGAACGTAAATGACCGACGTCAAGCTCAAATCGACGGCGCCGCCACACGGGCGGGAACATCGAGAGAGCTCATTGGCGAGCCCCCACCGGCTGGCTCACCGTCGCTAACGACAACGGTTGAGTGCAGCCAACAACGCCGCCGCTTTGGCCGGGTAATGCGGCCCGCAAGAAACTATTTTGAAGAGAGGTCCTGAATGCGCCCTCAGGTGCAGTGGAAATTGTGCTGGGAAAACGAGTTGCAGCTCTCGGACCACGTCGAGCTCGCCCAGTTCTTTCGTAATACCTACGGGCCGACTGGGGCGTCCAACGCAGAACCGTTCGAAGGTAGTCGAAGCTGGGCCGGAGCCAGGCCTGAACTCCGCGCAATCGCCTATGATTCGAGCGGTGTAGCGGCTCACATGGGCATACTGCGTCGTTTCATCAAGGTTGACGCGGTCGATCTGTTGGTGGCTGAGCTGGGCCTGTACGGGGTACGTCCGGATCTTGAGGGTCTCGGAATCGCCCATTCAATCCATGTCATGCTTCCAATACTGCAGGAGCTTGGCGTTCCATTCGCTTTCGGAACCGTCCGGGACGCGCTGCGGAATCATGTTGAGAGGTTCGGGCGGCGATACAGCCCTTTGGCCGTTTTGTCGGGAATTCGCGTGCGCTCCACCCGACCAGAGGCGCGCCTCGACCTGCCGCCCACACGCATCGATGACGCACTCACCATTGTTCTGGCAGTTGGACGGCCGATCAGCGAATGGCCCACGGGCACGATGATCGATCGGAACGGACCAGAGCTATGAGCCGTCCCGATTGCTTGTACGAAGTGCGCCGTGAGTGCTCTGACGGCACCGGCCGTCGCAGCGTTTATCTGACGTTTGACGACGGTCCCAATCCACTTTTCACACCGGAGATTCTGGATGTGTTGGCAGAGCAGCGGGTGCCGGCGACTTTCTTCGTCATCGGCGCCTACGCCTTAGAGCACCCGGATCTAATCCAACGAATGTTTGCAGAAGGGCACGAGCTAGGCAACCACACGATGACTCATCCGGATCTGTACAAATGCGGCTTCGGCGAAGTGCAACGTGAGATTTTTGAAGCGAACGGCGCCATCATGAGGGCGTGCCCTCAGGCCTCGGTGCGCTATATTCGCGCGCCCTACGGCGCCTGGAGCGAAGAAATCTTCACAGCGTCACAGATCGCCGGGCTGACGGCCCTCCATTGGTCCGTCGACCCTCGAGATTGGTCTCGCCCTGGGGTCGACGCGATTATCGATACCGTGCTCGCCTCTGTCCGGCCGGGCGCAATCGTACTCTTGCACGACGGATGCCCTCCCGGCGAGTTGAGCCAGGGCGCTCACGCCGGTCTGCGCGACCAGACGGTCACGGCGCTGTCCCGTCTGATTCCAGCACTTCATGAGCGCGGATTTGTAATCCGCTCACTTCCTCAACATCACTGAACAAACGAGATCCCATGACTCTTCTTGGTACAACCAGCACTGTGGCCATTTCGCTTTATGCACTGCTCTCGACTGCTTATAAGAGCATGCAGGGGATTTATGCTCTGCCGACAAACGACTCATCGGCGTTGGAGGATCTCGTCGGCTCCGATCAACTGCCCAGCGTGGATGTCATCGTCCCCTGCTTCAACGAGGATCCGCGCACGCTTTCAGAGTGCCTGGCGTCCATTGCAGACCAAGAATACGCCGGAAGACTTCGGGTCTATGTGGTTGATGACGGTTCTGGAAATCGCGAAGCCGTAGGAACTGTCCACGAAACCTACGCGCGCGACCCTAGGTTCGACATCATTTTGCTTCCCGAGAATGTTGGAAAGCGCAAGGCGCAGATCGCCGCGATACGCCGCTCATCCGGGGATTTGGTGCTTAACGTTGATTCAGACACGATACTCGCGTCCGACGTCATCACCAAGCTTGTACCGAAGATGCGAGATCCAGCGGTCGGCGCAGTCATGGGTCAGTTGATTGCCAGTAACCGGAGCGAGAGCTGGCTGACAAGGCTGATAGACATGGAGTACTGGCTGGCTTGCAACGAGGAGCGCGCGGCACAGGCTCGCTTCGGTGCCGTTATGTGCTGTTGCGGCCCATGTGCCATGTACCGCCGGTCTGCGCTCCTTTTGTTACTGGACCAGTACGAGTCGCAATTTTTTCGGGGCAAGCCAAGCGACTTCGGGGAGGATCGCCATCTCACTATCCTCATGCTGAAAGCAGGCTTTCGAACCGAGTACGTTCCGGGCGCCATCGCGGCCACAGTCGTTCCGAACAGACTCGGACCGTATCTGCGCCAACAACTCCGTTGGGCACGAAGCACATTCCGGGACACGCTGCTTGGGCTGCGCTTGCTGCCCGGCCTCAATAGCTATCTCACGTTGGACGTGGTCGGACAGAATCTCGGGCCGCTACTCCTCGCCCTATCGGTACTAACGGGCCTCGCACATTTCGCACTGACAGGCACTGTGCCTTGGTGGACAGGACTGATGATTGTGTCCATGACCATGCTCCGATGCAGCGTGGTAGCATTTCGTGCTCGACAGTTTCGATTTCTGGGCTTTTCCCTGCACACGTTCATCAACATCTTTCTCTTACTTCCCTTGAAGGCCTACGCGCTGTGTACATTGAGCAATAGCGATTGGCTGTCGCGAAGCTCTGCTGTCGCTACATCGAACACTGGGGGAAAACAGACCCCCACCCAAACTCCGATCACTGGATCAAGCAGGGCAGAATTCTCACCGCATGCGGCTCCGCTTCGCAGGCTCAATCTTGCGCGGATTCTTCGGGATTAGCGCTGTCGAGCAACATCTGCGGCGACGAGTGATCGCTAATTACCTAGGTGGACGAGAGGTGGACGAGTTTGACCCAGAACATGAATCATCAGTTGCTCGATCGGGAATTGGCCGCAGACGATCCGTGGCGCCTCGACGGCAATCCGTTCGAGCGGGAGCGCCACACGCAAATGCTCCAGCTGGCGCTTGCCCAAGGCTCCATTACAAATGCCCTCGAAGTCGGGTGCGCTGCCGGCGCATTCACGGAAAAACTAGCTCCCAACTGCCAAGGGCTCACCGTCATCGATGTGGTGGCGCAAGCGATTGCTCGAGCACGTCAACGGATAAAGGAGCCGTCGCGCATCAACTGGATAGTCTCCGATGTTCAACAGTTTTCGACCGACGAGTTGTTTGACCTGATCGTTGTGGCGGAGGTCCTATACTACCTCGAAGACATAGCCGAGATGCGCGCGGCCGTCAAAAACCTGGTGCGGGTGCTTGCGCCAGGCGGGCATCTGATCTTCGGATCGGCAAGGGATGCTAATTGCCGTCGCTGGGGTCACGCCGCTGGTGCTGAGCCGGTCATCGCCATGCTGAACGAAACGTTGATCGAGGTAGAGCGTCTTGAGTGTCGGGGCGAGTCGGTCAACGAAGACTGCTTGCTCGTCCGTTTCCGGAACCCGCTTTCCGCTTCCTGATGAATCGAATCTATCGCCGTTAACGTGGAGACACTATGCGCATCTGTGGTACCAAGCTGACCCATGATGGGGCGATCGCCCTTGTCGAGGATGGACGGCTCGTCTTCTGCGTTGAGCAGGAAAAGCGGCACAACAATCCGCGTTATCAAACCATCGATAATCTCGACGTAATTGTCGCCGCTTTGGCGGAACAGGGGCTAAATCCTTGTGATGTCGATCAGTTCGTTATCGACGGCTGGGATGGCGAAGACGAGTCACAGTTTCAGGTCCGGCAGGCAACCAAGCAACCGCCAGTCTTGGCGTCCCTCTCGGTAAAATGAACCCATGTCCATGGTAGCGATCGATCTTACTGACGTAAGCAAAACTTATGACAAGCTCGTTGTCGACAGACTGTCGTTCCGCGTTGCGGCGGGGGAATGCTTCGGGCTCTTGGGACCGAACGGTGCGGGCAAAAGCACGATTGCGCGTATGGTCCTCGGCATGACATCGCCTGATGCGGGGAAGATTACTGTGCTCGGCGCTCCAGTGCCGGCGCGCGCGCGTTTGGCACGTATGCGCATCGGCGTGGTCCCGCAGTTCGACAATCTTGATACCGCGTTCACTGTACGCGAGAACCTGTTGGTGTTCGGGCGCTACTTCCGGATGAGCAGACGCCAGATCGAAGCGGTCATACCGTCGCTGCTTGAGTTCGCCCGCCTCGAGAACAAAGCGGATGCGCGCGTCGCCGAACTGTCCGGCGGCATGAAGCGGCGCCTGACGCTCGCGCGTGCGCTGATCAATGACCCGCACTTGCTGGTGATGGACGAGCCGACCACCGGCCTCGATCCGCAGGCCCGCCACCTGATCTGGGAACGGCTGCGATCGCTGCTGGCGCGGGGCAAGACTATTCTTTTGACTACCCATTTCATGGAAGAGGCCGAGCGGCTGTGCGATCGGCTGTGCGTTATGGAGGAGGGGCGCAAGATCGCCGAAGGCCGCCCGTCCGCACTCATTGACGAGCAGATCGGCTGTGACGTGGTCGAGGTCTACGGCGGCAATCCGCATGAACTGGGTGCGCTGATCCGGCCGTACGCACAGCGCATCGAGGTGAGCGGTGAGACGCTTTTTTGCTATGCACCCGATCCGGAGCAGGTGCTGGTGCAGCTACGCGGGCGCGCCGGTCTGCGCCTTCTGCAGCGTCCCCCCAATCTCGAGGATGTGTTCTTGCGGCTAACCGGGCGCGAGATGGAGGACTGAACAATGGGCGAACGTTATGCGGCGGCCATGCCCGCCAATGCGTGGAATTGGGTCGCGGTTTGGCGCCGCAACTATCTTGGATGGAAGAAAATCGGGCTTGCATCGGTTCTCGGCAACCTCGCCGATCCGATGATCTATCTGTTCGGTCTCGGCTTTGGCATCGGAACAATGATAGGTCCTGTTGAGGGCACTTCGTACATTGCGTTTCTCGCGGCTGGCATGGTTGCCACAAGCGCGATGGCATCGGCCACTGCTGAAACGGTTTACGGGAGTTTCGGCCGCATGGACAACCAGCGCACCTGGGAAGGAATGCTATGCACTCAGCTGACGCTCGGCGATATCTTACTCGGCGAATTGGCGTGGGCAGCCACCAAGGCCCTGATGGCGGGCACAGCAATCACTATTGTTGCCACCACGCTCGGCTACACATCGTGGCCATCCATCCTCTGCTTGCTGCCAGTCATCGCTCTCAGTGGCCTCGCCTTCGCGAGTCTAGCGATGGTCGTCACGGCGCTTGCGCCCAGTTATGAATATTTCATATTTTATAATACGCTTGTTGTAACACCCATGCTGTTCCTTTGCGGCGCGATGTTTCCGGTCAACCAATTGCCCGGCGCTTTTCAGGACGTCGCCTCCTTGTTGCCGCTCGCACATGCAATTGACCTCATTCGTCCGGCGATGCTTGGCCGTCCGGCCGGCAGCATGGGCCTGCATATCGGCGCGCTTTGCATATACACGGTTTTGCCGTTCTTCCTATCGGTTGCTCTATTTCGTCGTCGGCTGATGCGTTGACGCACTTACCATTCGTAAAATTGATTCTTTGGGCGATACCCATCCACGCGTCGGATAGGTCAATACATGCGTTTTAAGGGACTCGATCTAAATCTCCTGGTTGTGCTGGACGCTTTGATCAGGGAGCGTAAAGTCACCGCCGCGGCCCGCAGTATTAACCTGAGTCAGCCGGCCATGAGCGCCGCCGTCGGTCGGTTACGCGCCTATTTCAGCGATGAGCTATTTACGATGAACGGCCGCGAACTCATTTTGACACCGCGCGCGGAGGGGCTCGCCACAGCAGTCCGGGAGGCATTGCTGCACATCCAGCTGTCGATTATTTCCTGGGACGCCTTTAACCCGGCCCGATCGGATCGTCGCTTCCGCATCATCCTTTCCGATTACCTCACACTCGTATTTTTTAAGAAGATCGTAAAGCGTGCTGCGCGGGAAGCTCCCGCCGTCCGCTTCGAATGTCTGCTTATTTCCGACGACCCCGAGGAGCTTCTCCGGCGCGGCGACGTTGATTTTCTGATTATGCCGGAAGTGTTCATGTCGAAACATCCTCGCGCAGCCCTGTTCGAAGATATACTCGTATGCGTAGGCTGCGGCACGAACAAGCAGCTGTCAGAGCCACTTACATTCGACCGATACTTGTCGATGGGGCAGGTTGTGCTTAAATTCGGGGACACCCGGCAGCCCTCCATCGAGGAATGGTATTTGCTCGAGAACGGTTTCGAGAGACGTATCGAGGTCGTCGTACAGGGCTTTAGCATGATCCCGCCCCTTCTATCAGGCACCAACCGCATCGGGACAATGCCCTTACGGCTGGCGCAGCATTTCGCAAAAACAACACCCCTGCGGATTGTCGAACTTCCGCCGCCACTTCCTGCCGCATTCACGGAGGCCGTCCAATGGCCTGCGTTTCACAATAATGATCCGGCAAGCCTATGGATGCGGGAAATGATGTTGCAGGAGGCATCTCGTATGATTACCCCGCCTAAGAGCACCGGACGTCTCAGTTGTCGGCCGACGACCCCTCGGTTATGAGAGGAGGCATGGATGGCGATTGGGATTGGGCGATTCCTGCATTGTCGAGAACGATGCAGGGAGAGCAGATCCTTCACCTGAAGAGGTGGCAGCGATGCTGCCGCTGCATGAGCTTGGCTGGGGAACCGACGGGCGAACGAATTCGGGTGCGCTCGCAACACGGTGCCTCGGTATCTAAGCGAGGGCGGGACTGTTCCGTTTCGCAAGCCTGTGCGGCCGACCGCGTTTGACGGACTGGACGATTGGCTGCGGGAGCGCTTCTTCCGCCATGGCTCGGGCTGGATGACGATCTCGACCCGCTCCAGATGCGCCGGGAACGCCTTGCGCGGTCGCGCAGCACGTCGCGGCTCGCCTG
Organism: Mesorhizobium sp. M1329; assembly: GCF_040318035.1. NCBI lineage: Bacteria > Pseudomonadati > Pseudomonadota > Alphaproteobacteria > Hyphomicrobiales > Phyllobacteriaceae > Mesorhizobium > Mesorhizobium sp. M1329. The sequence continues at coordinate 61,510 of NZ_JAMYLN010000015.1, read as the reverse complement.
TCGGTCTTGCGGCCTCGAGCTCGGACTCAATCGCGCCGAGCCCGGTCTGGATTTCGAAGGCGAAGGCCTGCTGGGCACGTTCGAGCTTCTCGGAGCTGCGACCGAAGCGGCGCGCTCCAGCTGCTTGACGATCCCATGAAGGTCGGCGATCCTCTCCTGGGCACGCTCGTTGAGTGTCGCCATCCGGACGATCTCGGCCTTGAGTGTTTCGCTCCGGAGTTGTTGCAGTTCGGCCTTCTCCGCCGCCATGGCGACGAACATCGCCTTGAGCGGATCGATTTCGTGGGGACGGGCCGAAGCGCTTCTCGTCATGACGCCGACAGGAGCTTATTTTGCACGGCCTGAGGCCCGCCTTTTGCGCCTGAGTCACTTCGCCACCGCCTTCCGGCCGGACGCCGTCGCCGTTCGGCTCGAACGCGTGTCCAGTCCATGCCTTCGACGAGCGCCATCAGTTTCGGCGCGGCAAGCCGATCACGCCGTTCTCCGCCAGCGGAACTTGTCCTCGTCCAGCGCTCACGGTGCGGGTATGCCGGCGTCGAGCAAACAGAGAGACGTTTGGGGCCCAACCAGGACGGCCCCGTTACGAAGTGTTGTCCTGGTCCGGTTTGAGTGTCGAATCTTCAGATCGATTGCTTGGGCGACCAGCTTCCCGGCCGCCAGCGAGCCCGCAACTGCTCAGCAGAAGGGCGAAGTGAACGTGAGTGCATCCATCTCGTAAATGTGTGTCTATCCAAGCAATCGATTTCTCTAATTATCCGATGAGGAATATGAAACGCGTCAGGCAGGGTGCATCATTAGGAGTATTTTTGATGGCAAAGATTATCGAGGGTGGCCCGGATTCCGAAACACTCCTCGGCACCGAGCTTGAAGATTGGATGGAGGGTTTCCAGGGCAATGACTGGATTGACGGTCGTGCCGGCAACGACGAGATCTCGGCTGGCCAGGGCAGTGACCGAGCCATTGGCGGCAAGGGTAACGACCGCATCTTCGGCGGAGATGGCTGGGACGATCTCTCCGGCGACAACGGCCGCTTCAACGCGCGCATCTCCGGTGAGGACAATGACAGGCTCAGCGGCGGTCCCGGCCAGGATGTCCTCTACGTGGGTGACGGCCAGGATAGGTTGACCGGGGGCACCGACAATGACACGTTCGTGTTCCAGTTCCACAATCCGGTGCCTGGGGTCGACCCGAGTGTCGGGTCGAAGCCGGACATTACCACTATCACCGATTTCAACCCGGCGGAGGACAAGTTCGCCTTCGATGCGGTGGGCCTCTACAACGACGGTTTTGGCGCGAACTTCGTCAACAACGCCAGCATACAGTCCGGCTACCCGGTGAGCAGCTTCTACAGTGGTGCGGCCTCGGGTGCGAACGGCGAACACGTCGTGGTAATCACTGGCGAATCTTTCAACTCTGCTTCTGAAGCCGCGAGTGCGATCTCCGGCGAGCACGCCGGCGACATCATTGTCTACCAAAGCAGCTACACCGACAGAGTCGCAACTCTGGCCTATGTCACCGCCGACAACAGCGCGCATGAGTTCGCCCACCTGGGCGGTGTGGTCACCGTGGCCGACCTAGGCCTGACCGCGTCGGACTTCACCTTCGTTTGATCCAGAAAACCCATACGGAACAGCGCCCCGCCCCCCTGGGCGGGCGCTTTCCGTTTCCGCTACTTGCGATGGGCCGGGGCGCCCGGGAGCAGTCGCAGCGTGTACAGCTTGACGAAGCCCTGCACGTCGCGCTGGTCGTACACCGAAATCTCCCTGAAGGCGTGGAGGCGGAAGCCTGTTCGGGCCCTTGCGGCCGGCCACGATGACGTTGCCCTTCCAAACCTTCAGCCGGACGGTGTTGTTGTTGACCCGCTCCATTAGATGCCAAACCAAACACATTCGGCGGGAGCACTGATCCTGAATCAGCGAGCGGATGCAGTCGGTTGCCGCTCGGGGAGCAATATAGGGAGCTGGGTCGCCAGATCCTCACGGAGACCTACGTGAGTAACCATTCCTTGAAGGATTCAGCTTTGAGACCTTTCCCTCTGACTTCCGCTATTTGGGGAATTCTGTTGATCAGCGGCGTGGTCAACGTGCTTGCGCTGATCTCGCCGCTGTTCATGCTTCAGGTCTACGACCGCGTTCTGGCAAGTGGCAGCGTATCGACGCTAGTGGGGCTCGTCGTGCTTGCTGCAGGGCTTTATGCGTTCCAATGCCTGCTCGACGTTTTGCGCGCCCGCGTGCTGCTGCGGATTGGCGAGCGTTTCGATGAACAGTTTTCCGGACGCGTTCACGATGCGATCGTTCGCCTTCCGCTTTTAACGCGCATGCCGGGCGACGGCTTGCAGCCGCTTCGCGACCTCGACAATATTCGCGGATTCTTAGGTGGAAACGGTCCGACAGCGTTCTTCGATCTGCCATGGATGCTGCTTTATCTTGCCATTTGCTTCCTCCTTCATTTCTGGATCGGCATGACGGCACTTATCGGGGCGATCGGTCTCACATCTCTGACACTTCTTACCAACACTCTCTCGCAACGGCCGATACGCGAGACCATTGCCCACGACATGGTGCGCAATGGCCTACTGCAAGCAGCGCGTTGCAATGCCGAGGTCGTGCAAGCTCTCGGTCTCGGAAAGCGGATCGCTGCCCGATGGCACAAGGCCAATGCCGAGTATCTGGCCGCCAACCGGAAAGCTGGGGACGTGGCAGGTGGGCTGGGTGGCATTGCAAAGTCGTTGCGCGTGCTGCTGCAATCGGCCATTCTTGCCGTCGGCGCGTACCTTGTCATCAGGCAGGAGGCTACGGCCGGGGTCATGATTGCCAGTTCGATCATGATGGGGCGTGCGCTGGCTCCGGTCGATCTGGCCATTTCAAGCTGGAAACCCTTCCTCATGGCGCGCCAGGGTTGGGCGCGGCTGGAGGACCTCTTGGGAAAGGTTCCTGAAACCGCTCCTGTTATGCCAATGCCTGCACCTGAACGCGAACTCCGCCTCGAAGGCGTGACAATCGTTCCGCCCGGCGAAAGGAAGCCGACCGTGACCGGCCTTGCGTTTGCCGTTCAGGCGGGAAGCGCACTCGGGATCATCGGTGCATCGGGTTCGGGCAAGTCGACACTCTCGCGCGCCATCGTCGGCGCATGGGCGCCGGTCGCCGGAAAGGTTCGCATCGACAGCGCAAGCCTCGATCAATGGGACCGGGAAGCGCTAGGCCGTCATATCGGCTATTTGCCGCAAGGTGTTGAACTATTCGACGGCACCATTGCCGAAAACATCGCTCGTTTTGAAGATAATCCTGACCCTGAGGCTATTGTCACCGCGGCGAAAGCAGCGGGCACGCACGAACTGATCCTCCGATTTGAGCACGGCTACGAAACTCCGATTGGTGAGGCCGGATCGGCACTTTCCGCCGGGCAGCGCCAGCGTATCGGTCTTGCCCGTGCTCTTTATCGAGACCCTTTCCTTGTTGTGCTGGATGAACCCAATGCCAATCTCGATGCGGAAGGCGAGGCTGCGGTCGTCAAGGCGATCGCCTCCGTGCGCGGGCGCAAGGGCATTGCGGTTGTCGTCGCCCATCGGCCGAGCGCCATCCGCGCCGTGGATTTTGTGTTGGTCATGGAAGGTGGACGGCAGCGAGCATTCGGTGCGCGTGATGAAGCGCTTTCCAAAGTCTTGAAGAGGGCAGCGATGGCACCAGGCGCTGGCGTCAAGGCCATCGAGTCTACAGAGGATAACGTGGGAGAGCGCGCTGACATGGAGGATCCCGGTGGCCGGCATTCATCAGAATAATGACGTTTCCAGCTCCATTCGCCGGCACCTGGTGGCGGGCCTTCTGGCGAGCGTGATCTTTGTTGGAGGAGCCGGAGCCTGGGCGGCCTTCACGAATCTCTCCGGTGCGGTTGTCGCGTCCGGACACTTTGTCGTCGATTCCTATGTGAAGAAGGTGCAGCACCCGACGGGCGGGGTGGTGGGAGAAATCCTGGTGAGCGAAGGTGATAAAGTAAAAGCCGGCGACATCCTCATGCGGCTCGACGCCACCCAGACGCGCGCCACTCTCGCTGTAGTCACCAAGCGGCTCGATGAGCTGGCCGCCAACCTGGCACGACTGGAAGCTGAGCGTGACGATCTGGCGGAGATCGCCTTCCCGGACTGGCTGCTCGCCCGCAGAGATGTTCCGGACGTAGCTTCGGCAGTACATGGCGAGACGCGGCTGTTCGAATTCCGCAGACAATCCCGCGACGGAAGGCAGGCGCAGCTAGCGGAACGCATCACTCAATATGAGCACGAGATCGAGGGGCTCAAGGCGCAGGAAATCGCTTCTGAGAAAAGCACCGAGATTCTCCAAAAGGAAATTGCTGCCCTGAGTGGGCTGCGCGACCAAGGCATTGTCTCGGACCAACGCTTGAACAGCCTGAAGACGCAGGTTGCCACTTTCGGCGGCGAACGCGGTGAGAAGATTGCACATCAGGCACAGACGGCAGCCCGCATAGCCGAAACGCGCCTGCAGATCCTGCAGATCGATCCGGATTTCAAGACGGAAGTCGGCCAGGAGCTCAGAGAGGTTCAGGCGCAGGTTGGGGAGTATGTTGAGCGCAAGGTGGCGGCTGAACAGGAACTGCGACGGATCGATATTGTCGCGCCGCAGTCAGGCGCCATTCAACAACTCGCAGTTCATACGGTCGGAGGAGTGATCACGCCCGCCGATCCGATTATGCTAATCGTGCCGGAAGGCGACGATCTTGCGCTTGAAGCACGAATCACCCCGAAGGACATCGACCAAATCCAGCTTGGTCACAAGGCCGTGCTGCGGATGTCAGCCTTCAATCTGAGGACCACGCCGGTATTGAACGGATATGTCAGCCGGATCGCAGCCGATCTGGCGACGGACGAAAAAAACGGCGTTTCGTATTACCTGGTGCGTCTGTCGGTTCCGCATGCGGAACTGACGAAGCTCAAGGACCTGACGCTCGTGCCCGGCATGCCGGCCGAAGCGATGATCCAGACGGGCGAGCGTACGGCGCTTTCTTATTTTGTGAAGCCGCTGTCGGACCAAATCAGTCGCGCATTCCATGAGGAATGAAAGTAATCCACAGAAATATTTTATTTGTATTCTTGTTGGTTGTTACGCATGCATGAGAGTCATAACCGTCTGAAAACACAGCCATACTTTCCTCAGTTGGATTCCGCCTCTGACTCAGATTCGTGGTTCCGCGGTCATTTTGCCCTTCCAAGTCGCCGACCATTCAGTTCTTGGCCTCGAGCGCATTAAGATACCCATCATCGTACACAAAGGCTGGAAAAGAGTCCGGTGTCTTGAGCGATCCTAGGTCTGGAGACCTAGGGTGAGCCTGCAAGCACAGAGCTAGGACATGATTGAGCGTCTGCAATATTCGGACAGGTACATAGGAAGACAGGCAGGCGTCAAAAACGCGCTTTCAACGCGCTAAACCGATGCTACGCACCCCGAGCGTCTTGCCGCCCTCGCTCCCGCCGGTAGGAATCAATCGCGAGCAGGCTGCGACGTTCATCGGCGTAAGCTCAACGACCTTTGATGAAATGGTCCAGGACGGCCGGATGCCGCAGCCACGAATGCCGAGCAAGGGGCGCATTGTTTGGGACGTCGAGGAACTTGTATTGGCCTTTCGAAAGCTCCCTCACCGCCAAATCGGAGGAGCACCAAAGCTTGACGAAGATTCGCCGCCACTAGACAATCCTTGGGATCGAAAACCACGAACATGACGGATGAGCCCGTGAAAATCGATCTTAAGGGCGTAGTGAAGGACACTGATCGCCACGGCAATGATCGGTACTATTTTCGCGCACCGGGTCGGAAGAAGGTCCGGCTCCGTGAACCGACCGGCAGCGACGAGTTCCTCGAGGAACTGCGGTGCGCGCGCGCCGAGGTCACTTATGTTCGGCCCGGCACTCTTCCCGAGATTTGCCGGCGCCTCCCCAAGCCTTCCGAGCCAGCGAAGAAAGGCACGTTGCTGTGGCTTTGCCAGGAGTATTACCGTCGGGGCGGCACGGAAATCACCCAAGACACTATGGCGCGCCGACGAGCAATTCTGGAGCGCGTATGCGAATTACCTCATCCCCTCGAAGGTGACCCGGATCCTCAGTATCCCACCAAGGGATCTCTGCCATTCGCCGGTATGAAACGGTCTCATGTTAAGGAGATCAGGGACACCAGGCTCGACGCCCTTGGCGCGGCAAACAATATCGTAAAAGCCATCAGCGCGATGTTTGAGTGGGCAAAGGACACAGAGATTCCGGGCGTCGACTCCAATCCCGCCCGCGGCATCAGACGGCTAAAGAGCGGCGACGGCTGGCACCCATGGGACGTGTCGGAGATCGTTCAATATGAGAAGCGGCATCCGCTGGGTACCGCAGCCAGACGTGCGCTCTCGATCTTCATGTTTACTGGCCTGCGGTTGTCCGACGTCGCGATCTTCGGTCGACAGCACATCACGCTCGTCTACAACGAGGAGACCGAGCAGTGGGAGAAGTGGATCAGAATTAAGCCTGGGAAGACCAGTCGTAACAAGGATGCGGTGTTGGTGGAGCTCCCGCTTCTGCCCGAACTAGAGGCGGAACTTGAGCACACGCCCTCCGACCAGATGACCTTCCTGGTCAATGAGTATGGTCGCCCGTTCTCGGAGAACGGTCTGGGCAACAAGATGCGCCAGTGGTGTGATCAAGCTGAGCTGCCGCACTGCAGTGCTCATGGAATTCGCAAGGCCGGCGCGACGATCGCCGCTGAGAACGGCGCGACGCACGAGCAGCTGAAGGCGATATATGGGTGGACTACGTACCAGCAGCCCGACCACTACATCAAGAAAGCGCGTCGCCGGAAGGTAGCGAGAGCGGCGAAATACCTGCTGGTTATCGATCGAAAAGAGAACAAAATTGTCCCACTTTCTGAGGGGGTTGAAAGAGGTGGGACAAAAATGGCCAAAAAATCCAATTAAATCAACGGCCACAAAAGCCAATGGTGGGCCCGGAGGGACTCGAACCCCCAACCAAGCGGTTATGAGCCGCCGGCTCTAACCATTGAGCTACAGGCCCCACGGCGCTGGATTAGTGTTTTTCCCTGAACCGCACAAGGCTTTCCCTGGGGCTTTCCGAGCAGACGTTCCAGGGGCTGGCAGAGATCGCCCAAATCAGCCCAAATTGATAACCTATTGCACGTCGCCCACCGGACGCCCCACTCGGCTGTCTTGGGATCGCAGATCGAGGAGATTTCATGACCAGACGTATTTTGCCCCTGGCGATTGCCGCCGCAATCGCATTTCCAGCGATCGCGGCCGGCGCCGATTCGCCACCGCCACCGCGTATCGTCGTCACCGGTGAAGGCGAGGCGGCGATAGCACCCGATCTGGCTCTGCTGACGCTCAGCGTCATGCGCGAAGCCAAAACGGCACGTGCGGCGCTCGATGCCAATAACGACGCCATGGCCGCGGTGATCGCTGCGATGAAATCGTCCGGCATCAAGGAGCGCGACCTGCAGACCGCGGGCCTCCAGATCAACCCGCGGTATAACTACACCAACAAGCCCGACGGCAGCCAGGAGGCCGAGCTTGTCGCCTATCAGGTGACCAACACGCTGTCGGTGCGCATCCGCGACATCGACAAGACCGGCGACATTCTCGACAAGGCGGTGTCGCTCGGCGTCAACCAGGGCGGCGGCATTTCCTTCTCCAACGACGATCCGGTGGCAGCCGTCACCGAGGCCCGCAAGAAGGCCGTCGCCAATGCGATGGCCAAGGCCAAGACGCTGGCCGAAGCGGCGGGCGTCGGCATCGGCCGGGTCCTGGAAATCACCGACCAGAATTTCGCACCGCCACCGATGCCGATCAACGCCAAGGCATTCGATGCCGCTGGCGCGTCGGTCCCGGTGCAAGCCGGCGAAAATTCCTACACCGCGCAGGTGACGGTGACTTTCGAACTGAAGTAGTCGTCGATCGCATGAAAAACCCCGGAGGATCGATCCTCCGGGGTTTTCGAGCCGCGCCCTTCCGTTCTGGCGGAAAGGGACTCCGCTACTCTACCGGCTGAAAGATCGCCGGCCGCAAAGCTCCGACGGGCTTAGCGATAGATGATCGGACAGCCGCGCTCGTTGGCGAATACGATCACGACGCGATCGCCATACTGGCGGCCGGCAACCTTGACCGTGCGGCGGTTGATGTCGATGATGCGGGCGCGGTGCAGGCCCATGCGTTCGGCCTTGTCGATGGCACGCTCCGGCGAACAGGACCGGCGCCAGCCGCCATGACGGCGGTGTTCGCGATAGTAACCATCATCCTCGTCGCCGGTATAGACGCCGACGCGCGGATCCTGGTTGTTGCCGAAGCCGAGATAGATGCTGTCAGCATGAGCGGGGATGGCAGCAAGCGTGCCAAGGCCGACAAGAGCCGAAAGAGCCGCAGTCTTGATGGTGTTGAACATTGTCTTCTCTCCTTGTTGAGGGTTTCCACCCGTTTTCGTCGAACCGATGGGAGGAGAATGCACCTGCCTGTCTGAATTTTTTGCGAACCGGCTATTCATCCCCCGTTCATGCGGCAAGAATTGGCCAGCCGTTTAGTCTCTGCGTTTCTGGAACCGTTCTATGCAGGGCAAATGGGGAACGTACCGTTTGCCATGGTCCCCGGTCTTCGTTACCGGAGGAAATCCTAAGGCTCGTCCGCGAGCATATGGTCGAAATAGTCGTCCGGCTCGGCAAGGTCGGTCTCGCTGGCGCTGACCCGGCCGCGCATCGAGATGCCGGCCTCGTGCACGGTCTCGTCGCTTCCCGACACCAGCCTGTGCCACCAATAGAGATCGCGACCCTCGGCAACCAGCCGGTAAGCGCAGGTCTTGGGCAGCCAGCTGATGGTGCGCACATTCTGCGGCGTCAGCCCGACGCAATCCGGAACACGCGCCAGCCGGTTGGCATAGTCGGAGCAGCGGCAGCTTCCAGCGTCGAACAGCCGGCAGCCGACGCTGGTCCAATATATCTCTCCGGTGTCCTCGTCTTCGAGTTTGGACAGGCAGCATTTGCCGCAGCCGTCGCAGAGTGATTCCCACTCGGCCGGGGTCATCGCCTCGAGCGTCTTGGTTTTCCAGAACGGCTTTTCCATCGTCGGCATGTGGCCCTCGGACGCTTCAAGGTCAAGCACTGTAACCGTGCACCCTGGTCCGAACGATACGCCGGGACCATACGCCGGAACATACGCCAGGACCATACGAATGACATGAAGTCGCCTTCAAAACGCCGGTCAATCGCCCTGTGCCACAGCTAGAACCTACAAACAGGAACCAAACATGGTTGCTGAAAGTTTGGGCAGGGATGGGACGCCACAAGGAGTGTTTATGATGAAACCACGGATTCTGGCAGGCACGGCGCTTGGCCTGTTGATGGCGTCCGCGCCGTTAGGCGCGTTCCCGCTGCAAGGCACTGCCGCATTCAGCCCCGTGCAACGCACCGCAGCGCCGCTCATCCCAGTGCAATCGAATTGCGCCGAGGGCGAGTCGGCGGAGGCCTGCGCGCAAAGCCAGCAGGCAGAGCAGCCCAAAAAGAAGAAGCGCGACCAGCAGCAGCAAACGGAATCCGCTCCCACCGAGCAGATCGCTCCGGCCGAGACCGAGCAACCCCGCAAGAAGCGGCGCAATCAGCAGCAGCAAACAGAATCCGCTCCGGCCGAGCAGATCGCTCCGGCCGAGACCGAGCAGCCCCGCAAGAAGCGGCGCAACCAACAGCAGCAAACGGAATCTGCTCCCACCGAGCAGATCGCTCCGGCCGAGACCGAGCAACCCCGCAAGAAGCGGCGCAATCAGCAGCAGCAAACGGAATCTCCCACCGAGCAGATCGCTCCGGCCGAGACCGAACAGCCCCGCAAGAAGCGGCGCAATCAGCAGCAGATCGAAGCAGCCCCATCGGAACAACCGGCCGAGCAGGCAGCGCCGGCAAACGACAACCAGCCCAACGTCAATCCGCGCAAGAAGAAGCAAAGACAGAACCAGCAGATCGAGGCCGCCCCGGCAGAACAGGCTCCGACTGTCGAGCCGGGACAAAAGCCGGGCAAGCGCAAGAAGCCTGCTGAATTGACCGGACCCGCCACGGAGCCGGAAGGCCAGCCGGCGCCGACCAATAAGGAAGCGACCCCACAGGCCCAACCGGCTCCGACCGAGCAGCAGGCCGCTCCCGTCCAGGGCGAACAGCCCCAGGACAAGATCAAGAAACGTGGCAAGAGGCCTGTCGGCGAACAGCCGGTGACAGGAGAGCAACAGCCCTCAACCGGCGAACAGCCTTCGACTGGCCAGGCCGCGCCGGTCCAGGGTGAAAATCCGGTCCAGGGTGAAGCCCAGGCCAATCCGAACGAGGCACCTGTTCTGGACAGCCAGAAGGATGTCTTGCGCAAGCGCAAGGGTGGCAAAGAGCGCGGCCAAAATGCCGGTAAGCAGCAGGGCAACCAGCCCGCCCAGCAGGGCGAGAACCAGGTGGAAGCCCCGAAGCCGGCTCCGGTCGAGGAGGGACCGCCACCTACCGACGACAAGGCGGCCCAGCAGGCGATCAAGCCTGAAAAGATCGTTCCGGTGACGGAGGAAAAGGGCAAGCGTGTCGAGCGTGCGCCCGACATCGAGGATGTTCGCCGCCGTCCGCGTCCCCAGGGTGCCAACGTCGTCAGGGAATTCGGCGACCGCGTCATCCTCCAGTTCAACAACCAGACGTTCGTCGAAAGCAGCGATGCCCCGCGCATGCATCGTGGCGCCAGGAATGTCTATTATGAGGACCTGTCGGGCGATCGCACCCGGGAAATCGTCGAGCGTGACAATGGTGTCCGGATCGTCACTATCCGCAACCGCTACGGCGACGTCATCCAGCGTTCACGCATCGCGCCCGACGGCCGCGAATATGTGCTGAGCTATGTTGACGAGCGGAACTATGACTATGATGCAGACTGGCGCGACCCGGGCGACGACCTGCCGCCGATGCGCCTTACCATCCCGCAGGAGGAATACATTCTGGATTCCGAGGAGGTCGAGGATCCGGACGACTACTACACCTTCCTCGAACGTCCGCCGGTCGAGAGGGTCCAGCGCCTCTATTCGATCGACGAGGTCAAACGCTCGGCCCGCGTGCGCGACATCGCCCGCCGCATCGACCTCGACACGCTCAACTTCGAATTCGGTTCGGCCTCGATTTCCGACACCGAAGTCCAGAAGCTGGAGGGTGTTGCCAACGCCATGGACAAGCTGCTGAAGAAAAACCCGGCCGAGAGCTTCCTGATCGAGGGCCATACCGACGCTGTCGGCACACTGGAAGCGAACCTTGCTCTGTCCGACCGCCGCGCCGAGGCGGTCGCCGAAGCCTTGACCAACGCGTTTGGCATCCCGCCGGAGAACCTGACGACGCAGGGCTATGGCGAGGAGTATCTCAAGGTCAACACGTCGGGACCCAACCGCGAGAACCGCCGCGTCGCCATCCGCCGGATTACCCCGCTGGTGGCGCCGGTGGCCAGCGCCCAATAAACCGGAATGTGAACCGCGCGATTTGATCAACTATTGAATCGCGCGGTCATCAATCTTGAAACGCGCGGTTACCCATCCCAGATTCTGGCAAGGGCGTTCCCTGCCCTGTCCCGACTCCAGCGGGACACACGAGCCCCGCCGGTTCCCCTCCCCGGCGGGGTTTCGTTTTTTTGCAACCTTGCAAACCGCCGCAGCCTGCCCGAAATACGGCACTCCGACAACGGAGCCCGAACCGCCGCATGAAGCGCCTCGAACTCGCCATCGAATCGATCATTCTCGCCTCGCGCTGGCTGCTGGTCGCCTTCTATCTCGGACTGGGCGCGGCGCTTGCCATCTATGCCGTGTCCTTCGGCAAGAAGCTGTTCGAGTTCGTTCCCGTGGCCTTCACGCTCGATGACACCGACACCATCCTGAAAATGCTCGGCCTCATCGATGCCGCGCTGGTCGCCTCACTGGTGGTGATGGTGATCATCTCGGGTTACGAAAACTTCGTCAGCCGCTTCGATGAAAATGACGGCAAGGTGCATTGGCTGGGCACGATCGATGTCGGCTCGCTGAAGGTCAAGGTCGCCTCGACAATCGTAGCGATCTCCTCGATCCACCTCTTGCAGGTGTTCCTGAACTCGGTCTCCTACACGACCGACCAGCTGATGTGGCTGACCGTCATTCATCTGGCCTTCGTTCTCTCGGCACTGATGCTTGCCTATATCGACCGGCTGATGGGTCTTGGCAAAGCCAAGAAAGCCGAGGAATAAGCACGCGTCTGTGCCGGTCTTTTTGAGAGATACTTCTGTAGCTAGATACTTTCGGTCAGTAGATACCTTTGATTTTGGTATCTGTCCGGCCGAACACCTCGTCCGGCACAAAAAAGTCGCCGGCGAGCGGGCCAGTCGCGCCCGGCGCATAGGCCGAGAAATCGCTGACGCCCTCCGCACGCAGCACTTCTTCGTCGATGTAGAAATTGCCGGTTGCCTCGCGCGAGGGCCTGACCAGGATAGCGTGTGCGGCATCGGCCATGATGTCGGGCGAACGGCTCATCGCCGCCACCGTCGCTCCGCCCAGGAGGTTGCGCACCGCCGCCGTGTCGATGGTTGAGATCGGCCATAGCGAATTGACCGCGATGCCTTCCCTGGCGAACTCGGCGCTCATGCCCAGCGTGCACATCGACATGCCGAACTTCGCCATCGTGTAGGCGACATGGTTCTTGAACCACTTGGCCTTCATGTCGAGCGGCGGCGCCAGATTCAGGATGTGAGGATTTTCCGCCAACCTCAAGTGCGGAATGCACATTTTGGAGACGAGAAAAGTGCCGCGCGTATTGATCTGGTGCATCAGATCGTAGCGCTTCATATCAGTCTCCAGCGTGCCGGCGAGTTGGATGGCACTGGCGTTGTTGATGCAGATGTCGATGCCGCCGAACCTCTCCACGGTCTTGGCGACGGCTTCGGCGACCTGTGCTTCATCCCGAATGTCGCACAGCACCGGCAGCGCCTTGCCGCCGGCCTGCTCGATCTCCTGCGCCGCCGTGTAGATCGTCCCGGGCAGCTTCGGATGTGGCTCGGCGGTCTTGGCCGCGATCGTCACATTGGCGCCGTCGCGCGCGGCGCGCAACGCAATCGCCAGGCCGATGCCGCGCGACCCGCCGGAGATGAAAAGCGTCTTTCCCTTGAGCGACATCCTTGCGCCTCCCTGCAACATCAAAAAGAGACGATCCTTGCGCGGCCGAGAAGCGCCGCGCAAGGCCAAACCCACCGGATGCGGGTTACGCTGCGTCGGCCTTGAGGCAATCAGAGCTAGACCAGCACCAGACCCTGCCGCATGGCGATGGCAATCGCATCGGTGCGGTTGGCGGCACCGAGCTTCGTCAGGATCGCCGCGACGTGGAACTTCGCCGTGTGCACGGAGATGTTCAGCCGCCGCGCGATGACCTTGTTGGGCGCGCCTTCGGCCAGCAGCGCCAGCACCTCGCCTTCGCGCGGCGAAAGCATCGGCCGGACGATCTGCTCGTCGGCCGGTTCCTCCTCGAACCGGCCGCTGTCGTGGAAGGTCAAATCGTGATGCCGATCGGATAGAGCATGGCTGTCACGCGAAATCCGGTAGCCCGCAGCCGCCAGCCGCGCGGCGGCGGCGATCAGCAATTCGTCCGCTTGCACGGGCAGCACGGCAAACACTGTATCGGCCGGCCGTTCGCGGGCCGCTCGCGACGATAGCAACACGCGAGGCATCGCCGCGTCGACGAGCCCGCCTTGCGCCCCATGATCATCGACGATGGCGACATCCGCCGCGTCACGCCCGTCGGCTTCGCCCGCCAGAACCGGCCGCAGATCATCGGTCGCGGCGAGAACGGCGGACAGACTTCGCGCGCGCTCGGCGTCACCGAGCGCGATCAGCACCGTCAGCCGTCTGCCAGCGACCTCACCGCTTACCATCTATCCCTCAGCTCAGTGGCTTTTCACCGATGGTCAGGGAAACCTCACGGTTCTCGCCGCCGCGCACCACGCCGAGTGTCACCAAGGCACCGGCGCTGTCCGGCCCGAGCTTGCGGATCAGCTCGCGCGGGCCATGCACCGTCTCTGCGTTCCACGATACGATGATGTCGCCGAGGCTGAGACCGGCTGCTTTCGCCGGCCCGTTATCGTCCAGGCTCATCACCATGGCGCCCTGTGTATCACCATTGCGGACCGGATGCAGGCCGGCGCCAAGATAGCCGCGCGCCACATGACCCTTCTCGCGCAGCGTCGTGACTGCCCGTTCGATCGTTTCGTAAGGCATGACCAGCGCCCGCCGGCGCGGCCCGAACAGCAGCATGCCGATCAGTCCGCCCTTGGCGTCGAGCACAGGGCCGCCCTCGAAACGGCCGCCGGCATTGACGGCAAGGTTGATGCGCCGGTCGATCGTGCCGCCGCGCATTGAACGCCAGGCCGGGCCGACCTCGCCGACCGTGCCGAAGGTAGCGAGCGAGGTGCCGTCGCTATTGCCCGCCACGACCGCCAGGTTGCCCGGCCGCACCGCATCCGCCTTTACCAGCGACGGCACGCTCGGCGCGCCGGCCGGCTTCAAAACGGCCGTTCCGGTGGACGGGTCGCGGCCGACCAGTTCGGACTTGACGGCTTCGCCCGAAGAAAACGTCAGCTCGATCTCCTCGCCGGCCTCGACCGCCTCCTCGGCAGTGACGAAATAGCCGTCCCGCCAGTGGAAAGCAGTTGACGTCCGGTGATGCGTCGCGAAGCTGGCCGTCGCTGGGGCCGCGGCTGCCGCGATGTCGGCAATGGCGTCGGAAAACGTGCTCAGATTGAAATCGCTCATGATTTATCTCCTGGGTTCTTCGTGACCCAGATATCGCCCGGCAGGGCGTTGGCGGATACTCGCCTGACGGCTAGTTGGGCGTTTGACTGGCCATCTGGTCAGGTCGCGGCCGGTCTGGCCGCTCCGCACATATAGGCATTGTTCATCTTGTTCAAAACGGAGCCCTCAGATGGCCCTGCCCGCCCAGCAATTGCAATATGACGATGGCCTTCTCGACGCCTATTCGGCGACGGTCGCCGACGCCGTCGACCGTATCGGGCCCGCCGTCTGCCGCATCGAGCGCGTCGGTGGCCCGGGCGGCCATGGCTCAGGCTTCGTCATCGCGCCGGACGGGCTGGTCGTCACCAACTTCCACGTCGTCGGCGATGCGCGCAGCGTGCGCGTATCAATGCCGGACGGCGCCTCCAGGGAAGGCCGCGTGCTCGGCCGCGATCCCGACACCGACATTGCGCTGGTGCGCGCCGACGGCAACTTTGCCGACGTTGCGCCGCTTGGCGATTCCAAGCGGTTGAGGCGCGGCCAGATTGCAATTGCCATCGGCAACCCGCTCGGCTTCGAATGGACCGTCACCACCGGCGTTGTCTCAGCGCTCGGCCGCTCGATGCGTGCCGCCACCGGCCGGCTGATCGACGACGTCATTCAGACCGACGCCGCGCTCAACCCCGGCAATTCCGGCGGACCGCTGGTGTCTTCGGCCGGCGAGGTGATCGGCGTTAACACCGCGATGATCCACGGTGCGCAAGGCATCGCCTTCGCGGTTGCCTCCAACACGGCCAATTTCGTCATCTCGGAAATCATCCGCTTCGGCCGCGTGCGCCGTGCCTTCATCGGCGTTTCCGCCGATACCACCAACCTGCCGCGCCGCGCAGCCCTTTTGTCGCAAGTATCGAGCAGCACGGCGGTGCGCCTGCGCAGTGTCGAGAAGAACAGCCCGGCGGACAAAGCCGGCCTCAGGGAAGGCGATATTATTGCCGCCATCGACGGCCGCCCGGTCACCGGCGTCGACGATCTGGTGCGCATGCTCGACGCCGAGCGCATCGGCCGCGAGACACTATGCACGGTGGTGCGCCGCTCCGGCATTACTCAGGTCACGGTAATGCCGTTGGCGCGGGCAAGTTAGCCCGCCGCAGCACCCTGCGCATATTGCGCCAGGAATTCTGGGCTAGGCGGGATCGGCCTGATCACGTCGATCAGCACGCCGTTGGGATCCCTGGTGATGAAATGACGCTGGCCGAAGGGTTCGTCGCGCAGCGTTCGCAGGATCGGCAGGCCGGCGGCGATGATCCGCTCATAGACGGCATCCGGATCCCTGACCTCGAAGTTGATCAGCAGGCCAGATGTGCGGCCCCGCCCTTCCTCCGGGATCGTCTCATGATCGCCCCGGACGATGCCGAGGTTGACGCGGCGGTCTTCGGCTGAGCGCAGATGTACGTACCAGTCGGCCTCAAACAGCGGCTTGAAGCCGAAATGCGCAACATAAAAGGCTGCCGTGCCGGCAACGTCGCTCGTCATCAGCACCGGATAATAGCTCGTCGTCCTCATCTTTCCTTCTCCCGGCGAATAACATACAGTCTGCATGTAAATGGCATTAACATACAGGCTGAATGTATGCAACAGGGATCTGCTCGTCGCTCCAACCGTGATCGCACCGCGGCGACGCGCGCCGAGCTCATCGCCGCGGCTCGCAAACTGTTCACCGACAAATCCTATGCCGAGACCGGCACACCAGAGATCGTCGCCGCTGCCGGCGTCACGCGCGGCGCGCTCTATCATCACTTTGCCGACAAGCAGGCATTGTTTGCCGCTGTGGTCGAACAGGAGGCGCAAGCCGTCTCGGAAGAGATCGAACGCGCGTCGCCGCCTTCGCTATTTGCCCGCGATGCGCTGATTGCCGGCTCGGATGCCTATCTTGCCGCCATGCGTGCCCCTGGCCGCACGCGGCTCTTGCTGCTTGATGGCCCGGCCGTGCTCGGCCGCGCCGCCATGGATGCGATTGACAACCGCCATGGCAATCGTTCGCTGCGCGAGGGCCTTGTTGCCGCGATGCGCTCGCATTCCATGACGAGACTGCCTGTAGAAGCACTGACCGCTTTGCTCGCCGCCGCCTTCGACCGCGCAGCACTCGCCATTGAAGCTGGAGCATCGATCGAGGACTATCGCGCCGTTCTCATGGCGCTGATCGACGGCCTGTCTCCGGCTCCTCCGCAGGCATCTCACCCGGCTCGAACTCGTTGAAGCAGCCGAGCTGGCGCTTGAACTGGTCGATCAGCCAGGCGGCCGCCGGTTTCGGGCTACGATCGGCGCGGTGCATGGCATAGAGCGGCGAGCGGACTTCGCTGTAAGGCTCGAGATCGAGTTCGACAAGCCGGCCGTTCGCCAGATCATCGGCAATCAGCCATCGCGGCAGCCCGCCCCAGCCCAGCCCCTCGCGCATCAGCACGTGCTTGGTGCGCACATCCGTCAGCCGCCAGGTGCGGTAGGCGAAGACGCCATAGTCACGCCCGCGCGTACGCTCGGACTGATCCGAGACGACCAGTTGGATATGTTCGCGGACATCCTCTAGTGCCACTGGTCCCGGCAGCAGCGCGAGCGGGTGATCAGGCGCTGCGGCTGGCACCAGGGAGATGAAGCCGATGCGAAGCAGATTCACGTCCGTCTCACCCAGAAGCCCCCCGATGCCGAGATCGGCCTGTCCGCCGACAACATGATCGAGGATCAGGCCAAGCGAGCCGATATGCAGACGCAGCGCCACTGCCGGGAACTGCGCCTCGAATGCCTTTAGCACCCGAACCAGCACCGGCGACGGTAGCGTCACATCGACCGACAGCGTAACTTCCGCCTCCAATCCCTGCCGGTATCCGTCGACACGCGAGCGGATGCGTTGCAGCACGCCGACCATGCGTCGCGCATCTTCCAACGTCGCCTTGCCGACATCGGTCAGTTGCGGTTCACGCGTGCCCTCGCGCTCGAACAGCTTCAGCCCGAGCTGCGCTTCGAGGTTGGCGATGGCGTAGCTGATCACCGATTGCGCGCGGTTCAATTTGCGCCCGGCGGCCGAGAAGCTGCCGGTCTCGGCCACCGCAACCAGGATCTGCAGTTGGTCAAGCGTCGGGTTCGGTTGCATCGTTCAATCCACAATTTAGATGGATAATATACAAAATATACCAGTTTTTCAAATGGGTCTGCGCACACATATTTGCCGGGAGATTTTGATCCAACCCTGGAGACCCCATTATGTCTATCCTTCTTGTCACATCGAGCCCGCGCGGCGCTGCCTCACACTCGACCCGTATTGCTACTGAATTCGCTGAAAAGCTTGTTGCCGCCGATCCGTCGAACACGCTTGTCGTGCGCGACCTCGTCGCCAATCCGTTGCCGCACATCGATGCCGATTATGCGACCGGCATCTACACGCCGGCCGAAGCGCGCACCTCGCGCCAGGCTGAAGTCGTTGGCGTTTCCGATGTCGTGCTGGATGAACTGTTCGCCGCCGATACGGTGATTCTCGCCACCGGCTTCATCAACTTCAACATCTCCTCGACGCTGAAGTCCTGGGTCGATCACATTGCCCGTTCCGGCAGGAGCTTTGCCTATGGCGAGAACGGCCCTAAGGGCCTCGTCACCGGCAAAAAGGTCTATGTCGTGCTGGCTTCGGGCGGCATCTATTCCGAAGGTGCGGCCGTGCAGTTCGATCACGCCATTCCCTACCTGCGCAGCGTGCTCGGCTTCCTCGGCATGACCGATGTCGAGGTCATCCGCATTGAAGGAGTCGGGATGGGCGCCGATGCGGTGGGAGCAGCGCTGGCCAAGGCCTCGGCCAAGGTCGACGCCATTGTGGCCGCGACCGGTAATGCCGAGCGTGTCGCCATCGCGGCGTAAAGCGTCAGCAGCGTCTGAATTGTACAAGGGCAGGCGCCCGGCGCCTGTCCTTGTTTCTCGTTAGCGACAGCCTGTGGTGGGCCACACAACCGCCATTGGTTATTCCGCTTGTCTGCGCTATCGGTCGCGGATGTTCCTGTCTGTTGCCACAACGCACCGTCCGGCCACCGATCTCGGTTTCTTGCTGCACAAGCATCCGGATCGTCTGCACGAGACCGACCTGTCTTTCGGCAAGGCTTGGCTGTTCTATCCCGAGGCAAACGAAGACCGTTGCGAGGCTGCACTCCTGCTCGACGTCGACCCGGTGGGGCTGGTGCGGGGGAAGGGCCTGGCGGAAGGCTTGCTCGACCAATATGTGAACGACCGGCCTTACGCTGCATCATCCTTCCTGTCGGTGGCGCTGAACAAAATGCTGCGGACGGCGACGACCGGTATATCGAAGGAGCGCCAGGAACTAGCCGACAGCGAACTGCCGCTGGAAGCCGTGGTTACGCCACTGCCAATGCGCGGCGGTGAGGTTCTGGTTCGAAGTTTGTTCGAATCCTTGGGCTGGACAGTCGATCTGACGCCAATCGAAGGAATCGGGGGTGCTGCAGGCGAGCCCCGATATGGCCATCTGAAGCTGACCGGCACGGGCCGGCTCAGCGCCTTGTTGAATCACCTCTATGTGCTGATCCCGGTGATGGACGATGCCAAGCATTACTGGGTCGGCGAAGCAGAGATCGACAAGCTGCTGTCCAAGGGAGAGGGCTGGCTGGAAAACCATCCGGCCAAAGACCTGATCGTGCGGCGCTATCTTGGCAATCGCAGGGCTTTGGCCCGCATCGCCCTGGAGCGGCTGGCTCCCGAGACGGCCGGCGAGGCAGAACCTGCCGAGCGGCGCGTTACGCCCGAGGAAGCGCTGGAGACGCCGATCCGGCTCAACGATCTGCGCATGGAAGCTGTGGTCCAGGCCATCCGGACGACGGGAGCAGCCTCGGTTGCGGACTTGGGATGCGGCGAAGGCAAGCTGCTCGATCGGCTTGTGCGCGAGCGATGGGTTCATAAGCTGTTCGGGCTGGATCCGGCGGTACGCGAACTGGAATGGGCTGCAAAGCGTCTCAAGCTGAACGAATTCGGCGGGCCGCCCGAGGGCCGGGTCACGCTGCTGCATGGATCGCTGACCTACCGGGACAGCCGCTGGGCCGCAGCCGATGTCGCCGTTCTGGTCGAGGTCATCGAGCATCTCGACGAGGACAGGCTGCCCCTGGTCGAACGCATCGTTTTCGGTGAGACGGCGCCCAAATCCGTCATCGTGACCACTCCGAATGCGGACTACAACGCTCTGTTTCCAAGACTGGTCCCTGGCGCATTTCGCCATCCCGATCACCGTTTCGAATGGAGCCGGGCTCAGTTCCAAGCCTGGGCGGCCAAAATCGGCGAGATCTATGGCTATTCGGCCACCTTCAGCGGTATCGGAGCCGAGGACCCGACCCTCGGCGCCCCCACACAGATGGCGGTGTTCACTCGATGAGAGAACCCGACAAGACCAACCTCACCATTCCTGACTTCGCCCTCGTCGTGCTGATCGGCTCGACCGGATCGGGCAAGTCGACTTTCGCCGCCAAGCATTTCCTGACGACCGAGATTATTTCCTCAGACCAGTGCCGGGCGCTGATCTCCGACGACGAAACCGACCAGGACGTCTCTGCGGATGCCTTCGATCTGGTTCGCGAAATAGCC
The DNA here is from genome assembly GCF_040318035.1 of Mesorhizobium sp. M1329. Lineage (NCBI taxonomy): Bacteria > Pseudomonadati > Pseudomonadota > Alphaproteobacteria > Hyphomicrobiales > Phyllobacteriaceae > Mesorhizobium > Mesorhizobium sp. M1329. The sequence goes on along the minus strand of NZ_JAMYLN010000015.1, from coordinate 41,106 downwards.
GACAAACGGCTTAAACACCGCAGACTAGCCGTCATCGACGCCACCAATGTGCGAGCCGCCGACCGCAAGGCCTGGATTGAGCTGGCGCGCAAGTGGCACGCTTTGCCCGTCGCCGTGGTCCTCGATCCAGGCGTCGAGGTGTGCGTCGCCCGCAATGCGGTGCGAGCCGACCGGCCGTTTGGCGCCGGGGTCGTCCAGCGCATGACAACCGAGATCCGCAAGGGTCTTGGCGGCCTGCAACGCGAGGGCTTCCGCCAGGTCTGGAAGCTTACCAGCGAGGCCGGCATCGACGCTGCCGAGGTGTCGCGACAGCCGCTGTGGACCGACAAGCGCGACGACCATGGCCCGTTCGACATCATTGGCGACATCCACGGCTGTTCAGATGAGCTTCATATCCTGCTCGCTCGATTGGGCTACAGCATCGCCTGGTCCGAGCATCAGGGCGACCGAACGGTCACCGTGGTTCCACCAGAGGGCCGCAAGATCGTCTTTGTCGGCGACCTCGTCGATCGCGGCCCCAACTCGCCCGACGTACTGCGCATCGCCATGAGCATGGTCGCGGCTGGAACGGCTTACTGTGTCCAGGGCAACCATGAACGCAAACTCAGCCGCTGGCTAGAAGGCCGCAAGGTCACGGTCGCCCACGGCCTCCAGCAGACTATCGACCAGCTAAGTGCACAGGACCGAGGCTTGCGCGAGGCGCTGCCCGCCTTTCTGGACGGCCTGCGCAGCCATGTCTGGCTCGATGGCGGAGGCCTCGCTGTCGCCCATGCCGGCCTCAAGGAAGAGATGATCGGACGCGGTTCCGGCGCCGTGCGCGAGTTCGCTCTGTATGGCGAGACCACAGGCGAGACCGACGAGTTCGGGCTGCCCGTCCGCGCCGACTGGGCCGCGGCCTATCGTGGCAAGACGGCCATTATCTATGGACATACGCCCACGCTATCGGCTGAATGGGTCAACAACACCCTGTGCATCGACACCGGATGCGTATTCGGCGGCAAGCTGACGGCCTTGCGCTGGCCGGAACGCGAACTGGTCGAGGTGCCGGCAATCCAGACCTGGTCGGAGCCGATACGTCCGCTGGGCGGGCTCGGTCAGGACAAATCGGCGCAGGCCGACGCCGACGGCGTGCTCGATTATCAGGACGTCTCCGGTCGCCGTTGGATCGAGACCGGACTGAGGGGCCGGATTGTCGTGGCCGAGGAGAACGCGTCGGCGGCACTGGAGGTGATGAGCCGCTTCGCGCTCTCGCCGCAATGGCTGGTCTATCTGCCGCCGACCATGTCGCCGTCCGAGACCAGCAGCCAGGACGGCTGGCTGGAACGTCCGGAGGATGCCTTCGCTTATTTCCGCGAGCGTGGCGTTGCCCAGGTCGTGTGCGAGGAGAAGCACATGGGTTCCCGGGCACTGATCGCGCTCTGCCGGAACGCGCAGGCGGCACGCAGCCGCTTCGGAATCCCGGGCGACGAAACCGGCGCAATCTGGACCCGCACCGGACGCTCCTTTTTCAACGACAGTGCCATGACGGAGGACCTGCTCGCCCGTCTTCGCACTGAGGTCGACGCGGCGGACCTGTGGAAGCAATTGAACAGCGACTGGCTGCTGCTGGACGCCGAGATAATGCCTTGGTCAGCCAAGGCCGGCAGTCTGATCGAAAGCCAATATGCGCCGGTGGCGATATCTTCTGCCGCCGGATTCAAAGCCAGCCGTGAGGCGCTGGCCCGTGCGATGGCGCGCGGCGTCGATGCAGCCGGCCTGAACGCACGCCTTGAAGACCGTGCCGCCCGCGCAGCCAAATACGCCACCGCCTGGGCGCCCTACGTATGGCCAGTTTCGGGCGTCGAGGACCTTAAGGCCGCGCCTTTCCACCTGCTGGCCAGCGAGGGCCGTGTCTGGTTCGACCAGGACCATGTCTGGCACATGTCGCTCGCGGACCGTCTGGCTGCCCGTGGCGGCGTGGTCACGCCGACTCGATGGCGTATGGTTGATCTGGCCAACGGCAGCGCGTGTGCCGAGGCCGTCGCCTGGTGGGAGGCGCTGACTGGCTCGGGCGGCGAAGGCATGGTGGTCAAACCACGCGACTTCGTCAGCCGTGGCAAGAAGGGGCTCATCCAGCCGGCGCTGAAGGTCCGCGGCCCGGAATATTTGCGCATCATCTATGGTCCCGAATATGATGCGCCCGACAATCTCGTCCGCCTCCGAGAACGCGGCCTGGCCGGCAAGCGCAGCCTGGCGCTCAGAGAATTCGCGCTTGGTCACGAAGCGCTAACGCGATTTGTCGCCAGGCAGCCGCTTCGCCGGGTTCACGAGTGTGTCTTCGGCGTGCTGGCGTTGGAAAGCGAGCCAATCGACCCAAGGCTGTAGTAGCCGATCTACCCGAAGATCTTCTCGCCTTGCTCATCGACCAGCTGGATGCCCTTTTTGATCGAGATGTCGACAGCGTCATCAAGCCCGGCGAAGCGGTCGGCGCGGATGAATTTGTGCTCCTTCATCACGCCGTCGATCTCCTTTGAAACCACGCCGCAGGTCTGGTACTGGCCCTCCGCCTTGTAGGGCGTGGCGCTGATCAAAAATCCCTTGTGCTCGATCTGCTTTGCCGGTGCCGCTGTCTTTGGCTCGGCGGCTTCGTTGCCTCCGCCAAAAAGACGCTTCAGAAAAGACATGGGGTATCCTCCAACGGCAATCGTCCTGCACCACATAGCGCGGTGCAGGATGATTTTCAGTACCGGTCCTTGGCCGAGCGGGCAAGGGCCGCAACTGGCATGGCGGCCAGAGGTCAGTCGCGCGACAACGCTTCCAAGGCCTCTGCGGCAGCTTCCAATATGCTGATTGCCTCGGTCTGCTTTGCTTCAGGTGCATCGACGATTTCGCCGAGCGCGGCGCGCAGCCGGTGGCGCACGGCGCGAAACTCGTCGCGCTTTTCCGAGCGGCCGCGGCCGCGCCGGCCACCGTCGCCGTCATCGTTCCAGCCGAACCAGTCGCGCGCCTTAGCCATCTTGCGGCCGAAGCGCTCGAGATGGTCGAGCACGTGGTCGATCATCTCGCGATTTTCGTTGAGGTGCGCCTGCCCTGCCTCGGTGATCGAAAACACCTTCTTGTTGCCTTCCGCCGCAGAAACGGCATAGCCGGCCTCTTCCAGGAAGGTCAGCGTCGGGTAGACCACGCCGGGGCTCGGGCTGTAGAAGCCGCTGGTGCGCTCCTCCAGCGCCTTGATGATGTCGTAGCCGTGCCGCGGCGCCTCGGCCAGCAGCGACAGCGTGATCAGCTTGAGGTCGCCGTCGGCCAGCATGCGCCCGGCGCGGAACATGTCGCCCGGCCCGCCGCGTCCGCCGCCTCTCATGCCATTCCCGAACGGTCTGAAGCCGCCGCGTCCGCCGAACTTGCCGGCCATATGCATGAAAACGCGCTCGGCGTGTTCGCCGAAACGATGACGCCCGAAATGATTGCCTTTGTGCATCGTCTGCTCCTTGAGTTATGTCTTAAGATATATCTCAATTAGACATCCACAGCGACCCAGTCAAGATATATCTTACGATGTATCTGGAAATAGCGCCCGGCAGGATTGATTTTCGCCGGCAAGCGCGGCTAGGAAGCGCGTGAGGGCCGAACACCACTCCGTAAGCGTCTGACGTGAAGCAACGCATCCACCCCCGGTCGTTCCGGGCAGTTACGCCGAAGACCGGCGAATGGATGCCAGGCGACGGACCGGATGCTTCAGGGAAAATCCCAGATGATTGTGAAAAACCTCGCGCAGAAAGCTGCCAGCGCACTATGCCGCCATCGTCAGCCCGCTGGTGCTGTCGTTGCTAATGACGTTCATCGTGTCGTTTATCTCGACGCTGAAAAGCCTTGGCTTCCAGCCCGATCTGCCGGCCACATGGCTGACGGCCTGGGCCCTGTCCTGGCTGGTGGCATTTCCGACGCTGCTGCTGGTGCTGCCGGCGGTGCGCCACATCGTTGGCTGGCTTTGCGAGCCGGCGGCTCAATAGCGGCCCATGCGAAGGCCCGGAAACAATCTCCGGGCCTTTGCCAAGTGAACGTGCACCGTTACCAGCGGCCTTCACGCCGATTCCAGGCGTAGAGCAGATCGGCGAAACGATCATAGGCATAGCGCGTCAAAGGCAGTGCGGCAGGATTGCCGAACAGCGTCGCCAACCAGCCCTCGCCCGGCGTTATCAGCCACACCGCAACGGCAACATCGGCGCCGACCAGCAATTTGCCACCGGCGTCGGTCGCATGCAGCCGGCGCCGGATATCCTCCAGCCTTATGCCGTAGCGGGCCAGCGCCGTCGGTTCGGCATTGATGTCGCGAAATTCGATCCGCCCGGCCTTGACTGCCTCGATCAGCCGCCGCTTCTGCCGGCTGATACCGGCATCACAGACCGGACAGCGCGTATTATACCAGACGGTCAGCAGCGGCTTGCTCATGTTTCGAACCAGAGGGACGCGCACCGACTATCCGGCAAACGCCATTGCGCCGCAACGCAACACGAAACCCGCGAAATGGCCAGCCAGGCCTGGAGCGCAACTTACCCGAGCGAGGTGATGATCTCGCGATAGGCATCCTCCGGGAAAGCCTTGAGAGTCCGCGTCCTGACGTTTCCGCCCGCCGCCAGCATCAGCGAGAAGCGAGCCAGGACGGCATCGTCGGGCGCTTCGAGCACGGCCACCATGTCGCAATCCCCCATGGTGAGATAAAATGCCTTGAAGGACCCGCCCATGTCTCCCAGCAGCTTCTTGGCGGCATCGAGCCGCTTCGGCGACTCGCGCACGTTTTTGGCGCCTTGGTCCGTCCAGTTGATCAGCACGATGTAAGTTGTCATGGCACACCTCCCTCCGGTGCCGCGGAGCACGGCGTCCAACCGCCGGGGCGGGCATCCGGGTTTGTCGCCCAGAGAATGCGTCCGTCGCGGAATTATCCTCTCGTAGGGCACGACCCGCAAGAGCGGCGCGTCCAATCGTGATCGCCTATGCCAAAACGGAAAAGGGCGCCACCGGCGCCCTTTGAACTGCTTATCCGTCACCGGCCTCAACTGTCCAGGAAGCTGCGCAGCTTGCGCGAGCGGCTCGGGTGCTTGAGCTTGCGCAGCGCCTTGGCTTCGATCTGACGGATGCGCTCGCGGGTGACCGAGAACTGCTGGCCGACCTCTTCAAGCGTGTGGTCGGTGTTCATGCCGATGCCGAAGCGCATTCTGAGCACGCGCTCTTCGCGCGGCGTCAGCGAGGCCAATACGCGCGTCGTCGTCTCGCGCAAATTGGCCTGGATCGCTGCGTCGATCGGCAGGATCGCCATCTTGTCCTCGATGAAATCGCCGAGATGCGAATCCTCCTCGTCGCCGACCGGCGTTTCGAGCGAGATCGGCTCCTTGGCGATCTTCAGCACCTTGCGCACTTTTTCCAGCGGCATGGCGAGCTTTTCCGCCAGTTCTTCCGGCGTCGGCTCACGGCCGATCTCATGCAGCATCTGGCGCGAGGTGCGCACGATCTTGTTGATCGTTTCGATCATGTGCACCGGAATGCGGATGGTGCGCGCCTGGTCGGCGATCGAACGGGTGATCGCCTGCCGGATCCACCATGTCGCGTACGTCGAGAACTTGTAGCCGCGGCGGTATTCGAATTTGTCGACCGCCTTCATCAGGCCGATATTGCCTTCCTGGATCAGGTCGAGGAACTGCAGGCCGCGATTGGTGTATTTCTTGGCGATGGAGATGACGAGGCGCAGATTGGCCTCGACCATTTCCTTCTTGGCGATTGCGGCTTCGCGCTCGCCCTTCTGTACCTGGTTGACGATCTTGCGGAATTCCTGGATCGAAATCGCCGTCTCGGTGGCGAGGTTCTGGATCTCGGCGCGCAGGTCGCGGATGGCGTCCTTCTCGTTCTTGGTGAATTCCTTCCAGCCGCGCGAGGTCAAATTGCCGATCGAGCGGGTCCAGTTCGGATCGAGCTCCGAGCCCTGATATTCCCTGAGGAATTCCTCGCGGCGCACGCCATAGCTTTCGGCCAGCCTGAGCAGCTTGCCTTCGTTCTGCACCAGGCGCTTGTTGATGTCGTAGAGCTGCTCGACCAGCGCCTCGATGCGCGCCGTGTTCAAGGACAGCGACTTCACCGCCTTGATCAGCTGGTCCTTCAGCTCCTTCAGCCGGCGGTCCTGGCTGGGCGACAGCGTGCCGGCGGCGGCCAGCCGGTTCTCGACCTGCTGGTCCTGCAGCTTGCGCAGTTTCTTGTAGGTGTCGGCAATGACGTCGAGCGTCTCCATCACCTGCGGGCGCAGTTCCGCTTCCATCGCCGCCAGCGACAGGCTCGCCTCGTCATCGTCTTCTTCGTCGTCGTCCACCAGGCCACGGGTGTCGCCGCCGACATTGGTGATGTCGTCCTCGTCCTCGCGCGAACGGCGCGACTTTTCCTCGGTCTTGGCTTCCTCGATACGCTCGACAACCGGCGCCTGCTTGGCCTCCGGCCCGGCATAGGTCGCCTCGAGGTCGATGATCTCGCGCAGCAGGATCTTCGATTCGTTGAGCTCGTCACGCCAGATGATGATGGCCTGGAAAGTCAGCGGGCTTTCGCACAGGCCCGCGATCATCGTCTCGCGGCCGGCCTCGATGCGCTTGGCGATCGCGATTTCGCCCTCGCGCGACAGAAGCTCGACCGAGCCCATCTCGCGCAGATACATGCGGACCGGATCGTCGGTGCGGTCGGTCGGCTCTTTCTTGGTCGTGGTGGCGGCGACGGCGGTGCCGGTCTGCTCGGCCAGCTCGTTGGCATCTTCCTCGGCATCAGCGGCGGTATCGGCGGCTTCGGGCTCCTCGCCCTGCTCGTCGTCCTCGACCACATTGATGCCCATGTCGGAAAGCATGGCCATCGTGTCCTCGATCTGCTCGGAAGTCACTTCCTCCGAGGGCAGCACCGAATTCAGCTCGTCCATGGTGACATAGCCGCGCTTCTTGGCGGCCTTGATCATCTTCTTGACAGCATCGTCGGAAAGGTCGAGCAGAGGGCCATCAGTCGCGGCCTCGCGTTCGGTCTCGACTTCTTCCTTTTCTTTTGTCGCCATAGTCTTTATTTTCTCCAAGCGGCTGAGTATCAAAGCCGCGTAAGCTGCCGGTCCGGTCAAATTGGATGCGCTCCTTCCAGAACGCGCTTTACCGGGCCAGTAACTGCATCTCTCGTTAAGTCCAGATTAACCCTGATATCTGTGGCAAGCTGACTGCCTGTCCAGTGATCAGTACCTTACATCGCTGCATTCCCGTCGATGCCGGGGCGGGTTAACGTTTCGAATCGACCTGATTCCGCCATTCTGTCGGAAGGTCAAGCGCCTCTCGCATGATTCGCATGAAAAAAGCGAATCAATTACCCGACTTAGAGCACCGCACGCTTGATTCAACGCGCAAGCACGTCCTTACATTTCAGTCTTCTGGAGGCTTCGATCTAAACGCGCCCAGCTCTGCCCGACGATACGCCAAACCCTTCGATCAGCGCTTCCGTTGCCTGCACATCACGAAATTGCGCCTGGATTTCGACCAGGTGCCGGTAATTTTCGTCCGTGGGATCGCTGGCGAGCGCTGCTTCCGCCTGCTTCAGCTCCTTATGTAAGGTGCGCGCGCTGCGCTGCAAGTGGAGAGCTTGGCTGAACGCATCGCGAGCATCGTCGAGTGCTGCCGTTTCCAGGGCCGGCCATTGCCGCGCACGTTTGATCAGCGCCACCGCGCGCTGCCATATCTCACCGCAGCCAGCCCGCTCGATCGTCGCGATCACTGCGTTGCGGTCGTTTGCCATATCATGCGCCATGGCGTCGAGGATGGACGCATGCAGCCGCTTCAGATCGGAGTTGGCGAGATCGAGGAACTCGACATGGGCGAAATTCTCGTCGATCAGCACGGGATGGTTGACGAGGGCCGCAATGATCGTCGCCTCGCGCACCGACATGCCCTCGCTACCGCGTTTGACCAGCGCCGAGCGGCCGAGGCTTTCGGTGATCGCGGTGCGCCCACCGGCATTGCCGCCGCGCGCAAACTGTCCGCCCGGTGCGGAGACCCTGCCCGGGAAGCGCTCACCTGGCCGTCCGTCCTGACGTCCCTGGCGTCCGCGCTGGGCCCCGAAGAAGCTCTGTACCCGCTCGCGCATTTCCTGTTGGTAGTGATAGCGAAGGCTCTCGTCGCGGATGCGGCTGGTCAGTTCGCGCAGTGTCTTTTCGAGCTCCGCCCGCCGTTCCGGCGTGTCGAAGATGCCGCCGGCGGTCTCGCGCATCCACAAGAGGTCGGCCAGCGGCCGTGCCTCGGAAAGCACGGCCCGGAACGCATCCGGTCCATCACCCTTGACCAGATCGTCGGGATCCTTGCCCTCCGGTAGCAGGGCGAAGCGCACGGAGCGGCCAGCCTGGACCGTCGGCAGCGCCATGTCGGCGGCGCGCCACGCTGCCTTCAACCCGGCGTGGTCGCCGTCGAAGCACAGCACCGGCTCGCCGGCCATGCGCCATAGAAGTTCGAGCTGGTTTTCGGTCAGCGCAGTGCCGAGCGGCGCCACGACATTCTCGAAGCCGGCCTGCGCCAGCGCGATCACATCCATGTAGCCTTCGACGGCAATGACGGTGCCGCCCTTGGCCAGCGCTTTGCGAGCGCGGGCGAAATTGTAGAGCACGTTGCCCTTGTGGAAGAGCTCCGTATCGGGCGAGTTCATGTATTTGGCCAGCGCATCCGGCGCCAGCGCCCGCCCCCCGAAGGCGATGATCTTGCCCCTGGAATCCGGGATCGGGAACATGATGCGGTCGCGGAACCAATCGTAGGAAACCGGGACGTCGTCGCCATGGCGCACCAGCCCGCACGCCTCGATGTCGGTCTTGGGGACACCCTTGGCGGCAAGGTGCTCCTTCAGCGTGTTGCGGCTGTCCGCGGCATAGCCGAGGCGGAAGGACTGCTGCGTCGCCGGTGTCAGCCCCCGGTCGCGCAGGTAGGCGCGGGCCTTTGCCCCTTCCGGTCCCTGCAGCCGCTCCTGGAAGAACACCGTCGCCATCTCCATGACATCGGTCAGGCTGGCGCGTTCCTTTTCGCGCCGCTCCTCCTGGGCATCGCGAACCGGCATCGGCACGCCGGCCATGTCGGCGATCTTCTCGACTGCCTCTGGAAAGCTCATCCCATCGAGTTCGGTCAAGAACTTGAAATGATCGCCCGAAACTGAGCAGCCGAAACAGTGATAGCGGCCCTTCTTGTCCTCGCAATGGAAGGATGGGCTCTTCTCGCCATGGAACGGACAGCACGCCCAATAATCGCCTCGCGGCGCGTTGGTCTTCTTCCTGTCCCACGCGACGCGCTGGCCGATCACTGAAGAAATCGGTACGCGGTCGCGGATCTCGTCAAGGAAAGCAGGCGGAAAGCGCATTGGGGGACAGCTCGTTTGGCCTCCATATAATCACACGGGCGAAGTCCGACGACTCCTAATGGCGACCATACCCGGTTTTCACAGGCCAAAAAGAGAAGGCGGCCCGCGGGCCGCCTTCTCGATCTAAGCCGGCGCAGCGCCCGTCAGCCGTTCCGGGCTCACTGCGCGGCGATGGCGCCGAAGATCAGCCCGGAGAGAACGCTCACCAGCAGATAGTCGTTGCCGACCCGTATCCATTCCTGGCCGGGACCCGGACGGCGCAGGCCATAGTGGCGATAGTCGCGGATCGGCTGGTGACGTTTCCAGCTCGAATATCTCTGGCCGTTGCGCCAATGGCTGCGCTTCACCACGACCTTCTTCTTCACTATGACGCGCTTGTTCACGTCGACATGCTTGTTCACCTCGACATGCCTGCCGGGCTTTTGCCAGTCGACCTGGCTGTAGTTCGACTGCGGCGCGTTTGGTGTGTTCAGAGGTGCAGCCTGGCCCTGCAAGGTGGTTGCAGCCAGCATCGAGAAGGCAATGGCGGAAAGAACGATGCGTTTCATGGCGGGTACTCCTTGGTTGTCGATGCCTACGGAATAGAGCCGGAAGGATGAACCGAAACTGAACACACAGATTACGTTTTCGTAATGATTACTTATATTTAGGCCGCCTAATTGAGTACTACCTTTAAAGCGATCACTCCGCCTGGGCTGCGTGACCCTCCGCAGCCCAGCCGGCAATGCAACCATTTTGTCAGCCATCCATTTCCGACACGCCCCGTCGCGTGGCAACACTCGTCCAAGCCGGGCAAAATTTATTATTCGGCTAAAATAAATCGGAGTAACATCAACCTCTGCAATGTCCACGATTCGCGCCCACCTTTGCCCCTTTGACTTCACCGCGCCCGCGTCGCTGGCACCTGTCGCGTTGCGGGGCCTGGCATGAGTGGCTCCGTCGTTTTGCTGCACCTTGCCGGTGCGGTGGCACTAATGCTGTTTGCCACCCGTCTGGTGAAGACCGGCGTCGAGCGCGCCTATGGCGATGTGCTGCGCCACAAGCTGCGCGCCACCATGCGCAATCCGTTCATGGCGGTTCTGGCCGGCTGCGGCCTGGCGGTCGCACTGCAAAGCTCGACCGCCGTCACCTTGCTGGTCGGCTCATTCGCCGGCTCCGGTATTGTCAGCGGCATGTCGGGCCAGCTTGCGGTGCGCGGCGCCGAGATCGGCTCGGCGCTCGTGGTCAAGCTGCTTACCTTCGATCTGTCGCTGCTGGTGCCGGTCTGCCTGGTCGCCGGCACCGTCATGTTCATGGCCACCGAGCGGCGCGACTGGCGCCAGTTCGGCCGCATCCTGGTCGGCATCGGCCTGCTGCTTCTGTCGCTGGAGATGATCGGCCAGGCATCGGAGCCGCTGCGCCAGAGCACGCTGATGCCGCTCATCGTCGACTACTTCTCCGGCGATCCGGTCACCGCCTATCTTCTGGCGGCGTTGGTCACCTGGCTGTTCCATTCCTCGATCGCCGCGGTGCTGCTGATGGTGACGCTGGCCGGCCGCGGCTTCATCCCGCCCGAACTCGGTATCGTGCTGGTGCTCGGCGTCAATCTCGGCTCTTCGATCATCGCGCCGCTTCTAACCCGCAACGCAGAACCCGGCGTTCGTATCGTTCCGATCGGCAATCTCCTGATGCGCGGCATGGGTTCGCTGATCATGCTGATCCTGTTCCTGACGTTCAAGCCGCCGGTCGCCTTCTTGGGCAGCACCGTGCCGGAGCAGATCGTCAATGCCCACATCGTCTTCAACATCCTGATCCTGATCGCCGGCCTGCCGCTGGCGAGCCTGGTCTATCGCGCCTCGGAAAGAACCGTGGCGTTGGGCACCAAGCCGCAGCCCGCCAATGCGCTCGACGTCGTCGAGCTTTCGGCGCTCAACGAAAGTGCGCTCGACGTGCCCAGCCAGGCATTGGCCAACGCCACCCGCGAGGTGGTACGGGTCTGCGAGACGGTCGAGATCATGCTGAAACGGATCATCGAGCTCTATGAGAGCGCCGATGCCGACAAGATCGGCGCGCTGGCCGCACTCGACGACCGTGTCGACAGGAAGCACGCGGCGATCAAGCTCTATCTCGCCAAGGTCACCAAGAACCCGCTGAGCGAGGACGAGGCCCTGCGTTGCCAGGAGTTGATCGGCGCCTGCGTCAAGCTGGAGCAGGTCGGCGACATCATCGTGCGCAACATGCTGGTCCACGTGAAGAAGAAATTCGAGCGCGGACTGGAGTTCACGCCGGAAGGCTGGCGCGAGCTTTGCGCCTTCCATGCCCTGGTGCTTGCCAATGCCAGGCTAGCCTTCAACGTGCTGGTGTCCCGCGATCCGGAGACCGCTCGCCAGTTGGTGCTGGAAAAGGACCGGCTGCGCGACCGCGAGAAGGAAACCAGCCAGAGCCATTTCGTGCGGCTGCGCGACGGCACCGCCAAGAGTGTCGAGACCAGTTCCATCCATCTCGACACCATTCGCGACCTCAAGCAGATTAACTCGCTGCTCGCCTCGATGGCCTATCCCGTGCTTGAAGAGCGCGGCCTGCTCACCGGTTCGCGGCTGAAGGCTGGATAGATTGCATCCACAGGCCGGGTAGCTTCAGAACATCGCCTATGAAAATTGCTGTGGGCCAAGGCGCAAAAATTATCTTTGCGCCGCTTCCCGTCTGTCGGCTAAAGGGTCGTCCAATATCTACCGGGAGGAAAGTCGATGGACACCCATTCGCGCAGCTTCGCCAAAGCGCTTTCCTGGCGCATCACCGGTACCATCGACACGATGATCATTTCGCTCGTCGTGACCGGAAGCATCAAGCTCGCCGCGGCCATCGGCCTGACCGAGGTCGTCACCAAGTCGCTGCTCTACTATCTTCACGAGCGGGCGTGGCTGAAAATTCCCTATGGAAGGAAGGCAGCCGCCTAGCTCTTGTCTTAGCGGCGGGCGCCTGACCGGCGATCAAGAAAAGCTAAAGGCGGCGTCGACAATTTCTGGATTGCCCGCTGCCCTCATCCGTGGTTTGAGGCCACCTTATCCGAGGATCGCCTTTCCGCCATGCTCCCCCTCATTGCCCTGTTCATTGCCGCCTTCGCCTTCGGCACCACCGAATTCGTCATCGCCGGCGTGCTGCCGCAGATGGCCGGTGGCCTTGGCGTCGCGATCCCGACCGCCGGTTATCTCGTTTCCGGCTATGCCGGCGGCATTGCAGTCGGCGGCCCGCTGCTGGCGCTCGCCACCAAAAGGTTCTCCCGCAAGGCCCTGCTGCTTGGACTGACTGCAGCCTTCACCATCGGCCAGGCCGCCTGCGCGCTGGCGCCCGACTTCGCCTCGATGCTGCTGTTGCGGATAGCCGTGGCCGTGGCGCATGGCGCCTATTTCGGCGTTGCCATGGTGGTGGCCGTCGGCCTCGTGCGCGAAGACCAGCGCGGCATGGCGGTGGCGCTGATCCTGTCCGGCCTCACCGTATCGAATGTCATCGGCGTTCCGGCCGGCACGGCAATCGGCAACATCTGGGGATGGCGCGCGACATTCTGGGTGATGTGCGCTCTCGGCGTGGTGGCCTTCGCGGCAATCGGCGCCTTGCTGCCGCGCAAGACGGGATCGTCGAGCCCGTCAGCGAGCCTTGGCAGCGAGGTCCGCGTGCTCGCACGCCAGCAGGTCTGGACCTCGCTCATTATTATGCTGATGCTGATGATCGGCCAGTTCGGCCTGTTCACCTACATCACGCCGACGCTGCTCGAGATCACCGGCCTCGACGAGAAATGGGTACCTTGGGTGCTCCTGCTCAATGGGGTCGGCGCAACGATCGGCGTCTTCGTCGGCGGGCGGCTCGCCGACTGGAAGCTGATGCCGTCGCTTATCGCCATGCTTTTCCTGCAAGCGGCAATGCTCGCCTTGATCTACGCTGTCAGCCCTTACCCGCTGCCGATGGTGATAGCGATCTTCGTCTGGGGCGGCCTCAACTTTGCCATCGGCACGCCGATCCAGACCCGCATCCTGACCTGGACCGCGGACGCCTCCAACCTCGCCTCGTCACTCATTCCGTCGGGCTTCAATGTCGGCATCGCACTCGCCGCATCGCTTGGCGCAGCCATGCTCAATGCCGGCTATGGCTATCGTAGCCTGCCGGTGGTTGGCGCGATCGCCATGCTGGTCGCGGTCGCGGTTGCGCTTGCTTCGCATGTCTGGGAATGGCGAAGCCGGGCTGCGCCGCCGCTGCCGGCTGCCGCCGAATAGGGCTATAGATCAATCCGGTAGCGCAGGCTTTCCGCACCGCCGTAGGAAGCATCCTCGAAGAAACGCCCGACGATCCGGCCGCCATTGGCCAGAACGACCTTCTGCGAGGGCACATTGTGTGGCTTGCAGGTGATTTCGACGAAGGGCAGGCCAACCGCCCTCGCTTCCACCAGCATCAGCCGCAGCGCCTCGGTCGCATAGCCGCGTCCCCGTTTCCACGGCACCACCGCATAGCCGATGTGACCGAGCACGTGCGACGGCAGCGCCGCGGTGGCGGGTTGCCAGCGCAAGCCGATCGAGCCTGCGACTTCCTCGTCCCAGATCCAGCGCCGGAATCCGGGCAGCCGCGGCACCGTCGAACCGTCCGGCAAGGTGATCGGCGGTCCCTTGCCATCAGGATCGTCGAGATCGGCAAGGAAAGTCGCTGGATCCTTTTCTATAGCCGCAAGCTGCTCGCGCGTCGCGTCGAGCAGCCGCACATTGTCCGGCGACCAGCCGCGCTCGAGGGCCGCCTTGTAGGACGGCAGGTGTTCAAACGCCGGTTTGACGAGTTCGATCACGGGCGCGAGCTTTTGCCGGATTGCGGGCGCGACGGCAAGGCCCTTCCGCAGCTTACTGAAGCAGGCTCTTGACGATGCCGCTCGCCTTGGAAAAATCCATCTGCCCGGCATATTTCTCCTTGAGCGCCGCCATCACCTTGCCCATGTCCTTGACACCGCTGGCGCCGGTCTCGGCGATGGCGGAACGGACGGCGCTTTCCGTCTCGGCCTGGCCCAGTTGCGTCGGCAGGAAGTCGCGAATGATGGCCATCTCGTCGCGCTCCTGCGCTGCAAGCTCCGGTCGCTTGCCGTCATCGAAGGCCTTGGCCGATTCCTCGCGTTGCTTCACCATCTTGGCAAGGATCTGCAGGATTTCGTCGTCGCTGGCCGGCTCCTTGCCGGCGCCGCGATTGGCGATATCGCGATCATGAATGGCCGCCTGGATCAGCCGCAATGTCGGCAGCCGGCGCTTGTCCTGCGCCTTCATCGCGCTCTTCAGGGATTCGGCGATTTTTCCTCGCATGGTGCTTTCTCCTTCGAATGCGGCGGACAATAGTCATGCCGATAGCTCAAGGCAAACTCGATAGCGTCCGGCAAACCGCTGATATTATTCGACGAAATAAATCCAGGCTCGCACGGTGCGGCATCATTGACCGCCTTGGCGCCTTCCCCTATGTACTGGGCCTTGCATGAATTGAATTCTAGTGCACGTCGCCCAAAAGTGCGTAGCGGTTTTGGGCAACGACATGCACAAGTGAAAAGTTAGCGCGCCGAGGCTGTGAGATTGCCGCTTCGCGCCTTTTGTTGCGCCGATTGAGGGGCGCAGCCTTTAGGAGTGCCGCCATGGCAACGATGACCGCCGCATCGACCCCCCCTTGGGCCACCGAGAGGCCGACAGCCCTGCTGGTGCTGGCCGACGGCACCGTCATCGAGGGTCGCGGTCTGGGCGCCGCCGGCTCCGCCGTCGCCGAGGTCTGCTTCAACACTGCGCTGACCGGCTATCAGGAGATACTCACCGACCCGTCCTATGCCGGCCAGATCGTCACCTTCACCTTCCCGCATATCGGCAATATCGGCACCAATGACGAAGACATCGAGGACCTCAATCCGCTGGCCCGCGCCGGTGCCGTCGGCGCCGTGTTCAAGGCCGATGTCACCAACCCGTCGAATTACCGCGCCGGAACCGGTCTCGACCAGTGGCTGAAGAAGCGCGGCATCGTCGCACTTTCAGGCATCGACACGCGGGCGCTGACCGCGCTGATCCGCGAAAAGGGTATGCCCAACGCCGTCATCGCGCACGCGCCCGACGGTATCTTCGACGTCGATGACCTCAAGCGCCGCGCCGCCGCATGGTCGGGGCTCATCGGGCTTGATCTCGCCAAGGAGGTCACCTCCGGCCAGTCCTCGGTCTGGCGCGAGACGCCCTGGGTCTGGAACGAGGGCTTTGGCGAACAGGCCGATCCGTCGATGCACGTCGTTGCCGTCGACTACGGCGTCAAACGCAATATATTGCGCCTGCTGGCCGGCCTCGGCGCCAAGGTCACCGTGGTGCCGGCAAAAACCGGCGCCGAGGAGATCCTAGCGATGCGGCCCGACGGCATTTTTCTATCCAACGGCCCAGGCGATCCGGAAGCCACCGGTGACTACGCCGTTCCGGTCATCCAGGATCTGTTGAAGACCGAAATCCCGCTGTTCGGCATCTGCCTCGGCCACCAGATGCTGGCGCTGGCGCTGGGCGGCAAGACCGCAAAAATGCATCAGGGCCACCACGGCGCCAATCATCCCGTCAAGGACCACACCACCGGCAAGGTCGAGATCGTCTCGATGAACCATGGCTTTGCCGTCGACGCCGACTCGTTGCCGAGCGGTGTCGAGGAAACGCATGTCTCGTTGTTCGACGGTTCGAATTGCGGCATTGCGCTCACCGGCAGGCCAGTCTTCTCGGTCCAGCATCATCCCGAAGCCTCGCCCGGCCCGCAGGATTCGCACTATCTGTTTCGCCGCTTCGTCAATCTCATCCGCGAAAAGCGCGGCGAGCCGGCACTGGCCGAGCGTGTCTAGCGCATGCGTAACCAACGGATTTGACTGACGGCGCCGGCCGGGCTCCCGGCGCCGATCAAGCCCCGTCGGTCACCGCTTCCTGCGCGTGCATGCGTTTGACTTCCTTCGGCGTCGGCTTGGCCACCCTGGTGACGAAGACGACGAGCGCCAGCGTGAGGAAAATCGCGCCGAGCAGATACGGGGCACCGCCGAAAACTACGGGCGCGCTCGACCCCGTGAACCAGGAAAAGATCGCCGTATAAAGCAGCGGTGTGATGATCGAGGTGATCGAGAAGATCGAGGTCATCGCGCCCTGGAGTTCGCCCTGGGCGGAAGGTGGCACCTTGGCGGCCGCCAGGCTTCTGAGCGGCGGGTCGGCCAACGCCTCGAGACATCCGACGACGATCACCGCGTAGATCATCCAGCCTTGTGACGCGAAGGCGTAGCCGAAGGCGCTGAGTGCGGTAAATGCCAGACCGATTACCGCCGTCTTCCACTCGCCAAGTTTAGGGATCACACGCGGCAGGACTGTCGCCATGACGATCGCCCCGCACAGGCCGAAGGCGCCGAGCGAGAAGCCGATCTGTTGTTCGCTCCAGCCATAGCGATAACTGGAGACGAACGACCAGACGGCGGGATACATCATGTGCCCAAGCGTCATCAGAAAGAAGACAAGTCCAATCCAGCCGATACCTTCGTAGTTGCGCATCTGGACGAGCGTGCCGACCGGGTTCGCGCGTTTCCACTCGAAGCGGCGACGGTGCTTGTTATCAAGCGTTTCCGGCAACAGAAACAGCGCGATCAGAAAGTTTGCGAAAGCAAGCCCGGCAGCGAAATAGAACGGCACACGTGGCCCGAACGTGCCGAGCAACCCGCCCAGAACCGGCCCGATGACGAAGCCGACACCGAAAGCGATGCCGAGCAGCCCGAAATTCTTCGCACGGTTTTCGTCGGTCGAGATGTCGGCGATAAACGCCGATGTCGTGGAATAGCTGGCGCCAGAAACGCCGGCCAGCACGCGGCCGATGAACAGCATCGGATAGGACCAGGCGATAGCGCAGATCAGATTGTCGATAGCGAACGTCAGCACCGAGGCAAGCAGGATAGGCCGCCGTCCGAACCGGTCGCTCAACCCGCCCATCACTGGTGCGAAAACGAACTGCATCGCCGCATAGACGAAAAACAGCCAGCCGCCCTCGATGGCCGCCTCACTGATGCCGACGCCGGTCAATTCCCTGAGATAGGCCGGCAGCACCGGCATAATGATGCCGAAGCCGATGATGTCGAGCAGCAGGGTGGTGAAAACAAGCGCAAGGCCCCGCCTGGCGGTTTTGGGGTCTATCATGATGGTATCTCCTCGGGCCGCCCGAGCGAACGGGAACACACCTTATAGGCGAGCACATCGCTGGGAACAATGAGGGAACGGGCAGAGTGTTTTCATCCTGACATCCCCTGACTGCGATCCAGTCTCTCGGATTACGAGAAACCGTCAGCTCAGATCGGGTTGTTGAACGTGTCGCAGTCCGAAAGCTTGCCGTTCTGGAAGCCTCGCGCCAGCCAGGTCTGCCGCTGCTGCGACGTGCCATGGTTGAAGCTTTCCGGCACGACGTAGCCCTGCATCTTCTTCTGCAACGTGTCGTCGCCGATCTGCTTGGCGGCGTTCAGTGCCTCCGCCATGTCGCCCTGTTCCAAGATGCCCTTCTGACCGGTGAAATGTGCCCAGATGCCGGCAAAGCAGTCGGCCTGCAGCTCGACCTGCACCGACATGTGGTTGGCGTCGGCTTCGCTCATATTCTGCCGCATCTGGTTGAATTTGGGCAGGATGCCGACGAGGTTCTGCACGTGATGGCCGACCTCATGCGCGATCACATAGGCCTGTGCAAAATCGCCGGACGCGCCGAACTGCTGATCGAGCTGCTGGAAGAAGGTGGTGTCGAGATAGACCTTGCGATCGTTGGGACAGTAGAACGGCCCGGCCGCCGACGAGGCAGAACCGCAGGCAGAGCGAATCCGGCCGCTGAACAGGACCAGTTTTGGATCCTGATAGGTCAGGCCCTCGGACTGGAAAATACCGGTCCAGGTATCCTCGGTTTCGGCCAGCACGGTCGACACGAACTGCTTCATCTCGTCGGATGCCGGCGCACCGGTACCGCCGCCTTGCTCGCCGCTATTGTCGGTGATCTCGCCGCCGCCGGGCTGCAAGCCGCTGTTATCGAGGATCTGACTCGGGTCGAAGCCGAAATACCACCCTGCCAGGAAAATCAACCCTACGATGATGATGCCCGACATGCCGCCGCCGCCAGCGCGACCGCCGATCGGGATGCGAAACTGCCCCGGCCCGCCGCCAAGCCCGCCGCTCTGGCCGCGCTCGTCCTCGACATTGTCACTCTGACGACGGCCCTTCCAGAGCATGGCAACCCCCGTGATGCAATTTTCCGGCCGATCGGGCCGTTTCCCGGCTCGATCGGACACGACAACAATTATCTCAATGGCTACGCCAAGTCACAGTATTTTTCGTGCGAACAAGCAATGCTTGCTGACGCTTGTTTGCTCTGGCCGAGACATCGCAAGGTCTGTGCCGTTCACCCTACCCGTGAGAAGCGAGTGGCGCGACGAAATGCGTTGGCCGTGCTTTTCAGCGGGCTGCGATTATTGCCTTGCGAAAGGCTTCGAGCGTCTCGGCGCTGACATGGTGCTCGATGCCTTCGGCGTCGATGCGCGCCGTCTCGGCGCTGACGCCGAGCGAGCGCAGGAAGGCCTCGACCGTCTGGTGGCGAATGCGGCTCTCTTCCGCAACCTTGCGGCCGGCATCGGTCAGGAACACGCCGCGATAGGGTTTCCGGGAAACCAGCCCGTCGGCGCACAGCCGCGTCAGCATTTTCGCCACCGTCGGCTGGGCGACGCCGAGCCGTGCCGCGATGTCGACCTGGCGCGCCTCGTTGCCGTCCTCGATCAGGTCGGCGATGAGCTCGACATAATCCTCGACCAGCGCGCTGCGGCGCGCTTCACGCGTCTGCCGGAAGCCTTCCGAGTGAATTTCTGCATCAGGCAGCGGCTTTTCGCGAGGAACCGGTCTTTTCTTCAGCGCCAATACGCGCTCCTCCCGGCAGTTTGAATCGGCATTGCAGTCATAGCACAGAACCCTATTGGTTCTGGCCGTTTATTTCCATTCGGTGGTCGGCGCAACCGGCGTTCACTGCCGTGCCGGCCGCACGGCCAAGCGGCTACACGAAAAAGCTCAGACAATGAAATATAGCATATTGCATAATGTTCAGCCGTGGCATAAATAAGGAGAGAATGTCGATCGCTCCAGTGGAAAGCCAGTTCATGTCGGAAGCCGAAGCCACCTCAGCCCCCCGGTCCATGTGGCGATTTGCCCGCCCGGAGGACGGCGAGCAGCCCAGCCTTCGCGAAGTCAACGCCACGATCGCGGTGCCGCACTCGGGGATCTGGCTTCGCCGGCTGTTCGCCTTCATGGGGCCGGGCTACATGGTTTCGGTCGGCTACATGGATCCGGGCAATTGGGCGACCGACCTCGCCGGCGGGGCCCAGTTCGGTTACACGCTGCTGTTCATCATCATGTTGTCGAACCTGATGGCGATCCTGCTGCAGGCGCTCGCCGCCCGGCTAGGCATCGCCACCGGCCGCGACCTTGCGCAGGCGTGCCGCGCCTATTATCCGCGACCGGTCAATTTCATGCTTTGGGTCGCTTGCGAATTGGCCATCATCGCCTGCGACCTGGCCGAGGTCATTGGCACGGCGATCGCCTTGCAACTGCTGTTCGGCATTCCGCTGATCGGCGGCGCCATCATCACCGCGCTCGATGCCTTCCTGCTGCTGTTGCTGATGAACAAGGGCTTCCGTTTCCTCGAGGCCTTCATCATAGCGCTTTTGATCATCATCTTCGGCTGCTTCGCCATCCAGATCTTTGCCGCCGCGCCGCCGGTCGGCTCGATCCTGCATGCGATGTTCGTGCCGTCGTCCGAGATCGTCACCAATCCGGCCATGCTTTACATCGCCATCGGCATCATCGGCGCCACGGTGATGCCGCACAATCTCTATCTGCACTCCTCGATCGTGCAGACCCGCGCCTATGAGCGCACCGATCGCGGCAAGCGCGACGCCATCAAATGGGCGACGACCGACTCGACCATCGCGCTGATACTGGCGCTGTTCGTCAATGCCTCCATCCTGATCGTGTCGGCGGTGGCGTTCCACGGCACCGGTCATCATGACGTTGCCGAGATCGGCCAGGCCTTCGAGCTTCTGTCGCCGCTGCTTGGCCTCGGCATCGCTTCCATTCTGTTTGCCGTAGCGCTGCTTGCCTCCGGCCTGAACTCGACGGTGACGGCGACGCTCGCCGGCCAGATCGTGATGGAAGGGTTCCTGCGTCTGCGCATCCCGCAATGGGCGCGCCGCCTGCTGACGCGCGGCATCGCCATCGTCCCGGTGGTGGTGGTCACTGCACTTTATGGCGAAAAGGGAACCGGCCAGTTGCTGGTCTTCAGCCAGGTAATCCTGTCGATGCAGCTTCCTTTCGCTGTCGTACCGCTGGTGCAGTTCGTCTCGGACAAGCGCAAGATGGGCAATTTCGCCATTTCCCGCGCCGTTGCCGTGCTGGCCTGGGTGGTCGCCGCGCTCATCCTGGTGCTCAACTTCAAGCTGCTCTACGATACGGTCGTCGGTCTGGGCTGAGCGTTTCTCTGCTCCAAGCCGACGCAACAAGGTCGGCAGTCATCCCCTTTCCAGCCCTGGAAATTTGCCGACCGCTGTCGGACAAATGTCTGCCTGCCCGTCCTTGGCTCGAAGTCCGGCCATGACGGCACGGATCAGGGAAAGGGAGCTCCAATGAGGAAGATCATCGCCGCAACATTCGTCAGCCTCGACGGCGTCATGCAGGCGCCCGGCGGCCCGCAAGAGGACCCTGTCGGCGGCTTCAAATTCGGCGGCTGGACGTTTCACTACTGGGACGATGTGATGGGCGCCGCCATGGGCGAGACGTTTTCAAAACCGTTCGCGCTGCTTCTCGGCCGCAAGACCTACGACATCTTCGCCGCCCATTGGCCCTATCAGAAGAATGACCCGATCGCCGACAGCTTCAACGCCGTCACCAAATATGTGGCGACGCACAGGCCAGATTCGCTGTCCTGGCAAAATAGCCAGCCGCTCGGCAGCGACGTCGTGGCGACGTTGCGCCGGATGAAGCAGGAGGACGGCCCCGACCTGCTCATTCAGGGATCGAGCGAGCTGATCCAGACCTTGCTCGCCAATGACCTGATCGACGAGATCAGCTTGCTGATCTTCCCGCTGGTGCTGGGCAAGGGCAAAAAACTGTTCGGCAGCGGCATGATACCCGCCGCCTTCAAGCTGACCCGTTCGCGGACATCGACCACTGGCGTCCTGATGGCGAGCTATAAACGCTCCGGCGAGATCAAGACCGGGTCCTTTGCCACGGAGCAGCCGTCCGAAGCCGAGATCGAGCGGCGCAAGAACTGGAAATAGACGCGGCGGGGCGATCAAGGACGGCTGAACACTAGCCGTCCTTTTGCTGTTTTTTAAGCCGCCTCTCGTCGGCGTGCCAACCCGTCGCGGAGGTGGCCCGCGAATGCCAGTGCAGCCGGCGCGACGCTGTGCTTCGGCAAATGCAGATTGATCGAAAAATTCGGCAATGACGGTAGCTCCGGATCATTGGCCAAAATGTCGAGGTCGGCAGGCACGGTCGACGCCAACCAGGTGGTGACGGCCAAGTCCGAACGCACCGTCGCCGTCGTCGCATCGATGCTGCCGTTTTCGAACACGGTGCGCCATTCCAGCCCATGCTCGTTAAGCGCCTCCAGCACCACCGGGCGGAACGCGCAGGTCTCGGCGACCATCGAAACCGGCAAGGGCCGCTTGCGGCGGGCGGCGCCGCCTTTGGCGCCGACCCAGACCAGCCGGTCGACAACAAGGCATTCGCCGGCCGACCGACCGATCGGCTCCTCGATCACCGCGAGCTCTATCGTGCCGGTCGCCAAGGCTGCGGCCAACTCCGGTGACGAAGCACAGACAAGCGAGATCTCGACCTGCGGATAGGCCTCGGCATAGGCCTTCAGCACCGGCGCAAGCAAGGTGCCGACAAGGTCGTACGGCACTCCGAGCCGCACCTGACCGGCAACCGCATCGCCCGCCATCTCCGCCAGGATCTCGTCATTGAGGGAAAGCAGGCGCTTGCCCTTGCCGAACAATCGCTCGCCGGAGCGGGTCAATCGCAATCCGCGCCGATCGCGGTCGAACAGGCTGCAGCCGAGAACCTCTTCCAAGCGCTTGATCTGCTGGCTGACGGCACCTTGCGTCAAATGCAGCGCGTTGGCCGCCGCCGTCATGCTGGCCTTGTCGGCAACGGTGACGAAGGTTCGAACCAGGGCAGTGTCGAGGTTGCGGAGCATCTGACCATTATATTTGCTAATGCAGATCATAGCAAACATTGCATTTACTGATGAGCCAAACAGCCTACCGTGCAGGCTTCAAAGGAAGCAGCATGTTTGAAACCGTCCTTCCCCTCGTCGTATTCGCGCTGGTCTCAACCTCAACGCCTGGCATGGCCACGACCTTGTCGACGGCGTCCGGCGCGCAGTTCGGCTTTCGCCGCTCTATCCCGCTGATGGCCGGGAGTGCGGCCGGCCTGGCCACGGTGGCTGCGGCAGGTGCTGCTGGGCTGGCTGGTCTGCTGGCCGCCGCTCCTTCGCTGCAACTGGCAATGAAAATGGCCGGTACCCTCTATCTGGTGTGGCTTGCCCTCAAGATCGGCCGCAGCGGTCCGCCCAATCTGGACGTGGCCATGGCAAAGCCGAGCAGCTTTTTCGGCGGCGCCGGCCTGCAATGGATGAACCCAAAGGGCTGGGCCATGGGGCTGGGAGCGGCGGCATCCTTTGCCGCGCTCGCCAACGGGCCGCTGCAGCTCGCCTTGCTGCTCGGCACGGTCTTCGGTCTTGCAGCGGCCCTATCGCTGGCGGCGTGGTGCGTGGCGGGCACGCTGCTCGCCCGGTTGCTGCGAACCGAGCGCCAGTGGCGCATGCTCAACGCCGTGCTTGGCCTGCTGCTGGCCGCCTCGATCATTCCGATGTGGCGGACAGCGTAAGACCAGTTAATTCAGGCAGCGTAGCGTGCCGCCGGCTTGCCGGCCAGCAGGCTGCCGAAGAAACCTTGCCGCGCACCAAGATAGGTTTCCAACCCAGCCGGATCGGAGAGCCCGGGCGCGGTGACGGTTTCGCCCTTGGCCAGGCCGGCAAGCGCTGCATCGACCAGATCGTCGGCAGTCATGACGATCTCTGCCGGCAGGTTGGCAATATCGCTTCCGGCAACTTCCCAGAATTCTGTCCGCGTAGCCCCCGGCAGCACCACCTGTATGGCGACCTTGCTATCGGCGACTTCCCGCTGCAGGGCCTCGGTGAAGTTGACGACATAGGCCTTGGTGCCGCTGTAGATGCCGCCGAACGAGGTGTCGAAGGCCAGCACCGAGGCGATGTTGACGATGGCGCCGCGGTTGCGCGCCAGCAGTCCCGGCAAGGCCGCCCGGGTCAAGCGCGTCAAGGCGACGACATTGACCTTGATCATGCGCTCGGCCACATCGGCGTCGGCCGTTGCCACCACCTGCGCACCGCCAAGGCCGGCATTGTTGACAAGCAGCGTCACACTGTCGTCGGTTGATATCGCCTGCTCGACCCGTCGCAGATCGCCGTCGTCGGCGAGATCGGCGCTGATCACGTTGACCTTGCGGCCGTATTCGGCGCGCAGCTTGCCGGCCAATTCCTCCAGCCGGTCGGCGCGCCGCGCCACCAGCACCAGATCATAACCTTGGCCGGCGAGCCGGTCCGCGTAGACCGCGCCGATGCCGGAAGAGGCGCCGGTGACGACCGCCGTGCCTTTGTCCTGATTGCTCATTGTCTTGTTCCTTCTGGTTCGATTCCAAATGCCAGTGCCGCAGGGCAACATCCCTGCTTCGACCGGCAGATCAATTAATGGTATATGCCACTATTGGAATGTAGGCATATACCATCATCTTGTCAATCCGTGGAGCAGGGACTATTTCTGGTTTGCATCGAGGGTCCCTTCCGGTCCCTTCACCGGAAATCCGCCAATGTCCCAAACCACCTTGCCCGGCCTGCTGCTTTGCAACAACGCCATGCTGCGCCGTGCGACGCGGAAACTCGGCCAATTCTATGACGATGTGCTCGCGCCCTCCGGCATTAAGGCCACGCAGCAGGGCCTGCTCTATCAAATCCACGTCGGCAACGAACCGGCGATGGGTGCCATCGCTGCGGCCCTCGTCATGGACCTGTCGGCCCTCGGTCATACGCTGAAGCCGCTGATCCGCGACGGTTATGTCGAGACCTTCGCCGACCCTGCCGACCGCCGCATCAAGCGCGTCAGGCTGACACCGCAGGGCCGGACCAAGCTCGAAGAAGCCATGAAGCTGTGGCACGTCGCCCAGCAGCGCTTCGAGGAGATGTTTGGAAAGGAGCAGGCGGCAAGCCTGCGAGCGGCGCTGGACGAAATCGCCGCGCTGGATTTTGACGCACCGCCGGCCGCGACTTGAACTATCGGCGGCCGGCAGCCAAGCTCCACTGACAGCCTTATTCGGCCGGCATCGCCACCGGACGCGCCGCCAGGTGGCCTGCCAGCACCACGCCCAGACCAATGATCGGGAATGCCGCCGCGACCACGCCGAGGTCGGCCGGTGCGCCGTAGCGCAGCACCGCGGCGCCAACCACCGCCCCCAGTGCGACGCCGAGATAGAGTGCCGAAGCGTTCAGCGACAGCACGATGGGCGCGGCATCGGGCGCCAGCTTGATGATACGGCTGGCCTGCGCCGGCGGGAACGCCCAGCCGACGATGCCCCATGGCACCATCATGGCCATCAGCGCCGGCCCGGCGATCTCGCGCGGCAGGAACATCGGGATCAGCGAAAATGTGACCAGCATGGCGGCACTCAGCGCCAGCGACCAGCAGACGGTGCGTGTCGCGCCGAATCGGTCGGCTGCCTGGCCGCCGCCGATGTTGCCGATGACCGCGCCAACGCCGAAGGCGAGCAGCATTCCGGGAAGCGCGATCGGGTTCAGTCCGCCGCCTTCGATGGCGAGCGGCGCGACAAAGGCAAAGACGGTGAAGGCGCCGATCAGTGCCAGGATGGTCGTCACCAGGATAGGCATGACGCCGGGGCGAAGTGCCGCTGCCAGTCGCATACGGAGCGGCAGCCTGGTGCCGACGATGCCGCGCGGCAGCCGGTACCACAGGATGGCGCCGGCGAGCGCGCCAAGGCCGGCAATGGCAAAGAAGGTGCCGCGCCAGCCGGCGACGGTCGCAACAAGCGCGCCGAGCGGCGCGCCGACCGCGACCGCAACCGTAGTGCCGCCGACGACCACGGCAATGGCGCGGGCGCGGTGATGATCGTCGACAAGCGCAACGGCCGTCCCCTGTGCGGTCGCGGCGAACAAGCCTGACGACAGCGCCATGACGATGCGCGCGATCAACAGCAATTCGAAGGAGGAGCTCAGCGCCGCGGCGACGTTGCCCAACACGAAGAACACCAGCGTCCACAGGATGACGCGGCGACGATCCCATTCGCCGGTCAGCGTTGCCAGGATCGGCGTGCCGATCGCATAGGCGAGCGCAAACGCGGTGATCAGCGTGCCGGCGAGCGGAACGGAGATGGCGGCATCCTTTGCAATGTCGGGCAAAAGGCTGGAGATGACGAAACCTTCGGTCGAAATCGTGAACGATCCGAGCGCAAGCCAGATGAGGCGCTTATCCATAGCAATTTCCTTAGTTCAAAGGTTATTGAACAATTGGACATAACAGGGCATGATGTCAATAAAGCCGCTGCAAAATAGCCGAACCATCCTGACAGCCCGGTGTCAGGACGGGGCGACAGGGCGAAACTATGTGTCCATCAGCCACGAGAGGAGATGCGTTGAAATCGGCCCCGAATGTGCTTAATTCCTGGGCATGACCTTGCCCCATCCCACCGCCGACCAGATCAGCCTGCCGAACGTGCTTGCCGTGCTCGGCGACCCGACGCGGTTGGCCATCGTGCGCTATCTCGCGAGCAAGGAGGGGGTGCCGCTGAATTGCAGCCGGTTCCTCGACCTCTGCTCGAAGACCAATCTGAGCTACCATTTGGCCAAGCTGCGCGAGGCCGGCGTTACCCGCACCGAGGCGGTTGGCACCAGTCGATTGATCACGCTGCGCCGTGACGATCTCGACCGCCGCTTCCCGGGCCTGCTCGACAGCGTGATTGCCGCGGCCGGCGACGACGCATCGTTGCCGGCGGTCGGCGGCCACGAGATCGAAATATCAGCCTGAATACTACGCTACCTTAACAGCCAAGGCGAGAAGTGCCCTCGCAGAACTTGGGTTCCTCTCCCTCACGGAGTGGAGGAGAGGTGGCTCGGCGAAGCCGAGACGGAGTGGGGGCCTTGACGCCCCTTCCCCCTTCAAGGAAGTTCCACTTTTCAGTGCGCCGCGCGCGAAAGGCCCCACTCCGGCCGCTTCGCGGCCACCTCTCCCCCGCTTCGCGGGGGCGAGGAAACGCTGCCTCAGCCACGGAGCCTGCCATGCGCATTGCCGTCCTCGCCGACATCCACGGCAATGTCCTGGCGCTCGACGCCGTGCTCAACGATCTGCGGCGACGCGGCGGTGCCGACATCATCGTCAATCTCGGCGATTGCGTTTCCGGCCCGCTCTGGCCGCGCGAGACCATGGAGCGGCTCGAGGCGCTCGAGCTGCCGACGGTGCGCGGCAATCACGACCGCCGCGTTGCCCGCGACACCGCCGACGAGACCATGTGGCCGTCCGACCGCTACGCGCAGGAACGGCTGACGGCAGGCCAACGCGAGGCGCTGTTCGCGCTGCCCCTCACGCTCGATGTGGCGCCCGGCGTGATCGCCTTCCACGCCCGGCCCGACCACGACGAAAAATACCTGACTGACGCGATTGTCGACGGCCGACTGGTGCGCGCGCCGCTGGCCGCCATCGAGCGGCGGCTTGGCGCGATCGATCCCGCCTGCCGCATCATGCTTTGCGGCCACAGCCACCGCAGCGAACTGGTCCGCATTCCCGGCGGCCCGGTCATCTTCAACCCGGGCAGCATCGGCTGCCCGGCCTATCACGACGATACGACACCGGCGCATGTCTCCGAGCAAGGCTCGCCGCACGCCCGCTACGGCCTCGTCGACTTGCACCCCGATCGCTTCGAGGCCATTGCTGTCGACTATGACCACGAGGCGGCGGCGCGTCAGGCCGAGCAGGCGGCGCGGCCCGAATGGGCCCACGCGCTGCGCACCGGCTTCATGCCGGGCTGAACCGCGATCATACCCGGCCGAACGGATGACCGCGCTCCAAGCGGCCGCGACCGGTCCAATCTTCAGTTGTCAGACGCCGATCGCTTCGATTGCTTGGCAGGACGTCGGGCGCTGGCCGCCGAAGTCTTGGGCGTCGAAGTCTTGGTCGCCGAAGTCTTGGGCGATGAAGCCTTTGGCCGTGACGGCTTTGGCGCCAGTTGCGTTGGGTTGAAAGTCTGTGCTGGAACCGATTCGGAACCGGCCCGAATGTCGGCGTCGCGCACCTGCTGGCCAAAGTTCAGGCCGGTCAGCTCTTCAATCTCGGCCACCGTCGAAAGAAACTCCGATACCCTGGCAATTTCAAGCGGGTCATCGAATGCCTCGGCACGCTCGCCGAACGCTTCAGGCATCACTTCCAAAACCGGCTTCTGGTCCGCCAGCAGCGCGATGGCGCGCAGGCCAGCTTGATCGGACCACAGCGCGATCTTCCAGAACTTCAGCGGAACATGGCTTTCGAAGCGGTAAGGAGGATCGTCCTCGCGGAACACTGGCCCGGCAAACACCGTGACCCGGCCTCGCGTCGTATAGGCGTTGCGCAGCACATAGGTTTCCACCGCGCGCCATCTCAGCTTCCCCTTGGAGCCGGGATGGTTAAGCGAGCTTCCCTGATTGAAGAAGCCGACTTGCGGCGCAGCATTGGTATAAAAGAACGTGTCGCGTTCTGCCGCGACCGCCTCCTGATCCACGCCCCATGCGGGGTCGCCGCGAAGCGTAATATGACCCTTCTGGAACATTCGAGCGATTCGTTCCTTGGATTTTGCGACGGGAAATCCAGGCACATTCTGGCTCGAATAGAATTCCTGGGTCATCTGCTCGCCAAGGTCGATGCGGCGATCGGGCCGGAAAGCATCGCTGGCTTCCGCACCGGAAATCGACTCCACCCCCAATTCGACAAGCGACGGGTGGTCGATGACCGTCTTGTCCTCGCGATTGACCGCCTTGGTGCGGGATCCATCGATATTGCAGGCGGTGACGAAGGCAAGCCTGCGATCGGCGTTCATCAAGATCGAAAAATGATGATAGTGCAATTCGTGTGGGTCCTCGCCCGGTTTGGCAAGAAGGTTTTTGGCCAACCGGTAGGGTGAATTGGCAACCGTCGGCATTGGCAGGACAAAGCCCGGTATGAAGCCGGGCTCATACCCTCCGCGATCGTCGAAATCCTCTGTTTTCCAACCCGCTGCCTCGGCGATGGCTACCTTCGCGGGTTCGCTTGCCGGGCCTTTGCCGGCGTTCCGTCTTGCATCGCCTCCGTCGCCGTCGATCAGCGGCGCCCGGACATTTATCTCGACGGGAAAAGTCCAGGTGACCGAGCCATCGGCATTGTGTCTCGTCGCCGGCGGATTGCCGTCCGGTTCCGGTCGCTGCACCGGCTTGTCCAGCACATCTTCGCGAATGTCGGCGTTCAGCCGAACTGTCTCGTCCATCATGCGCGGCGTGCCGGCCCAAATCGCCAGAGCTTGCGAAACCGCCGATGCCGAGGAGCCCGGCAGCCTGGACTTTCTAGTGCTGAGATCGTCAACGATGGCGCTGATCCGTATGCCTTCGTTGATCTCGCGCGCAAGCGCATAGCCACCTATGCCCGTCACCTCGTGGAACGGCCCGGCCCAATGGTGCAGGGCAATAGGCTCCCATTCATTGTTGAAGACCGGTGAACCGGACGAACCCTGTTCGGTGTCGGCGACATAGTGCAGCACTTGAACCGTTTCGTCGCGGGCCACCAGCCGGTTTTCACGCAGCACCAGTTCCTTGAAGCGGCCATCGGGGATGCTGAACGATGTTGGCGATTTCGCCAAGCATATGCTTGTCGCGCGCATCCGACAGCGAGATAAAACCGAACTCCCCCAGTTCCTTTGGACCGGAACGCCGCTCGCCGACCCCGATCAGCGTATAGTCCAGACCTTCTATGCTATCGGTCACGAAACAGGATTCAGGATCGAACAGGAACGTCGTCGGCGTACGCACGGCATTCGCACCGTCCTGCTCATAATCGAACTGGACCTGGAAGCGCCGGGAATCCGCCGGCGACGAAATCACATGGTTGTTTGTGAGGAACAGCCTTGGCCCGACCAGAAAACCCGATCCTTGTGGATTGCCGTTGAGAAAGGCAACGCGGCCGACCGCATCGGCCACACGGCGCCCACGCTCCAGAAATGCGACCCCGATGAAATCGAGCGTTGGGCCGAGAATTGCTTCCGGTCCTGGCTGCTTGGCGGCGGCCTTTCTCTCCCCGGCAGACCTCATGTCTATCGCAGCCGATATCATCTCCGCTTCGGTGCGGCTGAGCGACGCCTTTACCTGCAACCTGTCGAGGCGCCTGGAGAGGGTCTGTTCGGCGGCCAGCGGATTGCCGTTGGCAATGTGACCAAGTGAAGCCTCAATTTCGGGGCGCGTTTTCTTGATACGCTGGCGAACTATGTTTTCCACTTGCGCGAATATTTCAAGGTCGACCATATTGCCCTCCTCAACCTTACTTGAGAGAGTGCATATTTACATGAAATGTGCAATATTTTGCCGGCTGTTAGTTCGCGGAAGTGGCCCGGTCGCGATTCAACACGCGGCCCCTTTTCGGGCTTACACAGCGCCGCCTCGTCGCCTATAAAAACCGGCTGGCGTGCGACGGTGCTTTCGTGCCTGGCCGCGCCTTCGGCAATTGAACCTACCGCCCATGGCAGATGATTAGGCGCACAGTAACACTCCCGACGACGCTGCTTGCGATGGTTGCCGCTCCGCTGATGCTGGCGGAGTTGCCGGCCAACGGTCAGGAGCAGGAGCCCATCATCTCGATTGTGACGGGTCTCGCTCCGGATGACCTCCTCAACGTGCGCGCCACGGCATCGGCCATGGGCAAGATCGAGGCACGGCTGCCGAGTGGTTCGAGCGTGAAGAATCTCGGCTGCGGCGACGTCAGCGGCCACAAGTGGTGCAAAGTCGAAGACATTGACGACCCCAAGCTGAGCGGATGGGCTCCGGCGCGCTATCTCGACCCCATTAATCCCCAGCAAGTGACACCCCAGGTGGCGGCCAGTGCGGAGAGCCCTGCGCCTCAACCGCTGCCCGATCTGACAACGCGCCTCGGCGCAACCGGCGGTCCCGAAACGACGCTGAACTCCGCTGATGCGATCGGCAGGGCGGCGATCGAGGATGCTTACCGCCTGGCCCTGGTCGGTGGAAACCCCTCGACTGGACAGGTTGATGGATCGCCGCCCGCAACAGTGGGTCCCGTCCAGAATTTCGGCGCGGCCAACGCGGCGCCTCCGCCCGACGCACAGACCGTTGCACGGCTGCAGCCGCCGGGGACACCGGTCCCAGGTGCTGGCAACGCCATCCCTTGCGCGCGCTATCTCGGCCAGCCGATGACCAACTGCAAGGCAAATGTCGTGCGCACCGGCGACAAGACCGACGTGACCGTGACCTGGCCCGATGGTGGCACGCGCATCATCAGCTTCAAGGCCGGCAAGCCGGCCGGTGCGGACGCACCTGGCGAATTCCGCTTCACCCGCGAGGGCAGCCTCAACATAATCCGTATCGGTGCTTCCGAGCGCTTCGAGATTACGGATCAGTTGGCTGGGTTAGGGAATAAGGCAGTAGGGCAGTAGGGCAGTATGTTTTAAAAGGGCGCTCGAACCTCTGCCCTACTGCCCTACTGCCCTACTGCCCTACTGCCCTACTGCCCTACTGCCCTACTGCCCTACTGCCTCATTTTCGGGGTTACATCCGGCAAAACTCTTCCCTATAAGGCCCTCCTAGCCTGATACCAGAATCGCGAGCACAACCGGCCGGGTCATCCCGTCCGGCTTTTTGTGCAAGCCGCCCGCCGAACGGACCTCGACATGCCAAGACGCACCGACATCAAGTCGATCCTGATCATCGGGGCCGGCCCCATCGTCATCGGCCAGGCCTGCGAGTTCGACTATTCCGGCACCCAGGCCTGCAAGGCACTGAAGGAAGAGGGCTTTCGCGTCATCCTGGTCAATTCCAACCCGGCCACCATCATGACCGACCCGGAACTGGCCGACGCCACCTACATCGAGCCGATCACGCCCGAAGTTGTCGCCAAGATCATCGCCAAGGAGCGGCCGGACGCGCTGCTGCCGACGATGGGCGGGCAGACCGCGCTCAACACCGCTTTGTCGCTGCGCCGCATGGGCGTGCTCGACCGCTATCAAGTAGAGATGATCGGCGCCGACGCGCACGCCATCGACAAGGCCGAGGACCGCGCGCTGTTTCGCGAGGCGATGAACAAGATCGGCCTGGAAACGCCGAAGTCGATGCTGGCCAACGCCACCGACGTCAAGAACGCCGACCGCAAGACGCATGAAGCCGAGCGCGCCGCGCTGAAGGCCGAGAAGCCCGAAAATCTCGACGCCGCGCTCGACGCGCTGGAGACGCGCTGGAACCTCGGCGAAGGCGACCGCAAGCAGCGCTATATCAGCCATGGCATGGCGATCGCAGCACAAGCGCTCGACCATGTCGGCCTGCCCGCCATTATCCGCCCCTCCTTCACCATGGGCGGCACCGGCGGCGGCATCGCCTATAACCGCGCCGAATTCTACGAGATCGTCCAGTCCGGCCTCGACGCCTCGCCGACCACCGAAGTGCTGATCGAGGAGAGCGTGCTCGGCTGGAAGGAGTACGAGATGGAGGTCGTCCGCGACAAGGCCGACAACTGCATCATCATCTGCTCGATCGAAAACATAGACCCGATGGGCGTGCATACGGGAGACTCGATCACCGTCGCCCCTGCCCTGACGCTGACCGACAAAGAATACCAGATGATGCGCAACGCCTCGATCGCGGTGCTGCGCGAGATCGGCGTCGAGACCGGCGGCTCCAACGTGCAGTTCGCCGTCAACCCGGCCGACGGCCGCCTGGTGGTGATCGAGATGAACCCGCGCGTCTCGCGCTCGTCGGCGCTGGCCTCCAAGGCGACCGGTTTTCCGATCGCCAAGATCGCCGCCAAGCTCGCCGTCGGCTACACGCTGGACGAGCTCGAGAACGACATCACCGGCGGCGCCACGCCGGCCTCGTTCGAGCCGAGCATCGACTATGTCGTGACCAAAATCCCGCGCTTCGCCTTCGAGAAATTCCCCGGCGCCGAGCCGGTGCTGACCACCTCGATGAAGTCGGTCGGCGAGGTCATGGCCATCGGCCGCACCTTCCAGGAGTCGCTGCAGAAGGCGCTACGCGGGCTGGAGACCGGCCTGACCGGTCTGGACGAGATCGAGATCCCCGGCATCGGCCACGGGAACGCGCCGGCCAGCCATGTCGATGACCGCAACGCTATCCGCGCCGCTCTGGGCACGCCAACGCCCGACCGGCTGCGCATGGTGGCGCAAGCGATCCGTATGGGCACCTCGCTGGAAGACGTGCACGCCATGTGCAAGATCGACCCGTGGTTCCTCGAGCAGATCGCCGGCATCCTCGCCATGGAGGATCGCATCCGCGAGCACGGTATCCCGGAGGACGCCGCCAATCTGCGCATGCTGAAGGCGATGGGTTTTTCGGACGCGCGCCTCGCGTCGCTGGTCAGGAAGGATGTCGAAGAGATCCAGAAGATACGCGACAAGCTCGACGTTCATCCCGTCTACAAGCGCATCGACACGTGCGCCGCCGAGTTCGCCTCGCCTACCGCCTACATGTACTCGACCTATGAGGTGCCGTTTGCCGGTGCGCTAGCCAACGAGGCGCAGGTCTCCTCGCGCAAAAAGGTCGTCATCCTCGGCGGCGGCCCCAACCGCATCGGCCAGGGCATCGAGTTCGACTATTGCTGCTGCCATGCCGCCTTTGCGCTGCGTGACGCCGGCTTCGAGGCGATCATGGTCAACTGCAACCCGGAGACCGTGTCGACCGACTACGACACCTCCGACCGGCTCTATTTCGAGCCGCTGACGCCGGAGGACGTGCTGGAGATCCTGCGCGCCGAGCAGGCGTCCGGCGAACTGGTCGGCGTCATCGTCCAGTTCGGCGGCCAGACGCCGCTGAAGCTGGCGGATGCGCTGGAGAAGGCCGGCATCCCGATCCTCGGCACCTCGCCCGACATGATCGATCTGGCCGAGGACCGCGACCGCTTCCAGAAGCTTTTGCACAA
This sequence comes from Mesorhizobium sp. M1329, assembly GCF_040318035.1. NCBI lineage: Bacteria > Pseudomonadati > Pseudomonadota > Alphaproteobacteria > Hyphomicrobiales > Phyllobacteriaceae > Mesorhizobium > Mesorhizobium sp. M1329. The sequence continues at coordinate 7,442 of NZ_JAMYLN010000015.1, read as the reverse complement.
GCTCGGCCTCAGCCAGCCGAAGAACGGCATCGCCTATTCGGTCGAGCAGGCCCGCCTCGTCGCCGGCGAGCTCGGCTTCCCGCTGGTCGTGCGCCCGTCCTATGTGCTCGGCGGCCGCGCCATGCAGATCATCCACGACGAGAGCATGCTGCAATCCTATTTGCTCGACACCGTGCCCGGCCTGGTACCGGAGGACATCAAGCAGAAATACCCCAACGACAAGACCGGCCAGATCAACACGCTCTTGGGCAAGAACCCGCTTCTGTTCGACACCTATCTGTCAGGCGCCATCGAGGTTGACGTCGATTGCCTCTGCGACGGCAGGTCGACCTACGTCTCCGGCATCCTGGAACACATCGAGGAAGCCGGCATCCATTCGGGCGACTCGGCCTGCTCGCTGCCGGTGCACTCGCTGCCTTCGGAGCTTGTCGACGAGCTCGAGCGCCAGACGGCCGCCCTTGCCCGCGCGCTCAATGTCGGCGGCCTGATGAACGTGCAATATGCGATCAAGGACGGCACGGTCTATGTGCTGGAGGTCAACCCGCGCGCATCACGCACTGTGCCCTTTGTCGCCAAGACCATCGGGCGTCCGATTGCAAAGATTGCTGCCCGCATCATGGCCGGCGAGAGCCTGGAAGACGCCTTCGCCCATTACGGCGCCATGCCGGACCCGCGCAATCCCGGCCACATCGCGGTCAAGGAAGCGGTGTTCCCCTTCGCCCGCTTCCCCGGCGTCGACATATTGCTCGGACCGGAAATGCGCTCGACCGGCGAGGTCATGGGCCTCGACCGCGACTTCGCGCTCGCCTTCGCCAAGAGCCAGCTAGGCGCCGGCGTCGACCTGCCGCGCTCCGGCACCCTGTTCGTCTCGGTGCGCGACGAAGACAAGAAAGGCATATTGCCGGCGGTCAAGCGCCTCGCCGGCCAGGGCTTCAAGGTGCTCGCCACCTCGGGCACCGCCCGCTTCCTCGCCGAAAACGGCGTCGCCGCTGAGAAAATCAACAAGGTGCTGGAAGGCCGCCCACACATCGAGGACGCCATCCGCAACCGCCAGGTGCAGATCGTCTTCAACACCACGGACGGCCAGAAGGCGGTGTCGGACTCCAAATCGCTGCGCCGGGCGACGCTGATGCAGAAGGTGCCGTATTACACGACGCTGTCGGGCGCGGCTGCGGTGGCTGAGGCGATTGCGGCGCTGAAGGCGGGGAGTTTAGAGGTTCGGCCGCTGCAGGAGTATTTTTCTTGAGCGTTGTATCATAAAATATCGGAGAGAATTGATATCGTTTTCTAGCCATCCATAGAATTGACTATCCGGATTGAGATCGAAAATGAATATTAATGGAACTTCGGGTTTTCCCTTGAGAACCTCTCAAATATCAACATTATTTTAGGAAAAAATGGGTGCGGAAAGAGCTTCCTGCTTAAGAATGTCGAACAGCATGTGAAATCTATCGGAACAATTGGAAATACCAGATACATAAGCCCGGAGAGAGGGGGCTTCGTCTCTTACGAAGCGGGAATTGAACAAGCCATCATCAATAATTTGAATTGGATGAGCGATAATAGGCGGAAAAATCAGTCTGAGAATTTTAGGCAACAGAGCGCGTACTTATTCAGGCAGCTTGAATTACTTGAGCTTAGAGCTATCGAGAAAGACCAACTAAAGCTTGGATATACACCCCGAACGTTCGATGCAACGGTCGACCAAATAAACACCCTCCTCGATCGAGTGCGAATCGAACGCGAAAAATCTAAAGCCTTTTTGATCAAAGACAAAGAGACTGATGCGGCGATAACCTCTGAGAGCTTGAGTAGCGGTGAATCTGAGCTGGTTTCTCTCGGAATAGAATTTTTGTCTTTCGTCTCCGAGGCACAGCAAGACAAGGCTAATTTGCTGTTTATCGACGAACCAGACGCCCATCTTCACCCAGACCTTCAGGACAGATTGGCTAAGTTCTTGGTAAAGATTGTAAAAGCAAAGCCAGTCAAATTAATCATAGCAACTCATAGCACTGCGCTGGTGTCAAGTTTATCTTCACGAGCCGACGTTAACATCGCATTTATGAGGCGAAAGGATACAAAACTTTCATTCAAACCGGTGTCGGATGTTGACCGCAGTATCCTTCCAATCTTCGGCGCACATCCCCTATCCAATGTTTTCAACGAAGCCCCGATCCTACTGATCGAGGGAGAGGATGATGAGCGGGTGTGGCAGCAGGCCGTTAGGTCTTCTAATGGTCGCATTCGGGTCTATCCGTGCGCCATCGATGGCGGAGCCCACTTCGCGGATTTTGAAACGGAAGTGAACAACGTGATCGAAGCTGTTTATGACAATGCGAAAGCTTTTTCACTTCGAGACAGGGACCTCCAACCCGCTGAAATTGACGATTTTGGGCACGTGGTTCGAATGCGACTTTCGTGTCGAGCGGCAGAGAATCTAATGCTTAGCGACGAAGTGCTTGCTAGCACAGGAGTCACTTGGCCAGGTTTGGAAACACTCATCGGAAGTTGGTTAAAGGTGAACCAGGACCATCAATACTATGCAGCCATGCAGGAGTTTGTTGATGGTGGCCTTGATCGAAAGGTCCACGATCTTAAGTCCATCCGAAATATTTTGGTGGGTTTGATGTCCAATAAGCCGTGGGAAGTTCTTGTCGGACGAGCGATCGCTGCACTCGCCAATGGCAAACCTGCCAAAGGTCCAGTCGCGCCGGGAAGCCTGTCCGACTATCTCGGCGAGAAAGTGAGAGACCTCATCTTGGGTCTTGCTCAGCAGCCTCAAGCCGCGTGAACCACCCCCTCACGCCACAGCCACACACTCGATCTCGATAACAAACTCCATCGGCCATGGAGCCGCCGGCACAAAGCTGCGCGTCAGCGAGGTGCCTGCTGACCCAGGCAGTATTTCAGCTCCTTCAGCGACGCCTCGGTCTGCGACGCGCCATCCCGCACCTTGCGAACGCCAGTGCCGACGCTCGCCTCAGTTCAGAAAACCAATAAACCGCCCCGCAAACAGCACCGACGTCCACAGCACCAGCGAGAGCACAGCCAGGATGGTGACGGTCCCACCGGCCGGCTCGTCACCGTCTTTTGCGCGGCGTATGAAGACGAGGAAGTTGATGCCGGCGAGAAGGATAAGCCCCATCTTGGCGAGGAAGATCGGCATCGCCGCATATTCGCTCGCCCTGACTGAAAACAGCAGCGACCCCGTGACAAGCGCACCGGCGAACGCGCCCAATGCGGTGCGGCGCAGCAGCGCCACGAACGCCGCCTGCGGCAGCGCGCGGAAGGCGCCGAGGACCCTGAGGTCCATCAGCCAGACGCTGGTCAGCAGCGCGCCGATCGACATGATGTGCAGCGCATTGACGATGGGGTAGGCGACGAAGGAGGCCTTCAGTCCCCGCACCAAAGCGAGTTGCTCGATGCCGGCGAAAAGCCCGTCCATTCAGGCCGGCGGCACGCGGTCGGGATAGACGTCATAGGTCTTGCCGCCGACGATGATGCGGACTGCTTTCATGCGCTTTTCGCTCTCGTCGCGCGAGCGATGGCCGATCGCCGTCACGTCGTCGCCGACCTTGGCAACCTCCTCGGTGAAGCCGGCGGCAATGGTGCGGGAGGGCGGTGCCATCTCCACCCGCCACACCTCGCCCTCGGCGTCGACATCCAGCGTGGCATGCGGATTGCCGACATAGATGGCTATGATCTTGCCCTTGAGTTCGAAGAACCCGTCCTGCGTCCACGACCAGCCATGATGGGCATAGGCCGCGGTGGCGGCGACAAGCATCACCGCCGCTGCCAGCGTGACGCTCCGGTTGAAAGGTGACAGCATCGCTCGTCTCCTCGGTTCGGGCATAAAAGGGTAGGTCAGCGCGCGGCAGCGTCAAACCACATGAGGGCCTTTTGGGTCGCAGCGCTCCACAGCCATGGAAACGGCATGGATCCTAGGGTCTGCGCTCCGCTTCGCGTTCGCTCCGCCCTGGGATGACGAAGCGAGGGGAGGTTTCCAGCCAATCTCCAACGTCCGCGATTGGCCTTATGCCACGTCCCTTCGTCATCCTAGGGCGGAGCAGGAGCGAAGCGACGTCGCGGAGACCCTAGGATCCATGCCGTTACCTTCGAGCGTCGCAGCCTCCGCTGAGCATCGCCGCACTTACCGAGGCGATCGCCGCCCCTCACCCCGCCCAATCCACCTCGATCATCCCCAGCCGCTGATAAAGCCGCACCGCAGCCGCGTTCTCGACAGTATTGGTCTTGAGGTCGACATGCGCCGAGCCCCTTGCATGAAACGCCGCGAACGCGTGCCGCATCAGCGCTTCGGCGATGCCCTTGCCGCGCGCCTCGGGGTGGACCGCAAGGTCCTTGACGAAAGCCCGCGTCCAGCAGAGCGCCGCACCCGCCAGCCGGCCCTTGCGGTCGATGACCAGGAAACACAAAGCCGGGTCGAATTCCGCGTCGCCCGAAATGCGCGGCCACCATTGGTCGAACGGCCCGTCGGCGCCGTCGTCGAACACCGCCGTCAACAGCGCATGCAAGGCGAGTGCATCGGCGGCTTCGAAGGCGCGCATGAAAAAACCTTCCGGCCAGCGCGGCGCCAGAAGCGTGTCGTCGAGGATCTTGCGCAGGCGGATGTCGTTTGGCGCCGGTGGGCGCGGCTCAGGCATCGGGCTGCATGCGGCGGCGCAGGCTGTCGCTGCCGAGGCCGGTTTCGCCCAGCATCCCCTTGCGCTTGGCGTCATAGTAATAGCCGCTCTGGTAGAGCCGGTCGGCGCGCTTGGGGTTGCCGCCCGACACCAGCCAGGCGCCGCGCAGATATTTCACCGCATATTTCAAATTGGTCTCGGCGTCGAACAGGCCGCTCGCCGGTCCGTCATAGCCCATGCCACGCGCCGTCGCGTGCTTGATCTGCATCAACCCCCAATGGCCGTGATTGTAGGCTTTCGGGTTGAAGGTGCTCTCGCGGTTGACGACGCTGCGCACCAGATCGACCGGCACCTGGTAAAGCGCGGAATATTTCTCGATCAGCCGCTCGATCTCGCTGCGGGCGCCGGCATTCGACTGGCCCTCGGTGGGGTCGGTCGCGGCCAGAACGGCCGGGTTTTGCGGCACCGTGTAGGAAACCGGCTGAACGCCGGGCATGGCTGCGGTCTGTTCGGTGACCGGCATGGCGACAGCGGGTGTCGGGGCGACTGGCTGGGCATTGGCGGTCATGACGGCGGGGGTAGTTGCCGCCAGCGGCGTCGGCCCGGCAAAGGCGGCGGCCGGCTCGATCGGCAGCGCCGCCACCTGGGCGACGCCGGACGGCTCCGGCAGCACCGAAACCGTGTCGGGCAGCGCCAGCGTGAAGCCGGCATCGGTGTTGGCCGTGTTTTCGGTGAAGGCCGGCGCCGGGGTCACCGGCGAAGTCGAGGTGCAACCACTGAGAGCAGCCACGGCCAACACCGCCGCTAGGACGGGAAAGAGGAATTTTGCTGGCAAGCGGCGCTCGGGTCCGGTTCGTCGGGTGTTAAGAAGTCCTTACACCAGCATCTTTCCCCGGGCAATCCGCGGTAGACGGTGGTTTTCGGGTGGCGAGCCGGGCCGGGAAATGCGATATTGTTCTGGATTTGTACTTCGAAGGATTCCGGAAAGGAGCACGCCATGGACGCCTCTCATGCCACCACCGGCCACGCGGTCTTCGAAACCGTGCTCGGCTTCATGGGCATCGCCTGGAGTGATGCCGGACTGACCCGGCTCTGCCTGCCGCAGCGCAATCGCGACGCGGTGGAGCGCCGGCTGTTGCGCCATGCCGCCGCCGACCAGGCAGCACAGCCCGAGCCGCAATGGGTTACCGAGCTGACCACCTCGATCAAGGCCTATGCCGCCGGCGAGGACATCGATTTCTCCAACGTACCGGTCGATCTCAGCGGCGTCGACGAGTTCCGCCTGGCGATCTATGACGCGGCGCGAAAGCTCGGCTTCGGCGAAACCACCACCTATGGCGAACTGGCCAAACGCGCCGGCCATGCCGGGCTGGCGCGTGAGACGGGCGCCGCACTCGGCGCCAACCCGGTGCCGCTGGTCATCCCCTGTCACCGCATCCTTGCCGCCGGCGGCAAGATCGGCGGCTTTTCCGCCCCCGGCGGCTCGGCTACCAAGGAAAAGATGCTGGCCATGGAAGGCGTGCGCGTCGGCCCGCCGCCGCCGGCGCAGGTGTCGTTCGGGTTCTAGGGTTTATCGATGTTCAGGTGATGCCGACATCCCGGCCCGTCGTCTCAACTCCTAATCCGGAAGCAGGCGCCGGCGGAAGCGGCGGTCGATCTCCACCCGCTTGCATTTGTAGACGGTGCAGGAATTCGTATCGGCGCTCGGCACCGAGGCCCGCGCCCTGACTTCGCCAATGTCGCAGAATTGCTGGCTCCGCACGTAGCGGTCGTAGAGCGCCAGCCCCGGCACGCGCGCCGATCTGTAGCGCAGGATGACCGCACCCTCGCGCGCAATCGTCGCCTGCACCTTGCCGCAGCTCATGCGGGTCGGGTCGTAGCGCGAGACCGCCTGCGCCTCGGCGGCCACCAGCGTCAGGCAAGCGGCAAGCAGAACGATTCTCATGGCCCCTCTCCCCAAAACCCGGTCGCGCCCGAAGCCGGCGCGGTCCTCCCGCGTCAGGCGCGCAACAACGACGCTCTCACGCGATTGGGGCGGCCGTTGGGCAGCGTTGCCGCCGCGCCATTTTCCGCCCTGTCTTGTTTTTTGCACGAAAGCATATTATATGCCGTCCATTGATATTTCGGCCGATCGATCCGGGCCTCGCGATATTCGCGTTTGCTGACGTTCTATCTCCAAAATCTCGATACAAACCGGCTGGGTTTCGGTCCAGTCAAACTAAAGCAAACGTAAAGGACTATCGAAATGGCAACAGGTACGGTCAAGTGGTTTAATTCCACCAAGGGTTTCGGCTTCATTCAGCCTGACAGCGGCGGCGCGGACGTTTTCGTCCACATCTCCGCAGTCGAGCGTGCTGGACTGTCGACCCTGGTCGAAGGCCAGAAGATCAACTTCGAGATCGAGCAGGACCGCCGCACTGGCAAGTCGTCCGCTGGATCTCTGAGCAAGGCAGCCTGATTTTGCGAATGGCGCGCCCCCGGGGATACCCCCGGGCGCGCGGGCACTCACCGGTGTAATGGCGGTCGCGCGAGAAGCGCGCCGGAGCGGAAGACCCCGACAAGCCGAAGCAGCAGATTGCTGCCGGCCCGGCCAAAGCGCTCCCGATCAGGCTACCAAGCATGGGAAGGCGGGATTTTGTCCCGCCTTTTTGCTGTCTGGATTTTGACCGACGATTGGCGAAACCGCAGATACAGCGTCCTTCTCCCCGTCTCTATACCTATCGCATTCACACATCTGGGTTGCGCTTTGCGGCGAAGCTCGATTCTATTTCGGCCGGAAAAGCCGAAGGAGGGTTGAATGAC
>NZ_JAMYLN010000014.1:0-172125 GCF_040318035.1 Mesorhizobium sp. M1329 | reverse complement strand
CAAGCCGATCTCCGATCCCAATACAGAATCGGCAACCTCACAGATCGCGACCACTCCCGAAAGGTGGTCCCACAACAGCGCTTACCTCAGAACGGATGCCCGCACGATATAAGCGCTTCAGCCCCGCTTGACGTAGCCGGCGGTGACCTCGTCCTTGTGGGCGGCGAAAGCTTCCAGGACTTCGGTTTTCTCAGGCTTCGGAATTTTGAAGTGATCCAGGGTCCGCCCGAGTTCCGCTGCGACCTCATCGAATTCCGCTGGGGAGATCCGCAGGTCGCGATGCGCTTCCTCGAGGCCGAGCGGCGTCGCGCCGGGCTTGGTGGCGACGAACTTGAAGGGCCCACCGGAAACGTCGCAGACCCACAGCGTGCGCATGAACTTGAGGCCGGGCAACCTTTCAAGGTTCTTGGTGTGCCATTTGCGCAATTGCGGGTTCTTGGACTTCTGGCCGACGATGGGGTTCTTCACGACGGCGTCGCTGAAATGATCGATCACCGCTGCGATGGCGAACACACCCCCCAGTCGCTCATACAGACTTTTCTCGGATGTGGTTTTCTTCGTCTGGGCGAGCGCCTTGTCGGCAGGCAATACCGACGTTGATGCGGCGGCCAGCGCCAGCCCGGCGACAACACTTCGTCTCGTGAAAGAGGTCGAAATTTTCATCCCTGGTTCCCTTCGAGGTTAGGCCAGAGCAAGCCGCAGCCTGACTGGCGGGCTTCATGAAGTGACATTCGGACACTTTTCCATATTTAGCATCGTCTAAGGAACTAACGAGTCCTTCGCCCGAATTATTCCGATGGACGGCGTTCTCACGGTCCGCGGAAAAGGGCGAAGGCCGCGCGGATGAGGAAGGCTTAAGCACGCGTCGCGGCACGCGGCAGAGGGCATCTGACTTGCTCATTGAGCCAGCAAGATCGACAGGGCCGCCGATGCGGCCGAAGCGGCCGACCAAACGGCTGTGCCAAAGCGGGACCAGACCAATTCGCCTCGGAACGCCGCCAGGCTAGTGCGCCTTCTCTGTGCCTTTTGAGCGACGAAGAGACCTAACTTCCTCCAGCAGTTCGCGCTCATTGGTAGTCACGTTTCGGAAGATTGCGACAATCATCACCGCCAAGGCTTCGGCATCCAGGCTTAGAGGGTCAATGCGTTCATCTGCGCAAACCTGATCAAACACGCGTTCACAAATAGCCAAATCGTGAGGGCTGAGGCGAGTGCGATTGAAACGCCGGCGCGACATTTGCGAGCCTTCGAGGCCCGCTGCCCGTGGAAAAGAGGCGGGTCTTGGCAAGAAACGCGAGGGTTGAGTGATTGTTCCCGGCTGCAAGCTTTGTTACGCCGCCTGCGGCAGGGGCAGACCAGATGCTTTCCCACCTCGACCTTGGCATTTTCCTGGCATGGCGAGATGCTTGGCACCTCAGGCATTTTCGAGCGCCCGCCCGAACGGCTCTGGCTGCCATGCGCGGACTGATTTTGGACGGCTGGACCGTTGGACTCACGTCAGACACAGTAGTCTGGGCAAGACTGCTTCGAACCCTAAACGGGGCCGTCGACTACCGTTTTGCTTCGAGATCAGCGTGGCCGATTTTTGGACCGCCCCAAAATCGCTCGAACCTTTCTTAGCTTCGTCGGGCAGACTGCAGGATCCGTCTAAGAACGTGCTTTGCCGGAGGCGGAACTCACTTCTCGAATTAACTTCCTGATTATTGCCGATTGAAAGGCAGCGGCACTGTCGGCGGGAATGACGAACGAGCCGGGTCCTCCGATCACGTGCCTCGAATAATATTCCGTCGTCGTCTCACCATTTTCAACGTCAGCGCCTATTGGAAGGCCATTAATTACAATGGCTTTCTGGAGTGCTCTCTGACGGCTGTCCTCGACGGACGTTCCGTCATTGTTTGATCCGTCGCCTGAAATATCGATGATTCTGCGCAACGTTGGGACAGGCAGTTTGTCAAAGGCGTCCACAGAGGCGTCGATCGCGTATGAGATCGACGTATTCGATCCGCGCGGACCAGATCGTCGCCTTTCCGACTTCTTCCGGAGTGCCTCAGCGATGACGGCCGCATCATTTGCATCGGAAAGAATGGTCCAGCCCACCCTGGTTTCCAAGGAGCCGCGGCTCGACCATTCGACAAAGGTGACGGCGATCTTGCCGTGCACACCCTCTTTGATCACGTTAAGCACGGTTGCTGATTCCAAAGCAGCGGCATAGCTCTCGCGCTGTAGCTTGGCCTCTATGTGGTTGATGGAGCCGGACATGTCGGCCGCAAGAACGATTGCGACGTCGACTTCGTTAATCGGATCGTCAAAGACAACCTTCTCGCGATTTTCATCAGGAGAGAGACCGTTCGTATAAGGATTAGCGTGAGTATACTGGACAGAGACCAGCACAATTTTCAGCAATCCTGCGACCAGTGCGCTAAAGGATAGGACATGCATCTGCCATCTATCCTCATGAGCTTATGAAACTCTGGGGGGCGGTTGATCGCTGACTTCTATTAATTCTGAAGGGAACTCAAGTAGTTGAGATAAAAGGGGGTTACTCTCCTAACATTAGCTTTCTCTATATTAGCTGTGACTATTTCAAAAGTCAACAAAATGGAGGGAGAGACACGGGGTAGGCAGCATGCCGGAGCGGAACGCGAGAACGGCTGCACAGGAGGACGCTCCAGCATCTTTTTATTAGCTAGTGCTAATTAGCAGGCATATGATCTTCAACATGTGGCCGAAGCGGCAACCGGAAAAGGGAATGGCGCGGCGCCGAGCCACTGCCGCGGTCGTCCTTGCGGCACTTTCGTCGCCAGGGTTTTTGGTTCCCTCGAGGGCGCATGATGCCCCGTCCGGCTGGGGCTATCCGCCGGCCTGCTGTCACGGCGACGCGGAACACGGCGAGTGTCAGCGAATCCCAGCGCGGGCGGTTCATGTTCGTCCCGGTGGCTGGGTTGTCATCCTGAGGCCTGGGGATCATCGGAAGATCACGCGGCAGCAGCGATTTGCCTTCATCCGACCGAAGAGCATGAGAACTGTTTTCTTGCACCGCCCGATGCCATGTGACCCGGGAGCGGCGCTGCGTCCGAAAAATCGCGAGATGCGGGAACGGCGCTGCAAGCCGGGTCCAGGAGCATGCTGGGTCGGCGCCCTAAAGGCCGCAATTACACGGCGAGTCAAAGGGCAATGAAATTCAGGCGCAACACAAATCCTCGGTGACCGAAAATCTGGTGCTGCGAGAGAGGATTGAACTCTCGACCTCTCCCTTACCAAGGGAGTGCTCTACCACTGAGCTACCGCAGCCGCCGATGGCGGGGCTTCTGCCATATCGAACCGGCAAGCGCAAGGCCAAGACAGGGGCACAAAACGGGGCCGGGTTGAAAGGCCGCACCGGTCGATCGTTGCGGACATGGCCGTGCCACAATGTTGGCTATCCCTTGATCCGCACCGGCGGGTCGCCGGCCGGGACGGAACGATGAACGGCAAGACAGTTTCTCCGAACAAGGATGGACCACCGGAGAAGGATGGTTCAGCGAAAAAGGCCGGAACGGGCCGCAAGGATCGGCTGGCCGAGCAGCTGCGCGCCAACCTGCAGAAGCGCAAGGCGCAATCGCGCTCGCGAAGGACCGGCGACGCCGACGAGCGGCCGGAGGGGCTGCAGGCGGCGATGAAAAAAGATTAACGCGAATCGGCTATGTTTATCGCCGGTACTTTGGCCAAAGTCGGCGTGGGCCAAAGTGGGGAGTAGCCTGTTTCTTGAACCAAGCCGGCCAATGGTCTAGACGGCCGCAACAGACTCAACCGATTTAACCGGCCTTTGCGCCGAGGGGACGCTCTTCATGGATCGCATCAGAATTGTCGGCGGCAATAAGCTTGCCGGAAGCATCCCGATCTCGGGCGCCAAAAACGCCGCGCTGCCGCTGATGATCGCCTCGCTTTTGACGGACGACACGCTGACGCTGGAAAACGTGCCGCATCTGGCCGATGTCGAGCAGCTGATCCGCATCCTCGGCAATCACGGCGTCGACTATTCGGTCAATGGACGCCGCGAAAAGCAGCAGGAAGGCTATTCGCGAACCATCACTTTCTCCGCCCGTAACATCGTCGACACGACGGCGCCTTACGAGCTGGTGTCGAAGATGCGGGCCTCGTTCTGGGTGATCGGCCCGCTGCTGGCCCGCATGGGCGAGGCCAAGGTGTCGCTGCCCGGCGGTTGCGCCATCGGCACGCGCCCGGTCGACCTGTTCCTGGAAGGTCTGCAGGCGCTGGGCGCCGATATCGATGTCGACACCGGCTACGTCATCGCCAAAACCAGGAACGGCAGGCTTGTCGGAAACCGTTATGTGTTCCCGAAAGTCTCGGTCGGCGCCACCCATGTGTTGATGATGGCGGCCTCTCTGGCCAAGGGCGAGACGGTGCTCGAAAATGCCGCCCGCGAGCCCGAGATCGTCAACCTCGCCGAATGCCTCAATGCCATGGGCGCGAAGATCTCCGGCGCCGGTACGGCGACCATCACCATCGACGGCGTCGAGGCGCTGTCGGGCGCCCGTGTCAGGGTGATCCCCGATCGTATCGAGACCGGCACCTATGCGATGGCGGTGGCGATGACCGGCGGCGACGTCGTGCTGGAAGGCGCCCGGCCCGACCTGTTGCAGACGGCGCTCGACATCATCTCGCAGACGGGCGCTGAGATCACGCAGACCAATTCCGGTATCCGCGTCAGGCGCAACGGCGCCGGCATTTCGCCGGTCGACGTGACGACGGCCCCCTTCCCGGCTTTCCCGACCGATCTGCAGGCGCAGTTCATGGGCCTGATGACGATGGCCAAGGGCAAGTCGCGCATCACCGAGACGATCTTCGAAAACCGCTTCATGCACGTCCAGGAACTCGCCCGGCTCGGCGCCCACATCACGCTGTCCGGCCAGACGGCGATCGTCGAGGGCGTCGCGAAGCTGAAGGGCGCGCCGGTCATGGCGACCGACCTTCGCGCCTCGGTGTCGCTGGTCATCGCCGGCCTTGCGGCCGAAGGCGAAACCACGGTCAACCGCGTCTACCACCTCGACCGCGGCTTCGAGCGGCTGGAGGAAAAGCTGTCCGGCTGCGGCGCGGAGATCGAGCGCATTTCGGGCTAGAGCCTTTCCGCAAGGCTTGCGGTCCGGTTGCGCGCATCGCCAAGACCGCCTAACAGAAGGCCAAATGTAAACCTTCGCAGGTGCGAATTCCGCATGAATGGCCTCAAGCTTGTCGCACTCGACGATCAGGATCTGAGCATCATCTCGGCGCATGTCCAGGATGCTGTCATGAAGGTCAGCGATCTCGAATACCTGCCTTCGGTAAAGCGCTTCGTGCTGACCATGAACCGCTTCGTCTGGGAGGCGAAATCCGGCTTCTTCCGCCAGCACAATGAGCGGCGGCAGGCGGTGCTGCATTTCGACCGGGTGCTCGGCGCCAAGACCAGCGGCATTGCCCGCGACAAGCCCGACGAAGTGCTGTCGCTGCTGGCGATCAGCTTTCTCGCGCTCGACAAGCCGGCCGGCATCGTCGAGCTGATCTTTTCGGGCGGCGGCACAATCATGCTCGACGTCGAATGCATCGAGGCACGGCTTGCCGATGTCGGCGGCGCCTGGGAAGCGACGTCGCGCCCGGTCCACAGGGTTTGAGCCGATGGCCGTCACGCTTCGCCAATCCGACCCCGATTTCGAGCAGCGCTTTGCCGCGTTCCTGCTGACCAAACGGGAAGTCTCGGCCGATGTCGACGCCGTGGTGCGCGAGATCATCGCCAAGGTGCGCGCCGAGGGTGACGCGGCGCTTATCGGGTACACGCAGAAGTTCGGCGGCGGCGACCTGGCCAGGCTCGGCATCGCCGTCTCCAGGGATGACATTGCCAGGGCCTACCAAGCCGCCGATCCGCAGACGGTCGAAGCGCTGAAATTCGCGCGCGAGCGCATACGCTCCCATCACCAGCGGCAGCTGCCGCAGGACGACCGCTACACCGATGCCGCCGGCGTCGAGCTCGGCTCGCGCTGGACGGCGATCGAGGCCGTCGGGCTCTACGTGCCGGGCGGTACGGCGAGCTATCCAAGCTCGGTGCTGATGAATGCCGTGCCGGCCAAGGTCGCCGGCGTCGAGCGCATCGCCATGGTGGTGCCGGCCACCGACGGCGAGGTGCCGCCGCTGGTGCTGGTGGCGGCCGACCTTGCCGGCGTCTCCGAAATCTACCGCGTCGGCGGCGCCCAGGCGATCGCGGCCCTTGCCTATGGCACCGAGACGATAAAGCCGGTCGCCAAGATCGTCGGCCCCGGCAATGCCTATGTCGCTGCGGCCAAACGCCAGGTGTTCGGCACGGTCGGCATCGACATGATCGCCGGGCCGTCGGAAGTGCTGGTCGTCGCCGACGGCAGCAACGATCCCGACTGGATCGCCGCCGACCTGCTCGCCCAGGCCGAACATGACGTGTCGGCGCAGTCGATACTGATCACCAACGACCGTGCCTTTGGCGCAGCGGTCGAACAGGCAGTCGAACGCCAATTACAGAACCTGCCGCGCCGAGAAACGGCGGCGGCGAGCTGGCGCGATTTCGGCGCCATAGTCCTGGTGCCGACGATCGAGGCAGCACTGCCGCTGGTCGACCGCATCGCGGCCGAACATGTCGAGCTTGCCATCGACGACCCCGAGGCCTTCCTGGCGCGGATGCGCAATGCCGGCGCGGTGTTTCTCGGCCGCCACACGCCGGAAGCCATTGGCGACTATGTCGCCGGCTCCAACCACGTGCTGCCGACGGCGCGCTCGGCGCGCTTTTCGTCCGGGCTTTCGGTGCTCGATTTCGTCAAGCGCACGTCGATCCTGAAGCTCGGGCCGGAGCAGTTGCGGGCACTGGCGCCGGCGGCGATCACGCTGGCCAAGGCGGAAGGCCTCGATGCACATGGACGCTCCGTCGCCATCCGGCTGAACATGTAGAAATGTCCGACTACGACCAAACCCGCGCCAGGCTGATCGATGTCGAGCTCGACGAGACGATCGGCCGCTCGACGCCTGATGTCGAGCATGAGCGGGCGGTGGCGATCTTCGACCTGATCGAGGAGAACCGCTTCCAGCCGGTCAATGACGACGGCGCCGGGCCGTACCGGCTGAAACTGTCGCTGGCCGAGTCCCGGCTGGTGTTCGCGGTGGCGCGAGAGGACGGCGCCGCCGTGGTCACCCACATCCTGTCGCTGACGCCGCTTCGGCGGATCGTCAAGGACTACTACATGATCTGCGAAAGCTATTACGATGCCATCCGCACCGCGACGCCCAGCCACATCGAGGCGATCGACATGGGCCGGCGCGGCCTGCACAATGAAGGCTCGCAGACGCTGATGGACCGGCTTGCCGGCAAGATCGAGATTGACTTCGACACGGCGCGCCGGCTGTTCACGCTGGTTTGCGTGCTGCACTGGCGAGGCTGAACTGGCTGCCCCGCTGCCCCGCCCGATCCTGCCCCGCTCGATCCTGTTTGTCTGCGGCATGAACGCCGTGCGCTCGCCGATGGCCGAATTGCTGGCGCGCAAGGTGCTTCCGCCCACCACCTTCGTCGCCTCGGCAGGAGTGCGCGGCGGCGAACGCGATCCGTTCGTCGATGCCGTGCTGGCCGAAGAAGGGCTGTCGCTTGGCGAACGGCACCCGAGAACGATGGACGACCTCGAGGACGACTATTTCGATCTGATCGTGACGCTGGCGCCGGAAGCTCACCACACCGCGCTCGAGCTCACCCGCTCGCTGGCCGTTGAGGTCGAGTATTGGCCGATGCCCGACCCGACCGGCGTCAGCGGCACGCGCGAGCAGATCATGGCCGCCTACCGCGACGTACGCGAGCGGCTGAAGGCGCGGATCGGCCGCCGTTTTCTCGGCAACGGGGCTGAAAACGCCGCGGATTAAGCATGTTCACAAGCGGACGTTTATCATATAGGTTCCGCGCAACTTTCCGGCCGGGGCGCTGGAAGTACCCATCCAAGCAAAGGTATCGAATGCCGAAGGAAGAAGTCCTCGAGTTTCCGGGTGTCGTGACGGAACTGCTGCCCAACGCGATGTTCAGGGTCAAGCTCGAAAACGAACATGAAATCATCGCCCACACGGCCGGCCGCATGCGCAAGAACCGCATCCGCGTTTTGACCGGCGACAAGGTCCTGGTCGAGATGACGCCCTACGACCTGACCAAGGGCCGCATCACCTACCGCTTCAAGTAAGTTCAAGGACCCGGCCGGGATCGCGATGGGCATTTTGCAGAAGCTCGTGCTTGCCTCGGGTTCGCCGCGCCGGATCGAGCTGCTGCAGCAGGCCGGCATCGAGCCGGACCGTGTGTTGCCGGCCGATGTCGACGAGACGCCGCTGCGCGCCGAACACCCGCGCTCGCTGGCCAAGCGCCTGGCGACGCAGAAGGCCGAAAAGGCGCTGGCCTCGCTGAAGACCGAGACGGACTACGCGCCGAGCTTCGTGCTGGCCGCCGACACGGTGGTTGCGGTGGGGCGGCGCATCCTGCCCAAGGCCGAGACGCGCGACGACGCCGCCAACTGCCTCGGGCTTTTGTCCGGCCGTTCGCACCGCGTCTATTCGGGCATCTGCCTGATCACGCCGGGCGGCAAGCAGCGCTTGCGGCTGGTCGAGACCAGGGTCCGCTTCAAGCGGCTGCCGCGCGAGGAGATCGAGGCCTACATCGCGTCGGGAGAATGGCGCGGCAAGGCCGGCGGCTATGGCGTCCAGGGGCTTGCCGGCGCCTTCGTCGTCAAGCTTGTCGGCTCCTACACCAACGTCGTCGGCCTACCGCTCTACGAGACGGTGGCGCTTTTGAGCGGGGAAGGGTTCAAGGTGCACGCCAACTGGCTGTCGGGTGCGCGGCTATGAGCCCGGACGACAAGGTCACGCCGTTACGTCCCAAGCGGCCCTGCCCCGAATGCGGCAAGCCATCGGCGCGCGAAACCTATCCGTTCTGCTCGAAGCGCTGCAAGGACATCGACCTCAACCGGTGGCTGAAGGGGGTCTACGTCATCCCGGGTCGCGACGACGAGGACGACAACGACGACCAGAAATAGCGCCGTCCGCCTGCGGTTTTCCACAAGCTTGGGACGGTTTCGCGGCCGCGATCGTGACCGATGATCGGCCTTGCCGACTGCCTCTCGTTTCCCGCCTGAAATCAATGTCCAGGCCCTGTTCCCATCCGGATAGATCGGATGGAACAGGGTCTGGCGTTTTGTCTTTTCCGAAAACCGGATTCCACTTTTCGGGATCATGCTCTAAGCGCTGGACAGGCCGAATTCCCGTGCTATAACCCACGCGCTTTCAAGGGGTGCCGACGGCGCTTTCATGAACCCGGTGTGCAGATTGCCGCGTGCCGGAGCAGGCCCAGATAGCTCAGTTGGTAGAGCAGCGGACTGAAAATCCGCGTGTCGGTGGTTCGAATCCGCCTCTGGGCACCACTACTTCCTCATATAAAATTAATGGCTTGCGGTGTCGCCAACTTGGCGACTTACGGCATTTCATGTCGCGCCGCGTTGCGAACTGATTGAGCCAAGCGAAGCGCAGCCAAAAACGACACTCGATACTTTCCTGCCAATGGCTTCAACAAAGACCAGCCTCATGGCAAATGCTCGGTTTCAAATTTCATGTGCCCGCCGGCTTTACCGCTTTCTGGCAACCACCAGGAAATTCTGCGCAAGCCCCGCCGGAATCCTGGCACTTGCGCAGATCCTTTCAAACGGCACGATCAATATTTCGCAGAGTCTTGGCAGCAAATTCCCGGGTCGCGGCAAAAAACCGTACCCAACTATCCGCTCGACAATAAAGCCATTTGCAATGAGCATCTGCTCGTATCGTTTAATGCTCAAAGTGTGGCGGACTGTCCCTCCTGCATAACGGTTCAGAATGCGGCAGACCAGCCCTATTGGCGAGGTCGCATTCATGTGGATATTCGAGATTAGCAATCCACCTTCGTTCAAATGCGCGCTGATGGCCGACAGTGCATCCTTCCTGAGCTCATCTTCAGCATTGAGGAAGAATCTGAATGCCGTGACCACGTCGAACCTTTCGACAAGCGGAGAGAACGTAAGATCAGCGCGGACCAATCTCACGTTCTTCGGAACCCGTGCGCTAGCCAGCATAGATTGGGAGATGTCAACGCCGACGACTTCACCAAAAAATTGAGCGGCGATATTTGCTATGCGGCCTGTGCCGCATGCGAAGTCCAGGCATTTCCGGTTCGGCCCGCCGACAGGCAGGAGAGTACGTTCGACCAAAGGCTTTTCGATACCCGACCACAGAGCTGCATAGTAGCCGGACCGGAACGTGTCGGAGTAATGGGCACCGTACCCAACCGTCTGATGGCTTGCTCGGTAATCCGGACGAGCGGGTGCACGGTTCTCATGGGCGCTCCCTAACGGTCGCCACTGCGCCCGCAGAAATCTGCGAATGCCAACCAACGATCTCACCGTGAGCACCATGCAACTCGCGCCTCTAGTCTGGCCCGACGCATGCCGTCGCGGGCAATCCGTGCCCCACGATGCGCGCGACGACCTGTTCGAAATTGCGTGGGTCGAGGCCGTCGACACGCATCAGCGGCCATTTGTCTTGCAGGCATTGACCGATCTCCCTCGCGATATCCGCTTGCTTCAGGCCCCTGACCACTCCGACTTCGAGAAGGCGCTCTAGGTATGGCTGCCGCGCATACCGCTCAATGAGCCGGTGGCGCAGCGTTTCCCCGGGCGCGTCGACTTGAATGAGGAGATCCGGTCGCGGCAGGAACGTCAGGCAATTACGAACCATGTCGATACTTTGATCTCGTCCCAACAGGACGAGCGCACACAACGCCTGAACGATGCCCTCTTCGAAAATGAAGTACCCTTCTGAGGCCTGCGCCGTATTCCAGGCTTCGAAGAGCAAAACGACGTCGACCTTCAGACGCAATGCCCATATTCGACTTTTTGGAGGGATCGATGCCAAAAGCCGCGCAGCGGCCCCCTCGCTCGGCGGGGTCGAGAACAAGACCGGACTCGCGGTGGCGAGCTTGTGCACCAGACGCTGGATGCCATGGCGTGTCTCCGGGCCTTCATCCTCGACCGAATCGACTTCGCTGCCGAAAGAGACAAAATCAATCCGGCGATAGCCGTTGACGGTCTTCACACGGATGTCGTGTTTCGCCAGCTCACGGCAAAGGGCGCGGAGAAGGGTCGTCTTGCCTGCGCCCGGCGGACCGAACAACTCGATAATCATGTAGGGATCTCCCGAACAGGAAGCAGAAAGATCGGATGAAGCGAACTCGCCCGCTCCGGCGGTGTGGCGAGCGTAAATACTCTGGCATCCGCCTGGCCGAGTTGACCCCGCTCGCTGGCATCCTGCCGACGCCGCAAAAAGTTTTGGAGGAGATGCGATGCGGCGGAAGATTGCCTTTCCATGGCGTGCAGTCCCGTCTGTTGAGCCGCGACAGCGTTGCCGGTTGACGTGAGAACTTGCAATTGCTTCTCGATCGCCTGCGCTTGCGGCTGGTCGACACGCCTGTCGCTATCGAACTGGCTCGTCGCCCGTGCCATCTCCCGATCGATCGAGCGCCCCTCGGTTGCCCGTTGGTCGACGTCGGTCGTGGTGGCTTCCAGGCGTGCGAGCCTCGACGACGCCGACCCCGGCGCCTGCGCCAACACCTCCGTCGTCGCGCCGCTTGCGCCCATACATGGACCTCAGAAAGTCTCTAAAAACGCCTGGGGATCAAAGCTTACTGTGAGCGCCGAACCACACCATCATCCATCTGAATGACTGTCGGCACCACGGTACGCGCGTTTGGGCGCTGAACAGGGCAACGAGTTCAGGCCGAGCGGGCGCTTTTGGCTTGACGCGACACAAACGCGACATTCGGCCTAAAATCTGAACAATATCAATGACCGACAGCGGACTGAAAATCCGCGTGTCGGTGGTTCGAATCCGCCTCTGGGCACCATTTTTCCCTGTACGGCCCGGAGACATAGGTAACAACCTCGCGCCGATCGGCGATCGGATTGTCGATGGCGTGCAAGAATTATCTGGACCATGGCGCCAGCGACCCCTGCTCGCGGGCCAAATGTCGATGAAGAACGTCTTCGGCATCTTGGATCCCGCTTTGGCCATAACCGCTCTACAGACCGAGGGCGCAGCCGTCTTTGCGCGGTTCAGAACCGCCCAGCAGGGTCCCGTTTGCCCAGTCGATGCGAATGGCCTGCGCACCGCCGATCGGGTCCGTGGCGGGAATGATTTCGAAACCGCGCCGGCTAAGTTCAGCCGCGGTTTCGCCAGCGAGCCCGTGTTCGGCCTGGACCTTCATGGTGCCGCTGACCGGGGCGACCCGCGGCAGATCAATCGCCTCCTGCAGATCCATCCCGAAGTCGAGCACCTTCGTCAGCAGGTGCGCGTGGCCCATTGCCTGGTAGTAGCCACCCATAACGCCGAAAGGCATTTCTGCCCGGCCGCTTCTCGCAAGCATCCCGGGTATGATGGTATGCAAAGGCCGCTTGTTCGGCGCCACTGCATTGGGGTGCCTGGGGTCAAGCGAAAAGCTTTGCCCGCGATTGTGCAAGACGACACCGGAGCGTGGCGAGACCAGGCCCGAGCCAAAGCTGTCGAAGACCGAGTTGATGAAACTGACCGCATTGCGATCCTTGTCGACAACGGAAATATACACCGTGTCGCTGTGCAGCGGCATATCGAACGCGGGCAGGTCCGCGCGAGCGCGCTTTGGGTCAATCATGCCGGCCAGACGATCGGCCCAGGCATTCGACAACATGTCGGCCACCGGGACCTCGGACGCGTCGGGATCGGCGACGAGCAGGTCACGCGCGGCGTAAGCGAGGCGTGTCGCTTCGATTTCCAGGTGAAGCCGGTCGGCGGATTGCGGGTCGCCGTTGGCTTGGAAACGCGAGAGGATGTTTAGAATGAGCAGCGCGATCACACCCTGGCCATTCGGCGGACATTCGAACACATCGCAGCCTCGAAACGCCGTGCTGATCGGGGTCACGTATTCGCCTGTTGCCGAGGCGAAATCTTCGAGTGCGTGCAATCCGCCGAGCCCACGAAGATAGGCGACCATGTCTTCGGCCACAGGGCCAGTGTAGAAGGCCTCTCGTCCTTTTTCGGCGATCAGCCGCAGCGTTGCAGCCAACTCAGGCTGGCGATGCACTTCGCCAACGCGTGGTGCGCGGCCGTTTGGCAGGAAAATCCGTTTCGCCGTCACATCGGAGGCCAGAAGTTCTTCCTCCAACGCCCAGTCACGATGGACCCGCGGTGAAATGGCGTAGCCTTCCTCGGCGAAACGTATAGCGGGGGCCAGGATTTGATCGAAGGGCATGTGTCCATGATCAGCGTGCAATCTGGTCCAGGCATCGATCGCTCCCGGGATGGTGACGGAGCCAGGAGAATTGCGGGCCACCTCGGCCATGCCACGTTCGAGGAACCAGTCAATTGTGAGGGCCGCGGGTGTCCTGCCCGATCCGTTGTAGGCGATGACCTCGCCGGATCCGTTTCGCGACAGGAGAGCGAAGCAGTCGCCCCCAATGCCGGTCGAGGCTGGCTCGACGACACATTGCACTGCGCAGGCTGCGATGGCGGCATCCATGGCGTTGCCGCCGGCCGCCATGATCTCGACCGCCGTCAGGGTTGCCGACGGATGAGAGGTGGCGGCCATGGCCTCGCGTGAAACGACGACCGAGCGCGTTGGTTTCTCAAAATTTCGCATGCTATGCCCTTCTGATCGTGCTCAAGAGGCGGCGTCGCTCATCGTCGAGGGGCGGTGCCGCAGATGCCGCGACATCCAGTATTCGAGTGCCGCCAAGGCACGGATGATCGCGAAGTTCAAAGTGAGATAAATGGCGCCCGCGCAGATGAAGACTTCAAAGGCGCGGTAGGTCTGCGAGATCAATCCCTGCGCAATTCCAGTCACCTCCATCAAGGTCACGATGGAAGCCAGAGACGTGCCCTTGATCATCAGGATGATTTCATTGCCGTAACTCGGCAGCGCCTGGCGAAAGGCCAGCGGCAGGATAACGTGCCGATAAGTCAGACAGGTGGACAGGCCGACAGACCGGGCCGCCTCGACAAGGCCGCGTGGCACCGATTGAATCGCGCCGCGGAGGATTTCGCTGCCATAGGCGGTGGTGTTGAGTGTCAGGGCGATGATTGCGCACCAGTAGGGTTCTCGGAAAACGGCCCATAATCCAATTGCCGACAGTTGGTGCCGGAACTGACCAAGGCCATAATAGGTCAGAAAAATCTGCACCAGCAGAGGCGTGCCCCTGAACATGGCAACAAAGCCACGGATCGGCAAAACGACGAAGGGCGATTCCGATTGCTGGGCAAGCGCCAATGTGACGGCAAGAACGAAGCCGGCAACAATGGAAGTCAGGGCCAGTTCCATCGTAAGCGGCAGACCGGCAAGGAGCTTCGGCAGGATCTCGAGGAAAAAACCGAAATCTATCATGCCGACCGGACGCGCCAAGGCGCCTTTCGTTCCAGACGGTAAAAGGCATGGCCGGTGACGGAAGCGATAGCCAGATAGAGCAAGGCTGCAGCAATGTAGAAGATAAACGGTTCACGGGTCGAACCTGCAGCGATCTGTGCCTGGCGCATCAGTTCAACGAGGCCGATTACCGATATCAGCGACGAGTCCTTCAGAACCAACTGCCACACATTGCCGAGACCCGGCAGGGCGTATCTCAGGAGCTGGGGAAAAATAACCTGTCGCAGCCGCTGCAGCCGGTTGAGACCAAGCGCGCAAGCGGCATCGTGCTGTCCCTGGTCGATGGCGAGGTAAGCCCCTCGATAGACCTCGGCTTGATAGGCGCCCGAGATGATCGCGATAGCCAAGGTTCCAGTGGCAAAGGCCGGAACGCCGACGAATCCGGATCCGCCCAGGCTATGACCAAGCGAGGTCAGGGCGACGCTTCCTCCATAGTAAAGCAGATAAATGGTCAGAAGGTCGGGCACGCCTCTGAAAACGGTGCAATAGCCAAGGGCCAAGAACCTCAATACCTTGGAGTTGCGGAGACGCCCGGCCGCTGCCAGCCCACCGAATACAGTGCCAAGCGCAAAGCCCAGCACAGACAGAAGCACTGTAACCGAGGCCGCCACGAGAAGAGCAGCCCCCCAACCTCCGTGCTGGAAACCAAGCAGCCGGAATGCGTCAACCATTGATACCCCCGGCAGGGCGAACGGCTCAGCTCCGGAACGTGGTCAGGAATGGCCGTTCGCCGACAAGCGCCTACTTGACTGGAGTGACGTCGCTCTTGAGCCATTTAAGCGACAGGGTTTTGATCGTGCCATCTGCGATCGCGGCGTCGATGGCGCCGTTGAGCATGTCTTTCAGCTTGGTGTCCTCTTTGCGGATACCGGCACCGGAGCCAAGACCGAAGAGCCCCCCGACAAATCCTGGTCCTGCAAGCGTATAGTCGCTGAACTCCGGTTTGCTCAGCGTGGCGGCCAGCGCTGTCTGCTGTGCGAAGAGCGCGTCGATGCGACCGGCGGCGAGATCGAGATCGTGTTGCTCGGTGGTCTTGTATTCGCGAATCTCGGCGACGTCCGAGAAGTATTTTTTCACGAATTCCAGGTTCGCCGTTGCGGCCTGAACGCCAATGATCTTTCCCTTCAGCAATGGCTTGAGCTTGTCGATTGCCGCCTGCGCAGAGGCTTCATTGTCCAGCTTGAACCGCTCATTGGAAATGCCGAGCTTGCCCAGTTCGCTATCCTTTGCGACCGCGAAACCTGAGGGATCCACCGCATATGGCTGGGTAAAGTCGATGACCTTCAAACGTTTTTCAGTGATGAACATGCTCGCCATGATCACGTCGAACTTGCCGACGGTCAGCGCGGGGATCATGCCGTCCCAGTCCTGTGCGACGATCTTGCACTCGATCTTCATTCGCCCGCACAGATCATTGGCGAGATCGACTTCGAAGCCGTCCAGCTTGCCGTCGGCTGTTGTGAAATTCCAGGGCGCGTAGGCTCCTTCGGTGGCAATGGTAATTGCCTTTGGTGTTTCTTGTGCAACGGCGGCCTGGACCAGGCCGAACAGGACCGACGCAATGGCTGCGATGCGGCTAATTTTCATGTCATTCTCCTCTTTTTGCCGGTATGGCAGTTCCCTTTCGTCGTGCCGGATTATCTTCCGGCTTCAACGAGTTAGATGATATTTCCTAGCGGCGGCCGGGACTTGCGAAGTTGGCCAGAAGCGGTGCCGTCTCGACGATATGATCCCGCATGACGATCTCTGCCTTGCCGGCATCACCTGACCGCAGCACGTCGATCAGGATCTCGTGCTCGGCACGCGCGCTGGCGGGCTTGTCGACATAGTCGAACCAGATGCGCAGGTAGGGCTCGATCACGACGTGCAGGCTGGCAATCTGCCGGACCAGCTTGGGTCTGTTGCTCAATTGGCAAATCTGCAGATGGAAGGCCTGATGGCGCACGACCCAGTCGCTGCTGCCGGTCTGGCTGGCGCGCTCCATGCGGTCGAGCTGGCGTTCCAGTTCTTCAAGCACTTCGACATCGATGTGCGGCATGGCAAGCCTTACCGCCAACCCTTCGAGCGCCGAGCGTATTTCAAATGTTTCGTAGATCTCATCGAGGGTAAGCCCGGCGACGATGCAGCCACGGTTCGGGCGAATGACCACAAGACCTTCCGCGGCCAGCTGGCGGAATGCTTCGCGAACCGGCATGCGGCTCATGCCGATTTCAGTCGCGATCTCTTCTGGGATCAGCCGGTCCCCGGCCCGATAACGCCCCATCCTCAGGGCCCGCTGAATGTGGCGATAAGCCTCCTCCTCGGCGGTCGTGATGCCCAACGGCCCGATTGCGTCAGCTGCCATGTCCAGGGTCCAATCAGAGCGTATCTGTGTATCCACTTATCCAGTTGTCAGAACCTGTGTCAAGCACCGATGCTTGCGCGCGTTGGAATTTCTCTTGTGAGAATAAGCACTTGGTAGGGAAAATCGGGCAAGCACACCGTAATCGGCTAGCCGCTGATCGGCCTACTTTTCAACGTCCTGCAAAAAAAGGCCCGCCGCCCCATTTGCGAAGCGGCGAGGCCCCATATTCGGGGACGTTGCCGGGGTTACCGGCAGTGCCTACAGTGCAATTCAGGTGCCAGAATTGTTGATCCAAAACGGGTCACCGCACCGGAGGCGCGAACGCGGACCTTCCGCGATCACGCTACTGCCGCGCTTTGCCATTCCTGCTATGTTATTTTCTGGCGGACCTGATTTTTTCCGCCTGGCCGGCGCCCCATCAGGCAACTTACCCCAACGCGCCCCCCAAGTGGCGCCGGCCATTTTCCCCTTATTGGGGCACGGGCGCGCCGATTCTGCGCTTTCGAGCTATGGCAATCCGCCGGCGAGCCGCTTTGTCCAGCCTGCAATTGTCAGCCCGCACGCGATTCCCGCGCAGTCGGCCACCCAGTCGAACAGATCCGGGTCGCGCCCTATCAGTTGCACGGCCTGAAGACCCTCGATCGCCGCGCCGGTGAGAACGAGGAGTACAATCAGCTTCGCCTTGCGTTCCGGCCAGCCGAGACTTCCGAGAGCCGCAAGGACGACGAAGGCGGCGGCGTGATTGAGCTTGTCGTAATCAAACGTGAAAGCCAGGCCAAGACCCTGCAGGAGGTGCTCCGGCAAAAGGGCGAACAGCAGAACGCCGGCAAACGCGGCCGGAAAGGCAATCCTTGCCACGATCTGATAAGAATCCAGGCGCCACAAGGATAGAATGGCCTTTCCGAATGTGCAGGGGGCACCGCCGATCGCTGAATTGAGCGCGAGCGCGGCGTCCAATTTCCGCCGTCCGGGCGTCCGGTGCATCGTCAGAATGAATGAATGCCGCGGTTCTGCCGCTGCACAGGCCGAACTGCTGGGAGTGCTCTCCAATGGTGCGGCTTCCGCGATCACGCAATTACCTGCTGCGCCAGCGCGGCTACTATCTGGCTGCGGCGGACCTGATTTCCGCTTGGCCGGCGCTGCGTCAGGGCACCTTACCCCATGCCACGCGAAGCGGCGCCGGCCAGAATTCCAACGGTTGAGTGAGGAGCGACCCGCGTCAAAAGCCCGCCGCCCTGTCGGACGACGGGCTCCGTTGCCTGGGCGCCAGGGCGCCGCGGTAGCGACTGATGCTACTAATGCTCCCGCAGGTCTCCAATATGCTGCTGCCGGACGGCGTTGCGCATCGGCTAAACAAACGAAGCCCGCGCCTCTGGCGGAGGGCGCGGGCCGACCGGGTTGCAGCCCGATCTGCAGCTGAAACCCGGGAGGTTCCCGCTGCTTAGGATAACAATTAGAGACTTCTAATGTTCCGGTTTAGGGAAGATGCCGGCTGCTTCAGAAATCTCATGGTCGGAGCGATGACGATCGAGGCGTCAGCTCGTGCGCAAGTCGATCTGGAAAATCCGCTCGTCGAAGTGCCGCGTTTCGACGGCAAAGGTCAAGGCCACGTCAAGGACCAGACCGCCATAGTCGTCCCGGACCTTGACTGCAATCCTGCGATGAGGAAGGCCATCCCTGGCCATCTCGCCCAATGTGCGAAGGGCTTCTTTCCTGACCAGCGGGACATCGTCGTATAACGTTCCCTGATCGTCGGAATAGACGATTCCGTCTTCATCGGAATCGAAGAAGTAGCGGGGCATTGCGCTTGGCCGAAGCGGCGGCATCCGGGCACGTTGTCGATAGCTGGCCGCGATCTCGGCCAATCGCGATCAGTGCCTCTCCACCGTTGGCTTGGCCGCCATCTCACTTGCGCTCGCGCAATGCCTTCACCGCCTGCGAGAGGATCATCCGGTCGCCGCCGGTCCTTTTGATCAGCTTGCTCACCTGGCTGGGCGAAACACCATTTTTCCGCGCGAAATATTCGACCTCGTAATACTCATCCGCCGAAACGCGATTGCGATCGCTGAAGTCTCGCTTGGTCTTGTCGTCGGCCATTTCTGTTCTCCTCGCCCCTTCTCTTCGCTTCAGGGGGTCAACTTTGGTGCACGCAGCAATTTAAGGGTTCGCCCGCCACAAAGTGACGGGCGAACCCTTATCGGCGCAGGAAGGGACAGGGCTGCGCAGATGCCGGGTTCGATCGGAATGGAAACAGCCAAGATCGGTGCGAGCAACCGTCGACTTTTTCCATGGAATCCTCCCGGAACGTGCAGCCAGCAACGGCTAGGCGCCGCGGCGGTTCCGGGTCACGCGGCAAACCCACCCTTTGCGCACAAGGATCAGACTTAGGTCCTGCGGCAACACGTCGATTGGTCCCTGCCGGGCGGGACCGAAGCCCCGTCGACGGAACGTTTTCAGCTGCCTTCCGTTCGAGGGAGCCTTGGCGTGAAGAGCGGACCGAGTTCGCAAAGGAGACGACCCATGAGAATGCATCTTTCCACCGCGGTGGCAGGATTGTTGCTGCTGGCAGGCGTCGGTGCCGCCGCGGCGCAAGACGTTGTCATCGAACCGCAGCAGGAAACGGTCATCAAGGAGTATGTGAAGAAGCAGCCGCTGGCCTCGGTGAAAATCCCTGGGGTGGAGCTCAATATCGGCTCAACGCTTCCCGATACTGTCGAGCTTCATGAAGTCCCCAACGTCAAATACCGCTATGTCGTCGTCGACAACCGCACCGTCGTCGTCGACCCAGGCACGCGCAAGATCGTCAAGATCATCGAGTGACGTGAAAGCTTCGGGCAGCCATCGCCCGCCGCTCAGAAATGAGCGGCGGGCGATGTATGCGTCAAGGGTTCCTCGGCGTCCTCGCTCAGCAGGAACCTGCCGTACTATTGAGGGCCGGGGGGCCTCACAGGCAGTTTCAATGCGAACAATCAGCAGACTTTTTGATTTCCATGACCAGGCGGCGCGAGCCGTCGAAGCACTTCAGGCGGCAGGAATTGCGCGCCACCAGATCAGCATCATCGGGCCCTACGACGACGAAATCGGCGCCGTCTTGCGCGGTCCAGGCACCGGTGCCGCCCTTGGCGCGGCGGCGGGTTTGTTGGCCGGCCTAGGCGCCTTTAATATTCCCGGCATCGATCCCCTCGGCGCGGGATGGCTGGCATCGGCCCTCGTCGGTGCAGCCTTGGGCTGCGTTGTCGGCAGACTTTTCGGCACATTGTCCGATATCGGCAAGCAGCCAGGCAAGCCGGATGCCGCACAAGGTGTGATCCTGGTGCTGGCGCATGTCGATGAAAGGCAGGCCGACACCGCACAGGCGGTGCTTGGGGCTTCCGTTCAGGCAACGCAGTCTTTGGCCAGGGCGGCATGAAGATTCAGCTCGAGCAAAGCGCTTGACCAGGCCGCGCAGCGGGACGGCGATCCAAGCGCGAATTCAAAAATCTCTGGCAAGCCGCCGCCAGAAAGTGTTGAACACCGTGCCGATCACATTCGGCGAGCGGTTGCGCTCGGCGAGGCTTGATGATTTGCTGTCGGTTTGCGGAGAACGAATAATGCATGAGCCTGTCGGTCAAGACGAATATGGGTCGACCAGCCCGTTCGATCCGGACGATCTGTCGAGGTTGAACGCAATCGGCCCGAGCGCCGGCAGCAACGATTTCGAAAAATACGCAGTCGCCGTGATCATCGTGTTCGGCGCCCTGATCATCGGTGGCCTGATGGCTGCCGGCTTGAGCTTCGGGCGCCGCAGCACCTTCTTTTTCGCGCTTGGCGGCGCCACAGCGGCATGGATATCCGGCAATGCGCTTCTGCTCGACCGGCCGCGCATCTACGCGCTATTCGTCGGCATCGCGGCACTGATGCTGATAGCGTCGACGATCGCGCTGGTCACCTGATTCAGAGCGTAATCTTCTTGTCGACCATGATCTTATCCGTAAACCGGTCCCCACTTTTTGGGCCTAATACCCGATAGCCTTGCCGGATGCGGCGCGGCTGTCGATGGCGCCATTGTAGCGGGCGCCGCCACCCTTCTCGATTTCCGCCAGGCTCTTGCCGCCGACCAGGATGCCGGCCGCCTGGCCCCAGGTCGTGTCGGCAAGATCGAGGTGGTAGCCCATGCCGGTGAGCAGCTTTTCGGTATCGGGCGACAGGCCGAAAGGTTCGATATAGACCGTGTCGGGCAACCATTGGTGATGGACGCGCGGTGCGTCGATGGCCTCCTGGATGTTCATGCCGTGGTCGACGACGTTGACGATCGCCTCCAGCGTGATGGTGATGATGCGTGAACCGCCGGGGCTGCCGATGACCATGAACGGCTTGCCGTCTTTGGCGAGGATGGTCGGGCTCATCGACGACAGCGGCGTCTTTTTCGGCGCGATCGCGTTCGCCTCGCCCTGGACCAGGCCATAGAGATTAGGCACTCCGGGTTTCTGGGTGAAATCGTCCATCTCGTTGTTGAGCAGAATGCCGGTGCCGGCGGCGACAACGCCGGCACCGAAAGAGCCGTTCAGCGTGTAGGTTACCGCGACAGCGTTGCCATCATTGTCGATGATCGAATAATGCGTCGTCTCGCTGCTCTCGCCAAAGCCCTTCGGCATCAATTCCTGCGAGACGCCGGCCCGGAACGGATCGATCTTTTCGCGGATTTCCCTGGCGTAATTCTTGTCGAGCAGTTTTGCGACCGGGTTGTCGACGAAACCGGGATCGCCGAGCGCCGAATTCCGGTCGACATAGGCGTGGCGCATCGCCTCGACCATAACGTGAACCGTCTCGGCCGAACCGGCGCCGAGATAGGACAGCGGATAGAGCTCAAGCACGTTGAGGATCTCGCAGATGATGATGCCGCCGGAGCTCGGCGGCGGCGAGGAAATGATCTCGTAGCCGCGATAATTGCAGGTCGCCGGCTTGAGCTCACGAACCACGTAGTTTTCGAAATCGGCCCTGGCCAGAATGCCGCCCTTCTCGCCGCTCGCCTTGACGATGGCGTCGGCGGTCGCGCCTTTGTAGAAGGCATCCGCACCGCGCTCGGAAATGGCGCCAAGCGAAGCCGCGAGATCGGGCTGAACGAGGCGCTCGCCGACAGCATAAGGCTTGCCGTCCGGCTTGAGGAAAATGGCTGCCGCCGCTGGGTCCCTCGCCAACCGCTCCGCGCCGCCCCGGAGCGAGGCCGCATCGCCCTGCTCCAGCACGAAACCTTCTTTGGCAAAGCGGATTGCCGGCGCCAGCAAGTCCTGCCGAGACAGCGTGCCGTATTTCTCCCGCGCCATCTCGAAACCGGCAACCGAGCCCGGCACGCCGACCGCCAGATAGCCGTCGAGACTGGCGCCCTTCACCGGCTTGCCGTCCTTGTCGAGATACATGGTTTTGGTCGCGGCCAACGGTGCGCGCTCGCGAAAATCGAGGAAGGTCGAGCGACCGTCCTTGAAGCGGATGGTCATGAAGCCGCCACCGCCGATATTGCCGGCGGTCGGATAGACAACGGCCAGCGCATAGCCGACGGCGACCGCGGCATCGACGGCATTGCCGCCCTTCTTCAGCACCTCGACGCCGACTTCCGAGGCCAGATGCTGGGCGCTCACCACCATGCCGTGCTCGCCCTTCGCCGGCTGCGGCGAGGCGGCAAAGGCGAGGAACGGTACGAAGGTCAGGGTGAGGGAAAGGCTGACGGCGATTAGGGTTCGGCGGGTGTTGTGCATGGCCGTTCTCCGAGGCGTGGGGTAGACCTAGGAAACGCGCTTGGCGGGGTCGAGTCTACTGACATTAATGGGAAGGCGAGGGTTCAGGCCGGCGGAACTGCCGATCTCCCCCCTTGCGGGGGAGATGGCCGGCAGGCCAGAAGGGGGGTGCTGTCCCTCCGACCTCTCCAGCAATGCGCGGGCACATCCTCTGGCTATTTTGCAGGTTGCACGATTCGACGTTGGAGATCCGTCCCACCCCCCTCTGTCCTGCCGGACATCTCCCCCGCAAGGGGGGAGATCGGATTTCGCCTTTGGTTTTCGCCAACATTCAACGCTGACAGGCAACTTTGTTCTTGCTTTGTGCCGGCAGCTATGCTACTAATTCCGGTATGGTGCTAATTGGCTCCAACGACCCGCCCTTCGTGGCGGGTTTTCCATTTTCACCCCAACATCAAACAATCCCGCCACCGACGCTTGCGACCGCCGGCCGTTCGGCTGCGACCTTCGCCCGGTAGCCGGCGGCGCGGTAGGCGGCGACCGGATCGATGGCGCCACCGGTCTTCAGCCGCGCCATGGCGAGGATCGGCTCGACGTCGGTGCGATAGGCTGTCTTCAGCGTTTGCGTCGCCATCAGCGCGTCATTGGCGTCCTGAAAGCCTTCGAGCGCCTTGCGGTCGACCAGCAGCGCCTGGGCATAGGCGCGCTGCACCTCGACCGCCGACAGCATCAGGCTTTCGATCGGATCGGTGACGTTATGGCTTTGGTCGAGCATGTGGGCGGGATCGAAACCTTCGTCACCGGCAAGCTCGGCATCGACCAGTTCATTGAAGACGAGGAGCAGGCGGTAGGGATCGATCGAGCCGGCGTCGAGGTCGTCGTCGCCATATTTCGAATCGTTGAAATGGAAGCCGCCGAGCTTCTTGAACTGGATCAGCCGCGACACGATCATTTCGATGTTGACGTTGGGGGCGTGATGGCCGAGGTCGACCAGGCAGAACGCCTTGTCGCCAAGCTCTTTGGCGATGATGTAGTTGGTGCCCCAATCCTGCACAACGGTCGAATAGAAGGCCGGCTCATACATCTTGTGCTCGGTGAACAGCTTCCAGTCGTCCGGCAGCCCGGCATAGATCTCCTTCATCGCGTCGAGATAGCGCTCGAATGCCCTGGCGAAATTGACCTGGCCGGGAAAGTTCGAGCCGTCGCCGATCCATACCGTCAGCGCTTTGGAGCCCAGCGTCCTGCCGATCTCGATGCATTCGAGATTGTGCTCGACCGCCTGCCGGCGTGTTGCTGCATCGGCATGCGACAGCGAGCCGAATTTATAGGAAAGTTTCTGGTCCCTGGCGTCGGAGAAGGTGTTGGAGTTGATGGCGTCGAAGCCAAGGCCGAAGCGGGATGCCGCCTGTTTCAGCCGGTTCGGATCGGCCTTGTCCCAGGGAATGTGCAGCGAGACGGTCGGCGTCGCCTGCGTCAATTGCCGGATTACGGCGCAGTCCTCGATCTTGTCGAAAATGTCACGCGGCTCGCCGGCGCCGGGAAAGCGGGCAAAGCGGGTGCCGCCGGTGCCGACGCCCCAGGACGGGATGGCGACGGCGAATTTCTCGACCTTGTCGCGGATGGCGTCGATGGCGATGCCGCGGCGGTCGAGGCGCTCGCCGAGAGACTCGTAGTCGCGTCTGAGATCGGCATCGCGCGCGGCATTGTGCCTGTCGACGAGGTCGGCGGAGATGATGGTTTCGGACATGGTGGTTTCCTCCCAATTTGCGTTGGTCGGCGCTGCCCCTCACCCTTACCCTCTCCCCGTAAAGAACGGGAAGAGGGGGGATCACCGGCGTTGGAGCGCTTCCCTTCTCCCCGTCACTATACGGGGAGAAGGTGCCGGCAGGCGGATGAGGGGCAGCGCAACCCTTAAAGACGGTCGCTTATCGCGTAAAACTCTGCGCGTTGCCGGCGTCGACGTTGATGATGTTGCCGGTCGATTTGGCCGACATATCGGAGGCGAAGAAATAGATCGCCTCGGCGATGTCTTCGGGGAACACCGACCGCTTCAGCATCGAACGCGAGCGGTAGTGCTCCTCGAGATCGTCGGTCGACATCTTGTAGGCGGCGGCGCGCTGTTCCTTCCACTCGCCGGTCCAGATCTTCGAGCCGCGCAGCACAGCGTCGGGGTTGACGACATTGACCCTGATCTGCGCTTCCGCGCCTTCCAGCGCCAGGCAGCGTGCCAGATGGATCTCGGCGGCCTTGGCCGTGCAATAGGCGGCGGCGTTTGGCGATGCGGCAAGCCCGTTCTTGGAGGCGACGAAGACGACGTTGCCGCCGATCTTCTGCGCCCGGAACAGCCGGAACGCTTCCCGCGAAACCAGGAAATAGCCGGTCGACAGGATGTCCATGTTCTTGTTCCACAGCGCCAGCGTGGTGTCCTCGATCGGCGCCGACGTTGCCAGACCGGCATTCGACACGAGGATATCGATGCCGCCAAATTCGACCGCCGTTTCGGCAAAGCCGGAGATCACCTGATCCTCGGACGTGACGTTGATGACGACGGGCCGGACGAAATCCTTGCCATAGGCCTTGGCAAGCTCGTCATTGGCGCTGGCAAGGGCTGCTTCGTCGATATCGGCCAGCACGACGCAGGCGCCCTCGCGCAGCAGCCGGTTGGCGGTGGCCCGGCCGATGCCGCCGGCGCCGCCGGTGACCAGCGCAATCTGGCCGGCAAGAGCCTTTGGTTTCGGCAGGCGCTGCAGCTTTGCCTCTTCGAGCAGCCAGTATTCGATGTCGAAGGCTTCCTGGTCGGGCAGGCCGACATAGGTCGACACCGTCGAGGCGCCGCGCATGACATTGATGGCGTTGACGTAGAATTCGCCTGAAATGCGCGCCGTCGCCTTGTCGCCGGCGAAGGTGAACATGCCAACGCCGGGCATCAGATAGACGACGGCGTTCGGATCGCGCACGGGCGGCGAATCCGGGTGCTTGCAGCGGTCATAATATGCCTGATAGCCGACGCGATACTCCGCCACATCGTCGGCAAGACGGGCAATGACGGCATCGACGTCGGGATTTTGGGGGTCGAACTCGATGACCAGCGGCCGGATCTTGGTGCGCAGGAAGTGGTCCGGGCAGGACGTGCCTAGTGCCGCCAGCGGCCGCAAATCCCTGGAACTGACGAATTCGAGCACGGCAGGGGAATCGTCGAAATGGCCGAGCTTGTGGCTGTTCTCCGAGATCAGGCCGCGGATCCTCGGCATCAGTTTTGCGGCCACGGCGCGACGCGCCGGCGCATCGAGGGATTTGACGACTTCGCCGCCGAAGATCGGCTTGCCCTGGCTCTTGCGCTCGAACCAGTCGATCGCCTGGTTGATCACCGAGATCGTCGTCTCGTAGCATTCCTTCGGCGTGTCGCCCCAGCTGAACAGGCCATGGCTTGCCAGCACGACACCCTTGGCGTTGGGGTTCTCGAGGCAGAATTTCTCCAGCCACAGGCCGAGCTCGAAGCCCGGACGTTTCCATGGCAGCCAGCCGATCGTGTCGCCGAAGATCTCCTTGGTCAGCGCCTGCGAATCCTTGGCGGCAGCAATGGCGATGATCGCATCGGGATGCATATGGTCGACATAAGGCTTCGGCACGAAGGCATGCAGCGGCGTGTCGATGGAAGCCGCGCGCGGGTTGAGATTGAAGGTGCAGTGAGGCAGATAGCCGACCATCTCGTCTTCGTGTTCGAGGCCGCGATAAAGACCTTTCAGCGCACGCAATTTGTCCATGTAGAGCGTGGCGAAGCCGTCTGTTTTAATCGAGGCGCTGTCGCCGCCCGAGCCCTTGACCCACAGCACTTCCACGCTCTCGCCGGTGAGCGGATCCTTTTGCCAGATCTTGGAGGAGGTGTTGCCGCCGCCATAATTGGTGACGCGCTTGTCGGAGCCAAGAACATTCGAGCGATAGACCAGACGTTCGGGCTCGCTCATTGCTTGCGCTTTTGCGTCATCCCAAAGATTGGCGAGGCGCGTGCCGGAGCGCTTGTCGAGCATAGGTATCCTCCCTTTGGGACACGCAAACGGCGCGGGTCCCTTTTGTACGAATTTCTACGCAAGCGGCGGCCTTGTCAATCACAAACGATCAATATCAGTCATATTGCATCGCACAACGAAATTATCTGATCGGAAATGATTGACACTGCGCGCTTTGGGTGCCTAGATGCTCAGGCAGGGAGGAACCATGCACGAAAAAGAGCGCCACAGGATCATTCTGTCCGCCGTCCAGGAAAAACCTGTGGTGACGGTGCAGGAGATGGTCGACCTGACGGAGTCGTCGGAGGCGACGATCAGGCGCGACATCGCGGCATTGCATGTGCAAAAGCGGCTGCGCCGCGTGCGCGGCGGGGCCGAGGCGCTTTCGCCGCCGCAGTTCATCGGCCTTGCCGGCCGGCCCTTCTCCGTCAACGAGACCATCAACGCTTCGCAGAAGCGGGCAATCGCGCGGGAAGCCGTGGATCTATGCAAGGACGGCGAGCCGATCATCATCAATGGCGGCACCACCACCTTCCAGATGGTGCATTTCCTGACCGGCCGCCGCATGCCGATCTTCACCAATTCCTTCCCGATCGCGGAGCACCTGCTCAGGCACTCCAAGAACACGGTGATGCTGTCAGGCGGCACCATCTACCGCGAGCAGAACATCATCCTGTCGCCGTTCGACAATGACGTGACGCGCAATTTCTACGCGCGCCGCATGTTCATGGGCGCACAAGGGCTGGGGCCGCTCGGTCTTATGGAAGGCGACCCGCTGCTGATCCAGGCCGAACAGAAACTGATCGACCAGGCAGACGAGTTGGTGGTGCTGGTCGATTCCTCGAAATTCCGCAAACGCTCGAGCCTGATCCTGTGCGGCCTGTCGCGCATCGCCACGGTGATCACCGACGACGCCATCGAGGATCGCGAAGCCAAGATGCTGGAGACCGCCGGCGTCACGCTGATCATCGCCCGCACAACGGCAACCAACAAGGAAGAATCTTCGCTGCAGGCCTGAGAAAAACTCACGCCCGCAGCGGTGATGGAATGCAACGCTCAAGGGAGGATATTCGATGAGCTTTCTGAAGAAATTGATGGTTACGGCGGCGTTCTCCGCCGCCATGTTCGTGAATGCCGCCTACGCCGAAAACGTCAAGATCGCGCTGGTGGTGAAGTCGCTCGGCAACGGCTTCTTCGACGCCGCCAACAAGGGCGCCGAAGAGGCGGCCAAGGAGCTCGGCGATGTCGACATCATCTACACCGGCCCGACCAAGGCGACCGCCGAAGCTCAGATCGAAGTGGTCAATTCGCTGATCGCCCAGAAGGTCAACGCCATCGCCATTTCGGCGAACGACGCCGACGCGCTGGTGCCGGTGCTGAAGAAGGCGATGCAGCGCGGCATCACCGTTATCTCGTGGGATTCAGGCGTCGCGCCGGAAGGCCGCCAGCTTCACCTCAACCCCTCCGACACCAACCTGATCGGTGAGACCATCATCAAGCTGGCCGCCGACTATCTGCCGGAAGGCGGCGATGTCGCCATCCTGTCGGCTTCTTCGACCGCGACCAACCAGAATGCCTGGATCGACGCGGCCAAGAAGGTGCTGCCGGAGAAGTTCCCCAAGATCAAACTCGTCGCCACCGTTTATGGCGACGACGACTCGGCCAAGAGCACGGACGAGGCCAAGGGTCTTTTGAAGTCCTATCCGAACCTCAAGGCGATCATCGCACCGACCACGGTCGGCGTCGTTGCCGCCGCGCAGGTGGTGACCGATGAAGGCCTGATCGGCAAGGTCAACGTCACCGGCCTGGCGCTGCCGTCGGAGTTCAAGAAGTTCATCGACAATGGCGCCAGCCAGGCGGTTGCGCTGTGGAACCCGATCGATCTCGGCTATTCCGCGGTCTACCTCGCCCATGACCTGGCGGTGAAGAAGGAAGAAGCCAAGCCCGGTGCTACGCTGTCGATCGGCCGCGTCGGCAAGGTCACGCTCGACGACACCAACTCGGCTGCGATGGCTCCGCCCTTTCAGTTCGACAAGTCGAACATCGAAAAGTTCTCCAAGATCTATTGATCCTGGAGCCTTCGAAACGGTGCGGCGGGGCTCAGGTTCCGCCGCGCTTTCAAACGAACCTTGTTTCAGGGCTTGATACGATTATGGACACGACAGCCCAACACGAAGTGGCGAAGGAAGCGCCTTTGTCTCCCGGACCGCGCCTGATGCTGTCCGGCATCTCGAAAAGCTTTCCCGGCGTGCGGGCGCTGCACGATGTCGGCCTGTCGCTCTATCCCGGCCAGGTAACCGCGCTGATCGGTGAAAACGGCGCCGGCAAGTCGACGCTGGTCAAGATCATGACCGGCATCTACCAGCCTGATGCTGGCACGATCAGCATCGACGGCCAGCCGGTCACACTGCCCAGCGCCCACGCCGCGTTCGGGCATGGCATCACCGCCATCCACCAGGAAACGGTGCTGTTCGACGACCTGACGGTGGCCGAAAACATCTTCCTCGGCCATGCGCCGCGCACGCGTTTCAAAACCATCGACTGGCGCACCATGCGCAAGAATGCCCGCGAGGTGCTCGACACGATGGGCGCCGGCCATATCGACGCCGATGCCAGGCTGAAGGATCTCGGCATCGCCAACAAGCACCTTGTCGCCGTCGCCCGCGCCATGTCGATCGACGCGCGGATCGTCATCATGGACGAGCCGACGGCAGCGCTTTCGATGAAGGAGATCGAAGAGCTTTTCCTGCTGATCGAATTCCTCAAGAGCGACGGCAAGGCGATCCTGTTCATCAGCCACAAATTCGATGAGATCTACCGCATCGCCGACCGCTATACCGTGTTCCGCGACGGCGAGATGGTCGGCGAAGGCCTGATCAAGGACGCCGGCCAGAGCCAGATCGTGCGCATGATGGTCGGCCGCTCGGTCGATCACATCTTTCCGCAGCGCAAGGCCGAGATCGGCGCGCCGGTGCTCGCCGTCTCCGGCCTGTCGCATCCGACCGAGTTCGACGACATCGGCTTCGAACTGCACAGGGGCGAAATCCTCGGCTTCTACGGCCTTGTCGGCGCCGGGCGCAGCGAGGTGATGCAGGCGATATCAGGCATCACCCGCACCAGCGGCGGCACGATCACGCTGGAGGGCAAGGCGATCGCGCCGAAATCAGCGGCGGATTCGATCAATGCCGGCATCGTCTATGTGCCGGAGGAGCGCGGCAAGCAAGGTGTGGTGATCGGCCTGCCGATCTTCCAGAATGTCTCGCTTCCCTCGCTCAGGCGTACCTCCAAGTCCGGCATGTTGCGGCTGGCGGAAGAGTTCGCCCTGGCCCGCGCCTATACCGAGCGGCTCGACCTGCGCGCTTCCTCGCTCAGCCAGGATGTCGGCACGCTGTCGGGCGGCAACCAGCAGAAGATCGTCATCGCCAAATGGCTGGCGACCGCGCCCAAGGTGATCATCCTGGACGAGCCGACCAAGGGCATCGACATCGGCTCGAAGGCAGCCGTGCACGGCTTCATGGCCGAGCTCGTCGCGCAAGGCCTGTCGGTGATCATGGTGTCGTCCGAACTGCCGGAAATCCTCGGCATGTCCGACCGCGTCGTCGTCATGCGCGAGGGCCGCATTGCCGCGGTCTACGACAATAAGGGGCTCGACGCCGAAACCTTGGTCAGGACGGCAGCGGGGATCGCGGCATGAAGGCTTTTCTCAGATATCGCGAGGTCTGGCTGCTGGCGGCAATCGTCGTGCTGATCGGGCTGATCTCAACGCGGTTTCCAGGTTTTGCCGATCCGGCCAATCTGCGCCAGGTGTTCAACGACACGTCGATCCTGATGATCCTGGCACTCGGCCAGATGGTCGTCATCCTGACCCGCTCGATCGACCTGTCGATGGCTTCCAATCTCTGCTTCACCGGCATGGTGGTGGCGATGCTGAACGCCGCACATCCGGCAATCCCGACCCCGCTGCTGATCGTCATCGCACTTCTGGTCGGGCTGGTGCTCGGCGCCATCAACGGCCTGCTGGTATGGCGGCTGAACATTCCCTCGATCGTGGTGACGCTCGGCACGCTCACCATCTACCGCGGCGCCACCTTCGTCATATCAGGCGGCGCCTGGGTCAATGCCGACCAGATGAGCCCTGATTTCATCGGCCTGCAGCGCGCGGCGTTCCTCAGTATTCCGGTGCTGTCGTGGATCGCCCTTTTGGTCATTGCCCTGTTCTTCCTCGTGATGACACGCACCGCGCTCGGCCGCTCGATCTATGCCATCGGCGTCAACCCGACCGCATCGGTCTATGCCGGCATCGATGTCGGCCGGACGAAATTCATCGTCTTCTGCATCTCGGGGATGATCGGCGGCCTCTGCGGTTATCTCTGGATCTCGCGCTACGTCATCGCCTCGGTCGAGGTCGCCAATGGCTATGAGCTCAACATCATCGCCGCCTGCGTCATCGGCGGCATTTCGATCGCCGGCGGCATCGGCTCGGTCGGCGGCGCGGTGCTCGGCGCGCTGTTCCTCGGCATCATCTCCAACGCGCTGCCGGTGATCAATATCTCGCCCTTCTGGCAAATGGCGATTTCAGGCAGCGCCATCATCCTGGCCGTGGTGCTCAACGCGCGCGGCGAACGCCGGCAAGGCCGCATCATTCTCAAAAAGGCGGAAGCGGCATGACCGACACCCCTGCCCCACGCCACATTCCCGATCGGCTCGACAAGCCTTTCACTGCGGCGGTCTTCTCCTGGGAGGCGCTGCTGGTCGTTGTCGCTGTTGCCATTTTTGCCGTCAACAGTTTTGCCTCGCCCTATTTCCTCGACCCATGGTCGCTGTCGGACCTGACTTTCAACTTCACGGAAAAGGCGCTGATCGCGCTCGCCATGGCGCTGCTGATCATCTCCGGCGAAATCGACCTGTCGGTGGCCGCCATCATCGCACTCGCGTCAACAATGATGGGCATGGCGGTGCAGGCCGGTGCTGGCACTCCGGTGCTGATGGCAATCGGCCTCATCGTCGGGCTCGGCTGCGGCGCCTTCAACGGCCTGCTCGTCACCAGGCTCGGCTTGCCGTCGATCGTCGTCACCATCGGCACGATGAGCCTGTTTCGCGGCATTGCCTTCATCATCCTGGGCGACCAGGCCTACAAGGGCTATCCCGCGAGCTTCGCCTTCTTCGGCCAAGGCTACGTCTGGTGGGTGGTGTCGTTCGAACTGACGCTGTTCCTGGCCGCGGCAGTTATCTACTGGTTCCTTTTGCACCGGACGAGCTTCGGCCGCCGGGTCTTTGCCATCGGCAACAACCCGGTCGCGGCGCAGTTTTCCGGGGTACGTGTCGGCCGCATCAAATTCATCCTGTTTTGCCTGACCGGCCTGATGGCGGGCATCGCCTCGGTGCTGATCACATCGCGGCTCGGCTCGACCCGGCCGTCTATCGCGCAGGGCTACGAGCTCGAAGTCATCACCATGGTGGTGCTCGGCGGCGTCAGCATCCTGGGCGGCGCCGGCAGCATTCTGGGTGTGGTGCTGGCCGCCTTCATCATGGGGCTGGTGACCTTCGGCCTCGGCCTGCTCAACGTGCCGGGGATCGTCATGTCGATCTTCATCGGCCTGCTGCTGATCATCGTCATTGCGCTGCCGATCCTGTGGCGGCGCGTGCAGCGGGAGCGCTTTGCCTGATGCCGGAGAAATACGCGTTCAAGATGAGGCTCAATCCGGGCATGAAGGCCGAATACAAGAGGCGCCACGACGACATCTGGCCGTCACTCGTCGCGTTGCTGAAACGGGCCGGTATCTCCGATTATTCGATCCATCTCGACGAGGAGACCAACACCCTGTTCGGCGTGCTGTGGCGGCGCGATGACCACGGTATGGACGAATTGCCGAAGCATCCGGTGATGCAGCGTTGGTGGGCCGAGATGGCGGACATCATGGAGACCAGGCCGAACAACGAGCCGGTGGCGGTGCCGCTGGAAACAATGTTCCATATGGAATGACCCGCCACGTCGCCGTCATCGATATCGGCAAGACCAACGCCAAGGTGGCGCTGGTCGATCTTGCCGCAGCAAGCGAAGTCGCGCTGCGCAGGATGGTGAACGAGCCGGTTCGGCAAGGCCGGTACCCGCACCATGACGTCGAGCGGTTATGGGCGTTTATCCTCGGCAGCCTGGCCGAGATCGATCGCGAGCAGCGCATCGATGCGATATCGATCACCACCCATGGCGCAACGGCCGTGCTGGTCGACGCATCTGGCGAACTGGCGCTGCCGGCGCTCGACTACGAATTCGACGGGCCGGATGCCCTTGCCGGGGACTATGACACGATCCGTCCGGCGTTCTCCGAGACCGGCACGCCGCGCCTGCCGGCCGGCCTCAATCTCGGTGCGCAGCTGTTCTGGCAGCAGAATCGCTTTCCGGCGGATTTCGCCAGAACCGCCGCGATGCTGATGTATCCGCAATACTGGGCCTTGCGCCTGACCGGCGTCGCCGCCAGCGAGGTGACTTCGCTCGGCTGCCACACCGATCTTTGGAACCCGTGGAAAGCGGATTTTTCGTCGCTGGTCGACCGGCTGCAATGGCGCCGGCTGATGGCGCCGGTGCGGCAGGCCAAGGACCGCCTGGGCCCGATCCTGCCCGCTCTGGCGTGGCAAACCGGCCTCGACCCACAAACGCCGGTGTATTGCGGCCTGCACGATTCCAACGCCTCGCTGCTGCCGCATCTCCTATCCGGCAAGCCGCCTTTCTCCGTCGTCTCGACCGGCACCTGGGTGGTGTCGATGGCGGTCGGCGGCAGCAAGGTCACGCTCGATCCGGCACGCGACACGCTGGTCAATGTCAACGCACTCGGCGATCCCGTGCCCTCGGCGCGCTTCATGGGCGGCCGCGAGTTTTCCGTGCTGACCGAGGGCCAATCGGAGAACTGGACGGACGACGATGTTGCCACGGTGCTGGCGCGCAAGACGTCCCTGTTGCCCTCGACCCAACAGGGTTCGGGGCCGTTTCCGCATCATACCGCATCATCGCTTAACGCGGACGGGATGAGCGCCGGCCAGCGCTTTGTCGCCATCTCGTTCTACCTGGCGCTGATGACCGCGACCTGCCTCGACCTGATCGGCGCGGACGGTCCCACCATCGTCGAAGGACCCTTCGCCCGCAACCGGCTGTTCACCCGCATGCTGGCTGCGGCGACAGCACGCGCCGTCATTGCCTCCGAGGCTGCGACAGGCACCAGCATCGGGGCCGCCTTGCTGGCGTCGGACCAGGGGACACCGCAAGGCAGGGGCGAAAGGACCGAACCGTCGGCCGATCCACTCTGGACAAGTTACGTGCGCTCCTGGCGTTCGGCGGTCGACGAACGAGCCTGACCGCCGAGCTCATGGCGCCCTGATGTCGGGAGATGCCTAGCCCGCGTAGAGCAATCCTTGCGGATCGATCTCCGGCTTGCGGCCGGCAACTATGTCGGCAAGGAACTTTCCCGAGCCGCAGGCCATGGTCCAGCCGAGATGGCCGTGGCCGGTGTCGAGGTAGAGATTGTCGTACCGCGCCCGGCCGATGACCGGCACGGAGTTCGGCATCATCGGGCGAAGTCCAGCCCAGAGCTCAGCCTTGCTCTCGTCGAAGGCGCCGGGGAACAGGTCCTTGCCGGTGTTCAGGATCGAGTTGAAATCGCGTGGCTTGAACGTGCGGTCGAACCCGGTGAACTCCGCCGTCGAGGACATCCGCAGCCGATTTCCCAGCCTGGAATAGCCGATCAGCCGATCCTCGTCGGCGCCGCCCATGATCGGCCCCTTGCTTTCATCTTCCAGCGGAACAGTCACGGTATAGCCCTTCACGGGATAGACGGGGAGGTCGATGCCGTAGCGGCGGCCGAGCAGGCCGCTCTCCGGCCCCATGGAAATGACCACCGCGTCGCCGGCCACCGGGCCGGCCGAGGTCATCACGGCGCGCACGCGGCCGCCGTCGATCTCGAGGCCTTCGACAGTGGTGCCGTAGAGGAACTGGACGCCGAGTTTCTCGGCGGCATAGGCAGCGAGGCGCTGCGTGAATTGGCTGGAGTCGCCGGTCTGGTCGATCGGCGAATAGACGCCACCGGCAATCTTGTCCTTAGCGCCGGCGAGGCCCGGCTCGAGCTCGACCAGCCGGTCGCGGCCGACGATCTCGATCGGCAGGCCGTGTTCGCCGAGATAGCGGTAATTGTCGGTGCCGGTGTCAAAGCTCTGCTGCGAGCGGAAGAAATACAGAATCCCCTTCTTGCGCTCGTCATAGTGGATGCCGGTTTCGGCGGAGATGGCGTTGATGCAGTCGCGCGAATAGAGCCCCAGACGCAGCTTGACGTCGGTGTTGGCGCGCATGCGCTTATGCGTGCACTGGCGCAGGAAGCGCAGGCTCCAGGCGAAAAAATATGGATCGAAGCGCAGGCGCACCTTGATGCCGAGATCGTGGTTATAGAGGCCGCGCAGGAACGTCTTCAGCGCTGCCGGCGAGGCCCAGGCGGTGGCGTCCCCGGGCGACACCAGGCCGGCATTCGACCGGCTGGTGCCGCGTGCTGCCGCCGGATGGCGCTCGATCACCGTCACCTCATGGCCGTCGCTGGCCAGACAATAGGCCGCCGCCGTGCCGACGACGCCGGCTCCAAGCACCAGGATTTTCATTCCGCCCCCAGCGCGCTGAACCAACCTTTGCGGAGAGCCCACTTCACCCCAGAGCCGAATTCTTGCTGGTCAGGATGCGCTCCCAGGCAAGCGCATCGGCAACAATCTGGTCGAGGTTGTCGCGCTGCGGGGTCCAGCCGAGTTCGCCGCGCGCCAGCTCCGAATTGGCGACGACCGCGGCGGCGTCGCCGGCGCGGCGATCGCCCATCCGCACGTCGAAATCATGGCCGAAGACGCGGCGGACGCTGTCGATGACCTCGAGCACCGAATAGCCGTGGCTGTAGCCGCAATTGGCGACCAGGCTCGATCCGCCGGCACGCAGCCGCTGCAGCGCCAGCCGATGCGCCGCCGCCAGGTCGCTGACGTGGATATAGTCGCGCATGCAGGTGCCGTCCGGCGTCGGATAATCGGTGCCGAACACCTGCATGAAGGGACGCTTGCCGAGCGCCGTCTCGCAGGCGACCTTGATCAGATGCGTGGCACCGGGCGTCGACTGGCCGGTGCGGCCCTTCGGATCGGCGCCGGCGACGTTGAAATAGCGCAACGCCGTATAGCGCAACCCATGGGCAATGGCTGCGTCGCGCAGCATCCATTCGCTCATCAGCTTGGACAGGCCATAGGGCGATTCCGGCGCAAGCCGGGCATCCTCGCGCACCGGCTCCAGGCCGGCGCCGCCATAGACGGCGGCGGTCGAGGAAAAGATGAAATTGGGCACGCCTTCGCGCACTGCGGTCTCGATCAAGGTGCGCGTCTTGCAGGTATTGT
The DNA here is from genome assembly GCF_040318035.1 of Mesorhizobium sp. M1329. Lineage (NCBI taxonomy): Bacteria > Pseudomonadati > Pseudomonadota > Alphaproteobacteria > Hyphomicrobiales > Phyllobacteriaceae > Mesorhizobium > Mesorhizobium sp. M1329. The sequence continues at coordinate 136,170 of NZ_JAMYLN010000014.1, read as the reverse complement.
TCTCGTAATAGGCAAGCGGGTCGGCGACCGATTCGGGGACCACGATCGAGCCGGCGAAATGGATGATCGCGTCGACCTTATTGTCGCGGATGATCGAGGCGACCAGTTCCCTGTCGGCGACATCGCCGACGACGAGCTTTGCTTCCGGGGCTACTGCCCATTCAAAGCCGGTGGAAAGCCGGTCGAGGACGACGACGCTGTCACCCGTGTCCAGCAATTCCCAGACCATATGGCTACCGATATAGCCGGCCCCGCCTGTCACCAAAACCGTCATCCGCATCCTCGCTATTCATGATTTATCGGAACTGTCTCAATCGTCGCCTTACTGGAAAACCTGCCGCCAAGCCATTAGAACCTGCGGTAACCGGTCTCATCGGCGTGTGGCATTGTCCTGAAACAAGATTGATCCACATCAAGGGAATAGGCCACGTTCCGTGGTCGTTAGGAACAGGCTCGGGGCGTGGCATTTTGACCAAAAAGGCCAGGTGGACGACGAATGGGCCAATGACTATGATCCCGCGCAAAACTGGGAAGGCGACATGAACTATCAGCGGTTTTTCGAGGAAGCGATCGACCAGCTCCATGCAGAGCGCCGCTACCGCGTCTTCGCCGACCTTGAGCGTATCGTAGGGAAATTCCCGCGCGCCATCTGGCGTGCCAATGGCCGCGCCGAGGAAATCACCGTCTGGTGCTCCAACGACTATCTCGGCATGGGCCAGCATCCCGACGTCATTGCCGCGTTCCAGAAGGCGGCAGGCAAGATGGGGTCGGGGGCCGGCGGCACCCGCAACATTTCCGGCACCAGCAACCCGCTGGTCGAGCTCGAACTGGAGCTGGCCGACCTGCACGACAAGGAAGCGGCACTGGTTTTCACCTCCGGCTTCGTTTCCAACGAGGCGTCGATCTCGACCATTGCAAAGCTGCTTCCCAATTGCCTGATCATCTCGGACGAGCTCAACCACGCTTCGATGATCGAGGGCGTGCGGCGCTCGGGCGCCGAGAAGAAGATCTTCCGCCATAACGATGTCGCGCATCTCGAAAGCCTGCTGCAGACCGCCGGCCGCGAGCGCGCCAAGCTGATCGTCTTCGAGAGCGTCTATTCGATGGACGGTGACATCGCGCCGATCAAGCAGATCGTCGATCTCGCCGAGCGTTACAACGCCATGACCTACATCGACGAGGTCCACGCCGTCGGCATGTACGGGCCGCGCGGCGGCGGCATCACCGAGCGCGAAGGGCTGGCCGACCGCATCGACATCATCGAGGGCACGCTGGCCAAGGCGTTCGGCACGCTTGGCGGCTACATCGCCGGCAACACTGCGGTGATCGACGCGGTGCGCTCCTATGCGCCGGGCTTCATCTTCACCACGGCGTTGCCGCCGGCGATCGCTGCCGCGGCAACCACCTCGATCCGCCATCTCAAGCGTTCGCAGGCCGAGCGCGACGCGCAGCTGCGCCAGGCGACACGGACCAAGCAAGTGCTGGCCGCGGCCGGCCTGCCGGTGATGGAATCGCCTGCCCACATCGTGCCACTTCTGGTCGGCGATCCCGAGCTCTGCAAGATGGCCAGCGACCGCCTGCTCGGTGTGCACGGCATTTACATCCAGCCGATCAACTACCCGACAGTGCCGCGCGGCACCGAACGGCTACGCATCACGCCGACACCGTTCCATTCGGACGCGCTGATCGCCTCGCTGCAGGACGCGCTGGTCGAGACATGGGACGCGTTGGGGATTCCCTACGGTTCGGCCGGCCGGCCTTCGGTGGCCAAAAGCGACCGCGTCATTCCGTTGCTGGTGCCGAAGTCGGGCGGGTAACTCCGCCGCCACGGGCAGCCGCCTATCGGTGCCGCCTCATTTTCAGTGCTGCGATGCCTGGCGCAAACCTCAACACACTTCACACACTCGTCATCCATTTCGCCAGCCGGTGCGCGGCTTCCTCGAGCTGGTCGAGGCGGCGGTGGAAGCACAGCCTGAGGAAGGCTTCGCCGCCGGGGCCGAAGGCGGTGCCGGGAGCCAGGCCGACATTGGCGCGATCGACCATGTCGAAGGCGGCAGCGCGGGAATCGCTGATGCCGTCGACTGCGAAGAACAGATAGAATGCGCCCTGCGGTACGGTGAACCGGGCCCTGCCGGTTTCGGCGAGAATGCCGCAGACCAAGTCGCGCGCCGCCCTCGCCCGCTCCACCTGCTCGACGATGAAGGCGTCGCCTTCATCGAGGGCAATGACGGCGCCGCGCTGCATGAACTGCGCAACGCCGGAAGTCGAATACTGGACCAGGTTCTCGAACACCTGCTGCAAGGCGGGATGGATCTTGATCCAGCCGATGCGCCAGCCGGTCATCGCCCAGTTCTTGGAGAAGGAATTGACGAATAGGATGCGATCCTCATCGGCCATGATGTCGATGAAGGACGGCGCGCGGCCATGGCCGTAATGAAACAGCGAGTAGATTTCGTCGGCGATGATCCACAGGCCCCTCTCGCGGGCGAGATCGAGGATCGCCTGCAGCGTCTCCTTGTCGGCGGTCCAGCCGGTCGGGTTGGACGGCGTGTTGACGAACAGCGCCTTGGTCCTTGGCGTGATCGCCGCTGCGATCTTGTCGACGTCGCAGGACCAGCCATTGCCCGACTGGTCGAGCGTGACCGCGACCGGAACGGCGCCGGCCACCCCGGCGGCGGCGGCGAAGTTCGGCCATGCCGGCGACAGGTAGACGAGTTCGTCGCCCTTGCCGGCCACCGCATCGATGGCCATCTGGATGGCGTGCATGCCGGAGCCGGTGACGATAAATTCCTCGTTGGCGAAAGTCTTGCCGAAATGCCTGGTGTAGTAGCGGGCGAGCGCCTGCCTGAGTTCAGGAATGCCCCGCTGCCAGGTGTAGAAGGTCTCGCCGGCGGCCAGCGCCTTGGCGGCGGCATCGGTGATGAAGGCAGGCGTCGGCAGGTCGCCCTCGCCGGCCCAGAGCGGTATCATGCCGTCGCGGCCGCGGCCACGGTTCATGACGGCGACAATGCCGCTTTCAGGCGCCGCACGCGCCTCGGCGCGCAGAGTATCGATCAGGGTCATGGATGGGTCCGTTTTCGTTTGCTCGACTGCTAGCGTGTTTCAGGGCGGACGAAAACAGAAAACCCCGGCCGCAAGCGACCGGGGTTTTGGTCCAGAAAGTTGCCGCAGGCGCTACTTTCTGGCGAGGAGATCGCGAATTTCGGTGAGCAGCGCGACGTCGGCTGGCGGCGGAGCGGCCGGGGCGGCCGGTTTTTCACGCTCCAGCCGCTGGCGCAGATTGTTCACCGCCTTGACCATCACGAAGATGATGAAGGCGAGGATGAGGAAGTTCAGCGCCACGGTGATGAAGCTGCCATAGGCGAAGACCGCACCCTGTTTCTTTGCATCAGCCAGCGAGGTTGCATTCACCGCGGAAGACAGGGGTATGAAGTAGTTGTTGAAGTCCAGTCCTCCGAAGATCGCGCCAACAATAGGCATGATGATGTCGTCGACCAGCGAGGTGACGATTTTGCCGAAGGCAGCGCCAATGATGACGGCAACGGCCAGGTCCATCACATTGCCCTTGGAAATGAATTCCTGAAACTCTTTCAGCATTCGACTCCTCCTTGTCCTGACCGGCCGTTCTGCCGTCCGCTCCCCCGGCATCGACCGGCAGGCAGAATAGCAAAAACCTGCGGTTGCAACAGGAACAAAAGCTGGTTTCAGCCGGTCACGATTGCCCGACGCAGTCGATATGATACGCCGAAAGCCGCGATGGACTCGATCGCCAAGCTGTGATTGCGTCTGCAAGGCCGGATGAAAAAGCCGGCGCAGGGAGGAAGTTCGAGGCGTGCAGGGCTGGTTCATCGTCATCATCGCGATCGCCTATGTGACGTTGCTGTTCGTCATCGCCAGCCTGGGCGACCGCCGCTCGACTTCAACCGGGCCCGGCTGCGCCCGGCCGTTCATCTATGCGCTCAGCCTCGCCATCTACTGCACCTCCTGGACCTTCTTCGGCTCGGTCGGCCTGTCCTCCGAGCGCGGCCTCGAGTTCCTCGGCATCTATATCGGACCGGTCCTGGTGTTCGTGTTCGGCTTTCCGCTGCTGCAGCGCATCGTCAGGCTGGCCAAGACCGAGAAGATCACCTCGATCGCCGACTTTCTCGGTGCCCGCTACGGCAAGAGCTTCGCTGTCGCGGCGATCGCCACGCTGATCGCGACCATCGGCGCCGTGCCGTATATCGCGCTGCAATTGAAGGCAATCTCCGGCTCGGTCAGCCTGATGGTCGAGCATTATACCGGCTCGCCCCCGTCGTTCGATCCGTTCGTCAGCGACATCTCGCTGGTCGTGGCCATGCTGCTGGCGCTGTTTGCGGTGCTGTTCGGCACGCGCCATGCCGATGCCACCGAGCACCAGGACGGGCTGGTGCTGGCGGTGGCAGTCGAAACCGTGGTCAAGCTCGCCGCCTTCCTTGCGATCGGCCTGATGGTCACGTTCCTGATCTTCGGGGGGCCAGGCGACATGTTCGACCGGCTCGCCGAAAACACGCAGGTGCGCCAGGCGATGGGCTACAACACCTCACTCGCCACCTGGCTGGTGCTGACATGCCTGAGCGGCTTTGCCATCCTCATGCTGCCGCGCCAGTTCTACGTCACCATCGTCGAGAACCGCAGCGAGGCCGAGCTGCGCACCGCGACATGGGTGTTTCCGCTCTATCTGGTGGCAATCAACCTGTTCGTGCTGCCGATCGCATTGGCCGGCCTGGAGCTGGTCGGCCCCAGGACCAGCAGCGACCTCTATGTGCTGTCACTGCCGCTTTTCAGCGGCCACGACGTGCTGGCCATGGCCGCCTTCATCGGCGGCCTGTCGGCGGCGACCGCAATGGTGATCGTCGAAAGCGTTGCGCTGTCGATCATGATCTCCAACGACCTGATCATCCCGCTGTTCGTGAGGCGATTGCTGCGGACCACGACCTCAGAGAGCGAGGACTGGTCGACGCTCATCCTCAATGTGCGGCGGGCGGCGATTTTCATCATGCTGTTCATCGCCTTTCTCTACTACCGCGAGAGCACCAACAGCGCGCGGCTGTCCTCTATCGGCCTGATGTCGTTCGCCGCGATCGCGCAGTTCGCGCCGGCAATGATCGGCGGCCTGGTCTGGCGCGGCGCCAACGGCCGGGGTGCCGCGCTTGGCATGGTCGCCGGCATCGTCGTCTGGAGCTACACGCTGCTGCTTCCGTCGCTCGTCACACCCGATACTGGCATCCTGGTCCACGGCCTGTTCGGCTTCGATGCATTGCGGCCGCAGGCGCTTTTCGGCACCGTCGCCGAGCCGCTGAACCATGGCGTGCTGTGGAGCCTGTCGATCAACACGCTGTTTGTTGTGTTCGGCTCGCTGTCGCGCGCCTCTGTGCCGCTGGAACGCATCCAGGCGTCGATCTTCGTGCCGCGCGAAGCGGGTCCGCTGCCCAGCCTGCGCCGCTTCCGCACCACGATCACCGTCAACGACCTCAAGGACACGATCGCGCGCTATCTCGGTGTCGAACGGACCGAGCGGTCCTTCCAGTCGTTCGAAAAGAGCAGCGGCACTTCACTGCTCGGCAACGAACAGGCCAGCATGGATGTCATCCGCTTCTCCGAGCAGCTTCTGGCCAGTGCCGTCGGCTCCTCTTCGGCGCGGCTGATCCTGTCGCTGCTGCTGCGTCGCAACGACCGCGAATCCAAGGACGCCTTCCGTCTGCTCGACGACGCCACCGAGGCGCTGCAGCACAATCGCGACCTGCTGCAGATCGCGCTCGACCAGATGGAACAGGGCATCACCGTCTTCGACCGCGATTTCCGGTTGATCTGCTGGAACCGCCAGTACCGGGCGCTGTTCGACCTGCCCGACGAGATGGGCCAGGTCGGAGTCTCACTCGATCGTATCCTGCGCCACCTTGCCGAGCGCGGTGACATACCGGCAGACCAACGCGTCACCATGCTCAACCGCCTGACCAGCTTCGTCAGCCCATGGCAGATGGAGTTGAAGACCAGCGGACGCATCCTCGAATTGCGCTCCAATCCGATGCCGGACGGCGGCATCGTCGCCACCTATGCCGACATTTCCGGACGTGTCGAACAGGATCTGGCGCTGAAGCGCGCCAACGAATCGCTGGAACAGCGAGTGAAGAGCCGAACCGCCGAGCTCACCCGCGTCAATGAGGAGCTGGCGCAGGCGCAGATGCTGGCCGAGGAGGCCAATCTCGGCAAGACCCGCTTCCTCGCTGCCGCCGGCCACGACATCCTGCAGCCGCTGAACGCCGCCCGCCTCTATTGCTCGTCGCTGATCGAGAAGACCGGCAAGGGACCTGCCGGCAAGGCGGCGATGAATATCGAATCGTCGCTGGAATCGGTCGAGACCATCCTCGGCGCGGTGCTCGACATTTCGCGCCTCGATGCCGGCGCGATGAAGCCGGACGACACGAGCTTCGGCCTGGACGGGCTGCTGCGCCAGATCGGCAACGACTTCCGGCCGCTTGCCGCCGAAAAGAAACTCGAGCTCTCGATCATGCCCTCGTCGCTCAGCGTCATGACGGACCGCAATCTGCTGCGCCGGCTGATCCAGAACCTGGTCTCAAACGCCATCAAGTATACGCGCCATGGCCGCATCCTGGTCGGCGTGCGGCGGCGCGGCGAACTGGCCGAGATCCAGGTGATCGACACCGGCATCGGCATTGCCGGCGACAAGCTCAACACCGTGTTCCGCGAATTCACCCGGCTCGATGAGGGCATGCGCGAAGCGGAAGGCCTCGGCTTGGGGCTCTCCATCGTCGACCGCATCGCCCGCGTCCTGCGCCTCGAAATCCGGATCTTCTCCAATCCCGGCAAAGGCACGCGCTTTTCCGTGCTGCTGCCGGTGGCGGCCGTGCAGGCACCGCGGCGCGAGGCCGAGGCGAAGCCGCCTGCCCGTGTCGCGGCCTCGCTTGCCGGGCTCAATGTGCTCTGCATCGACAACGACGCCCGCATCCTCGACGGCATGCGGCTGCTGCTGGAGGGCTGGGGCTGCAGCGTCGACACGCTTTCCGGCGCGGAGGATATCGAGAGGTCCGGCATGCATCGGCCGGACATCGTGCTTGCCGACTATCATCTCGACAACAGGACCGGCCTTGAATTGATCGCCCAGTTGCGTGCGATCCATGGCGAGGACCTGCCGGCCGTGCTGGTCACCGCCGACCGCTCGAGCGAGGTTCGCGCCGCCGCCGGCAGGCTGGACGTGCCGGTGATCAGCAAACCGCTGAAACCGGCGATGCTGCGCTCGATGATGGCCAGGGTCAGGCCGCTGGCGCCGGCGGCCGAATAGGAATCAGCCGGCCGTCTGCAACGGGTCGCTGCCGATCTTGGACAAAAGGATGACCGCCTGGGTGCGGCTGTCGACGCCGAGTTTCTGCAGGATGGCCGAGACATGCGCCTTGATCGTCGCTTCGGAGACCCCGAGCTCATAGGCGATCTGCTTGTTGAGCAGTCCCTCGGCCAGCATGCCGAGCACGCGCGTCTGCTGTGGGGTCAGCGCCTGCAGCCGCTTGATCAGGTCGGAAATCTCGGGATCGCGCTCCACCCCGAGATCGATGCCGACGGGAGCCGCGATATCACCTGCAAGCACCGACTGCACCGCATTGCGGATCTCCTCCATGCTGGCCGATTTGGAGATGAAGCCGGAGGCGCCGAGATCGAGCGCGCGCCGGATCGTCACCGGATCGTCATGCGCCGAGACCACCATCATCGGCACCGCCGGATGGATGCCGCGCAACGAAATCAGGCCAGAAAGACCGCTTGCCCCCGGCATCGAGAGATCGAGCAGCACCAGATCGACATCCTCATTGGCCAGGACCAGCGCCTTGGCGCTTTCGAAATCGCCGGCCTCGTGAATGGCGGCAACGTCGCCGATGCCCGCGAGTGCCTCCCTCAATGCACCGCGAAAAAGCGGGTGATCGTCGGCAATGACGAATGTGTAGCCCAACGGTGATATCCCTCCCCGAATCCCGTTTGCGATTTTCCGCCTTGCAGGATCTGAACAATCATAACGCTACGCCTGCTGTTCGGCGTGGCCGGCTTGCTATTCCCGCCCCAGGTCTTTTTGCGAATTGCCTAGGTCTTTTGCGAATTCGGCTTGGCGCCGTCTTCGTCCTTGTCCATGTCCTTGACGATGTCCATGAAGCTGCGCAGGAAGCGCTCCATGTAGCCCATCGTCTTGTTGAAATCCTCCTCGCTGGGCAAAGTCGATTCGAAACGCGCGGCAAGCGAATTTTCGAGTTTGGCGACGCGTTCGTCGAGAGCCTTCACCGAATTTTGCAGCCGGTCGACCTCATCCTGCAAGGCGGCACGTTCGTCGGCCGCCGTCTTGCAGACAAGCTGACCGGAGCGCTCCTCGCAGAGCGACATGGCGCCGGTTTGCGTATCCATGCGCACATAGCCATTGGCCGATTTTTCCAACCGGTAGCGATCGGCTTCCTCGGAAAAGGCCGAGGCCGCGACAAGCGACACCAGTGCTGCGGGGATCAATACGTGTTTCAGACGCATGTTTTCCTCCATGAGCCAGTTGGTTCAATGTATCACATGTTTGCGCCTGAAATGGGGAAGAGTTCGGAGCGTCCGAAACCCGCTTGCCCCTTCCCCGCATGATCTGTTCGGACTATAGCGCAACGATGTCCGAGATCATCTACAAGATAGTTCCCGAGGCGCTGTGGCGCGAGGCTGAAAGAGAAGGCCGCTTCACCGGCGCGCCGATCGACGTCGCCGACGGCTTCATCCATTTTTCCACCGCCGGGCAGGTTCGAGAAACGGCGGCCAAACATTTCGCCGGCCAAAGCGGATTGCTGCTGGTCGCCGTCGATAGCGCGCGCCTCGGCGATGCGCTGAAGTATGAGGTCTCGCGCGGCGGCGCCTTGTTCCCGCATCTCTATGGCGGGCTCGGCCTCGATGCGGTCGTTTCAGTGCAGGCATTGCCGCTCGGCGCCGACGGCCGGCATGAATTCCCGGCGCTGGGGGCCGAATGAGCGCGTTCGACCGGATCGGCCAGAAACTGTTGTTCACGCTCGATCCGGAAACCGCGCATGGGCTGTCGATTGCCGCGCTGAGATGCGGGCTGCCGGTCTCCGGGCGCCCTTTGCTAGACGACAGGCTAAGGGTCAGCCTTTGTGGACTCGATTTCCCGAACCCGCTCGGCATGGCTGCGGGTTACGACAAGAATGCCGAAGTGCCTGACGCACTGCTCGGCCTGGGCTTCGGCTTCGCCGAGGTCGGCACCATCACACCGCTGCCGCAGACGGGCAATCCGAAGCCACGCATCTTCCGGCTGCCTTCGGACGGGGCGGTGATCAACCGGCTGGGTTTCAACAATGAAGGCCACGCCGCCGCAGAGAAGCGTCTTGCCGCCCGAAAAGGCCGCCCCGGCATCGTCGGCATCAACATCGGCGCCAACAAGGACAGCGCCGACCGCGTCGGCGATTATGAGCGCGGCGTGATCCGGTTCGCGCGATATGCCAGTTATCTGACAATCAATATCTCCTCGCCGAACACGCCGGGCCTGCGCAACATGCAGGCGCGCGAACAGCTTGGCGAGCTCCTGTCGCGGGTCATGGCTGCGCGTGCGGCGGCACCGGAAAAACCGCCCGTCTTCCTCAAGATCGCGCCGGATCTGGTCGAGGCCGAGCTGGAGGACATCGCCGCCGAGGTCACTGAGAAGAAAATAGACGGCGTCATCGTCTCCAACACCACGATCGCGCGAGCGGGACTGCGCAGCAACGATTTTGTCGAGGCCGGCGGGCTTTCGGGAAAACCGTTATTCGAGCGCTCGACCACCGTGCTGGCAAAAATGCGGAAACTGCTTGGCCGGGATCCTGCCGTCATCGGCGTCGGCGGCGTCGATTCCGCCGAGACGGCGCTGGAAAAGATCCGTGCCGGCGCCGATCTCGTCCAGCTCTATACCGGCATGATCTATGCCGGGCCCGCGCTGCCGGGGCGCATTCTTTCCGGCATGGCCCGTTTCATGGACAGTCAAGGGCTGAAGTCGCTGCGCGAGCTTCGCGACAGCCGCCTCGATCAATGGGCAGCGAAGCCGCTTTAGCGATCAGCCAAAGGCTGTGCGCACCCGCAGCCGCAATATGGCGAGCAGGCTGAAGCCACGCACCAGCAGGAAGACATGCAACGCCGCCCATAGGCCGTGATTGCCGAAGGCCGGCGCCAGGATCAGCAGAGCGGCGCTGAACGACAGGAACGACAACAGCATCATGTTACGCATGTCGCGCGACCATGTCGCGCCGATGAAAACCCCGTCCATCTGGAAAGCTAGCGCGCCGCTGAGCGCGGTGAACGCCGCCCAGGGCAGGTAGATATCGGCAATGGTGCGAACGTCGGTCGAGGTCGTGATCAGGGCGACGAGATCGGTGCCCTCCAGCAGGAAGAAGAGCGTCGCCGCGCCCGACAGCCCGAGCCCCCAAAGCAGCGTCAGCCGCACGGCCTGGTCGAACGCCGTGGCGGCGCGGGCGCCGATGGCGCGCCCGGCGAGCTGTTCGGCGGCGGTGGCGAAACCATCGAGGAAGTAGCCGGCAACCAAGAAGAGGTTCATCAGCACAGCGTTGGCGGCCAGCGTCAGAGTGCCGAATTGTGCGCCTTGGCGCGTGAACAGCGCAAAGGCGGCGAGCAGCGAAAAGGAGCGGATCATGATATCGCGATTGAGCGACATCATGCGCAGGAATGCCGGCAGATCGAGGACGCGGTGGCGCGGCAGCCTGGGCGCCGCCCAAAAGCGACGGCCGACAATGGCGAGACCAAGCAGCATGGCGACGAATTCGCCGGTGAGCGTTGCCCAGGCAACGCCGGCAACGCCCCAGCCGAGCTCTAGGCCAAGCAGGAAGCAGAGGGCGATGTTGATGCCGTTCAGTATCAATTGCAGCATCAGTCCGAGCCCGCCCTCGCCGCGCCCCAGCACGTAACCGAGGATGGCGTAATTGATCAGGGAGAACGGTGCTGCGAGCATCCTGATGCGGATATAGACGTCCATCGCCGCGCTGACGCGCGGTTCGGCGCCTATGAACCATTGCCCGGCAGTGGAGACCAGGGGCGCAAGCGCGGCAAGCACGACGCCGGCGACGACCGCGATCAGCACGGCGCGCCAGAACACCGCCTGCTCCTCCAGCGCATCGCCGCGCCCGAAGGCCTGGGCGACGAGGCCGGTGGTGCCGGAGCGCAGGAAGTTGAAGGTCGTGAAAACGACGTCGAAGATCAGGGCGCCGGCCGCCAGGCCGCCGAGAAGGGCGGCGTCGCCGAACTGTCCGACCACCGCAGTATCGACAATTCCGAGCAACGGCGTCGTCAGATAGGCAAGCGTCATCGGCACGGCGATGGCGAGCACCGAGCGTGGACCGCGGGTCTCGCTGAGGGCGCAGCTCGCAACGGCCGGCACGGTGCTGGCAGCGCGGCTGGCCTTGCTGAACGGCATCGCCTGCAACACCGCCGGCGGCAGCCATCACGCGCGGCGCGCGCAAGGCGCCGGCTTCTGCACTTTCAACGACGTGGCCGTGGCCGCGCTGGTGCTGCTCGCCGAAGCTGCTGTCCAAAACATCCTGGTCGTCGACCTCGACGTGCATCAGGGCGACGGCACGGCGGATATCCTGAACGACGAGCCGGGCGTGTTCACCTTCTCCATGCATGGCGACCGTAACTACCCTGCGCGCAAGATCGCCTCCGATCTCGACATCGCCCTGCCCGACGGAACCGGCGATGCAGCCTATCTGGAGCGGCTGGGCGCCATCCTGCCGGAGCTGTCGGCGCGAGCGCGCTGGAACCTCGTCTTCTACAATGCCGGGGTCGACGTCCATGCCGAGGACCGGCTCGGCAGGTTGTCGCTCACGGATGACGGGCTGCGCGCTCGCGACGATATGGTGATCCGCCATTTCCGCACGCTTGGCATACCGGTGTGCGGCATTATCGGCGGAGGCTATTCGACGGATGTCGCAGCACTCACCGCACGCCATGCCATCCTGTTCGAAGTGGCCGCTGCCTACGCCTGAAAATTCACTTCCGGTAGTTAGCGATCCTGAGCAGGATGAATGCCGGCACGACGATCGCGGCACCGAGCAGGATGTAGCCGAGAAAGCGGTCGATGGCGTGGAAGCCCAAATTCCACAGGTCTATGAAGAATTTGCGGATGCCGTAAAGCACGTCCATCGGCGACCAGCCGAAGGCGTTCATGACCAGGCCGACGAGGAACGACACCACGAGCAGCTTCAGGATCACCCGGAGCGGCGTATCGCCGAGAAAGCGGTTCAGTGCGGACAAGGGCCTGTCTCCACAGTCGGGTGCCGCGATTCGGGCACATGCCAAGAAATACGCAGTCGCCCGCGCCGCATCAAGGCGGCGCCTCAAATCGGATTGCGCATCGGCGCCGGGCCATGATATCGGAGGAACCAGCGCGGGTATGATGTAATGGTAGCTTGTCAGCTTCCCAAGCTGAACGCGCGGGTTCGATTCCCGCTACCCGCTCCAGCTTTTGCCCCGGTGCATTGCACTTGTTCTGGTCAGGCTGAAAACCAGCGGCTTCACAGGCATTTTTTTGCAGCCGGCTGGCCGTCTTTCATCTGTTTGGCCGATGTGCCAGTTCGTGGAATATCTCACATTGAGGGTCGGCGGGGCCTCGAATGACCCCAACCGGAAAGTCTACCCTTGGCCCGCTGGCGTCTGCTGGCGGGCTTTTTTTTGAGCATCACGCGGTATTGCCAACGTGCACCGGCGCCGCTCAGGCGGGCCCGTCTGGTCGTCTGGCTGGCCATGGAATGCGCCCGCTACCCGCGGAATGCGCCCGCTACCCGCTCCAACCCTCAGCCCACCTCCCGCAAAATAAAATCGTGCAGCATCTTGGCTGCCGGTGACAGCGCGCGGTTCTTTACCGTGATCAGGCTGTAAGGCCTGACCTCGATGTCGAACTCAGTCTGGACGACATCGATAGCGCCGGCCAGGCCTTCGGGGTTCTGAATGAACTTCGCAACCTGGACCGACACCGGCGCGATGGCGTCGGATTGCGCGACCATGACCAGAGTCAATAGCAGCGAACTGGTGTTGAGGATGCGGTCCGGCAGCGCGATGTTGCGGTTCAAGAAGTTGCTTTCCATCGCCTGGCGCAGCGGCGAGCCGCCCGACTGGAAGACCCAGTCATAGGCGGCGGTGTCTTCCAGCCGCACTGCCTTGCCCTTGGTCAGCGGGTGGCCGCGGCGCACGATCAGGCAGGCCTTCTCGACGCCGATGACGCGGGCTTCGAACAGCCGCGGATTGAGGTCGTCGGGGATGCGGGCGATGATGAAATCGTGGCGCGAGGCGATCAACTCGCGCGCCAGCACATTCGAGGTCTCGACCTGCATGGTGATTTCGATGCGCGGATAGAGGCGCCGGATCTCGCGGATCGCCGGCACCGCCAGCTCGATCGCCGGTGCTGTCACCGCGCCCAGGAACACCGAGCCGCCCTTGCCCGCCTTGAGCTCGAAAATCTCACGGTCGACCTCGCGCATCTCGAGCAGGATCGATCGCGCGCGCCGTGCCAACGCCTTGCCATAGGGTGTCAGCGTGATGCCGCGCGGCAGCCTTTCGCAGAGCTTGACGTCGAGCACCGCCTCCATCTCGGCGATCATGCGCGAAGCGGCCGGCTGCGAGATGTTCATGACCTGGGCCGCGGCACTCACCCGGCCGTGCTCGTCGAGGGCTGCGATCATGCGCATGTGACGCAGGCTCAAGCCGCTGCGCAGCAAGGTTCCGCCATCACCCGGGATTTCATCGTAACCGGCTGATATTCCACCAGGATTTCGCAGCGCCGCCATGATTTTTCCCTACTTCTGCGCCCGGCGCCCCGGCTGATCATCCGGCAGCCTCGCCACTAGCTTTAGCCATATCGGTTTCGATATAGCAACCATCAAAGATCGCATTTGACAGTTATGGCAAAGCGACACACCCTTCGCGCGTCCTGAGACTTGACGATCGGCGACGAGGGAAAACTCGTATCGATTGAAACCAGAGTTTCGGGGCCGATTGGGAGGATACCGGAGATCGATTGAGGGCAGCGGCGCGTTTGGCGCTCCTGCACGATTGCGCGGCCCACGAAACCCAAGGGTACGCGTCCATCAACCAGGGAGAGTTAATGTGAAGATCATCAAGACACTGGCCGCCGTCGCGGCCCTAGGCATCGCGGCCATGACGCTGCCGGCGCAGGCGGGCGAAGGCCTGATCGGCGTTCTGATGCCCACCAAGACCTCGCAGCGCTGGATCAACGACGGCGACGCCGTCAAGTCCCAGCTCGAGGCTCTGGGCTACACTGTCGACCTGCAATATGCGCAGGACGACATTCCGAACCAGCTCAGCCAGCTGGAAAACGAAATCACCAAGGGCCCGAAGGCGCTGATCATCGCTTCGATCGACGGCACCACGATGGGCGATGCGCTGCAGAAGGCGAATGACGCCGGCGTCGTCGTCGTCGCTTACGACCGCCTGATCAAGAAGACGCCAAATGTCGACTACTACACCACCTTCGACAATTTCGGCGTCGGCGTCATCCAGGCCAAATCGCTGCTCAAGGGCCTTGGTTATCCCGAGAAGAAGGGGCCCTTCAACATCGAGCTGTTCGGCGGTTCGCCGGACGACAACAATGCGTTCTTCTTCTATAACGGCGCCATGTCGGTTCTTCAGCCGCTGATCGACGACAAGACCCTCGTCGTGAAGTCCGGCCAGATGGGCATGGACAAGGTCGGCACGCTGCGCTGGCTGGCGGCAACCGCCCAGGCCCGCATGGACAATCTGCTCTCCGCCAACTACTCGGACGGCAGCCGCGTCGATGGCGTGCTCTCGCCCTATGACGGCCTGTCGCGCGGCATCATCGCTTCGCTGCGCGCCGTAGGCTACGGCACTGCCGATCAGCCATGGCCGATCGTCACCGGACAGGACGCCGAGACCGCTTCGGTCAAGGCGATCATCGCCGGCGAACAGTATTCGACCGTGTTCAAGGACACCCGCGAACTCGCCAAGGCGACGGTCGAACTCGTCGACAAGGTGCTCTCGGGCGGCAAGCCGGAAGGCCTCGACACCAAGACCTACAACAACGACGTCAAGGTCGTTCCCTCGATCCTGTTGACGCCGCATGATGTCGACAAGTCGAACTACCAGGCGCTGGTGGTCGACTCCGGCTACATCAAGGCCGAAGAACTGAAGTAATCGCGGTTACAAAGCCTGGGGTCCTGCGCAGGCAGGGCCCCTTTTCGTTGGCGAGCCAGCCCGGTATTGTTTGCGGACCTCGCAGGAGTGGTATTCTCAATGGCATCGACGATTTTGGAGATGCGCGACATCACCAAGACGTTTCCCGGCGTCAAGGCGCTGTCGAACGTCAAGCTTATGGTCGAGGAAGGCGAGATCCATGCCGTGGTCGGCGAGAACGGCGCCGGCAAGTCGACGCTGATGAAGGTGCTGTCGGGCGTGTATCCGTCCGGCACCTATGACGGCCAGATCATCTATCGCGGCGATGAGTGCCATTTCAAAGGCATCCATGACAGCGAGCGCAAGGGCATCGTCATCATCCACCAGGAGCTTGCGCTGGTGCCGATGCTGTCGATCGCCGAAAACATCTTTCTCGGCAACGAGCACGCCAGATACGGCGTCATCGACTGGAATGCAAACGAGGCGCGCACCAGCGCCCTGCTCAAGAAGGTCGGCCTCAAGGAAGACCCCAACACGCTGATCACCAATATCGGCGTCGGCAAGCAGCAGCTGGTCGAGATCGCCAAGGCACTCAGCAAGGAAGTGAAATTGCTCATTCTCGACGAGCCGACGGCGAGCTTGTCCGAAAAGGACAGCCAGGCGCTGCTCGATCTGCTGCTCGAATTCAAGCGGCAGGGCATCACTTCGATCCTGATCTCGCACAAGCTCAACGAGGTGAACCGGGTCGCCGACAAGGTCACGATCATCCGTGACGGCCGGACCATCGAGACGCTGGCCAAGAAGGACATCTCGGAGGACCGCATCATCACCTCGATGGTCGGCCGTTCGCTCGACGACCGCTATCCGCCGCGCGAGCCGAAGATCGGCGAGACCGTTCTCGAAGTGAAAAACTGGTCGGTCTACCACCCCATCCATGCCGAGCGGCAGGTCATCAAGGGTATCAACCTCAACGCGCGCAAGGGCGAGGTGGTCGGCATTGCCGGGCTCATGGGCGCCGGCCGGACCGAGTTTGCCATGAGCCTGTTCGGCCGGTCCTATGGCCGCCGCATCACCGGCGAGGTGTTCCTTAACGGCAAGCCGATCGATGTCTCTTCGGTGAGCAAGGCGGTGGAACACGGCATCGCTTACGTTACCGAGGACCGCAAGACCTACGGTCTCAACTTGATCGACCATATCAAGCACAACATCACGCTCGCCAACCTGCCTGGAGTGTCACGCCATGGCGTGATCGACGATTTGCGCGAGCTTTCGGTCGCCAACGATTATCGCGGCAGGACCAATATCCGCGCCTCGAGCGTCTACCAGATGACCGGCAATCTTTCTGGCGGCAATCAGCAGAAGGTGGTGCTGTCGAAATGGCTGTTCGCCAATCCGGAAGTGCTGATCCTCGACGAGCCGACACGCGGTATCGACGTCGGGGCCAAGTATGAAATCTATACGATCATCGCGCGTCTCGCCTCCGAGGGTAAGGCAATCATCGTCATCTCGTCGGAAATGCCCGAACTGCTCGGCATCACCGACCGCATCTACGTCATGAACGAAGGACGCATCGTCGGCGAAATGGCGGCAAGCGACGCCAGCCAGGAAAAGATAATGCGCGCCATCGTCCGCGGAGAAGGAAAAGCATCATGAGCACCGAAAGCGCTCCCGGGCCGCAGACCGGCGTTGCCCAGGACCTACAACAGGGACCTCGCATTGCCGTCTCGGCGCTGGTCACCAACTTGCGCGAATACGGGTTGGTGCTGGCGTTGATCGCAATCATGGTGTTCTTCCAGTTCACCACGTCCGGAACGCTGTTCAAGCCGGTGAACCTCAGCAATCTGGTTCAGCAGAACAGCTTCATCATCGTGATGGCGCTGGGCATGCTTCTGGTGATCGTTTCGGGCCATATCGATCTCAGCGTCGGCTCCGTCGCCGGCTTCATCGGCGCACTGGCGGCGATGATGATGGTCATCTGGCCGCTTGGCCCATTGAGCAATCCGCTGGTGGTGTCGATCATCTGCCTGATCGTGGGTGGCGCGATCGGCGCGGCACAAGGCTACTGGATTGCCTATCACCGAATACCGAGCTTCATCGTCACACTGGCGGGCATGCTGATCTTCCGCGGCATCTGCCAGGCGCTGCTGGGTGGCGGGTCTTCGGTGGGGCCGCTCCCCGTCGGCTTCAAGGCGCTCAGTTCCGGCTTCATTCCGGACCTGATCGGCCCATTGACGCTGATACCGCCAACCGTGAACGCCGCCGGCAAAACCATTGTCGGCAGCGGCCTGACGCTGCACCTGACGACGATCGTGATCGGCCTCGTCGCCGTGCTCGCCTATGCCTATTTCGGGCTCAGGGCACGGCGCACCCGCGAGAAGCATGGCTACGAAGCCGAGCCCTTCTCGCTGTTCGTCGTCAAGACCCTGGTGATCAGCGCGCTGGCGCTGTTTCTCGTCTACCAATTCGCCACCTACAGGGGCCTTCCCATCGTTCTCATGGTGATGGGCGTGCTGATCGCGTTGTTCGTCTTCGTTACCAAACGCATGACGATCGGCCGTCGCATCTATGCGATGGGCGGCAATGCCAAGGCAGCCCAGCTATCGGGCATCAAGACCGAACGGCTGACGTTGATGGTGTTCATCAATATGGGCGTACTGTCGGCACTCGGCGGCCTGATTATCGCTGCGCGCCTGGGGCAGGCTGTGCCGGCGGCCGGCCTCGGCAGCGAGCTTGACGTCATCGCCGCGGTGTTCATCGGTGGCGCTTCGGCGATGGGCGGCGTCGGCCAGGTCATCGGCGCGGTGGTCGGCGGTTTCATCATGGGCGTCATGAACAACGGCATGTCGATCATGGGCGTCAATGTCGACTGGCAGCAGGTGGTAAAAGGCCTGGTGCTGCTCGGCGCCGTCGTCTTCGACGTCTACAACAAGAACAAGGCTTGAGAGGCAACCAGGAGGCATACGGGTCACATCGCGGCGCTGCCGGGCGGCGCAAAAAAGTCCCCCGAGGGACCTGATCCGCGAGCGCAATCCGGACGAAGAATTTCAACCGAGGCGCGGACAGGGTCCGGGCCACGCAGGGTAGGGTTTGCCGCCAAAGGCAGGCCAGCCCGCAATTCAGAGAGGGTTACCATGCTGATCTCACAGATCCTCGACGACGCCGAGACGATCCGCGTCGTTGCCCGCAACAGCGGCAAGACCCGCGTCATTAACGGCGCCCGCAGCGTCTATTCGCTGGCGATGGAGGCCGCGCGCACCGGCAGCGGGCTTGTCGCCCTGATCGAGCGCAAGGGCTTCGGCGAAACCGTCGATCTCGACGCAGCCTACAAGAAGGGCCGGCTGCTGTCGCCGATCAACCATCCCGATCCGGCCCATCTCCATCTCACCGGCACCGGGCTGACGCATCTCGGCTCCGCCGCGACCCGCGATTCGATGCACAAGAAGCTCAGCACGGACGGCGAGGAACAGCTGACCGATTCCATGAAGATGTTCCGCATGGGGCTTGAGGGCGGTAAGCCGGCGAAAGGCCAGATCGGCGTGCAGCCGGAATGGTTCTACAAGGGCAACGGCACCATGGCAGTGGCGCCCGGGGCCGCGCTTATGTCGCCCGCCTTCGCCCAGGACGCCGGGGAGGAGCCGGAAATCGCCGGTATCTATGTGATCGGCGACGACGGCGCCCCGTTCCGCGTCGGCTTCACGCTGTCGAACGAGTTTTCCGACCACGTCACCGAGCGCGTGAACTATCTCTTCCTTGCCCATTCCAAGCTGCGCAACGCTTCGTTCGGCCCGGAGATCCTGATCGGCGATCTGCCGTCCGATATCCGCGGCGCTTCACGTATCCTGCGCGACGGCAAGCTGCTTTGGGAAAAGCCGTTCCTGTCGGGCGAGGCGAACATGTCGCACACCATTGGCAATCTCGAGCATCACCACTTCAAATACTCGGCCTTCCGCCAGCCGGGCGACGTGCATGTGCACATGTTCGGCACGGCGACGCTGTCCTTCGCCGACGGCGTCAGGACCGAGGCCGGCGACGTGTTCGAAATCGAGGCCCCTGATTTCGGCCTGCCTCTGCGCAACCCGCTTGAAATCGAGCAGCCGGTGAAGGTCGCGGTGAAGGCGCTTTGAGGCGTCGATGAAAGCGTGATCTCCCCCCTCGTGGGGGAGATGGCAGTTCCAACCTCAGCGCGCGGCGCGGAAATGCTTGGACAGTTTCAGGCCCTGCGCCTGATAGTTCGAGCCGAGGTCTGTGCCGTAGAGCGCTTGCGGCCGTTTCAGCATGTGCTCGTAGATCAGCCGTCCGACGATCTGGCCGTGGTCGAGGATGAACGGCACTTCGTGGCTGCGTACCTCGAGCACCGCCCGGCTGCCGGTGCCGCCTGACGCCGAATGACCGAAACCCGGGTCGAAGAAACCCGCATAATGGACGCGGAACTCGCCGACCAGCGGATCGAAGGGCGTCATTTCGGCGGCGTAGAGCGGCGGCACATGCACCGCCTCGCGCGACACCAGAATATAGAATTCGTCCGGATCGAGCACCAGTTCGCCGGCGCCGCTCTTGTAGAGCGGCTCCCAGAAATCGACTACATCCTGCGCGGCGCGCTTGTCGACGTCGACCAGGCCGGTGTGGTGCTTGCCGCGATAGCCGACCAGCCCATCCTTGTCGCCGTCGAGGTCGATCGACAGCGCGATGCCGCCGCCTGAGATGTTGGGCGGTTCAGTGGCGACCAGCATCTCGGCGCGGTGCAGTTCGTGCAGGTCGCTTTCCGACAAGAGCGCATTGCCGGTGCGGAACCTGATCTGCGACAGCCGCGAGCCGGTGCGAACGACGATCGGGAAGGTGCGCGGGCTGACCTCCAGATAGAGCGGACCTTCATAGCCGGCGGCGATCTTGTCGAACTCGTGGCCACGGTCGGTCATCACCCGAGTGAAGATATCGAGCCGTCCGGTCGAGCTTTTCGGGTTGGCGGAGGCGGAAATATGCGCGGGCAGCGCCAGGCTTTCGAGCAGCGGCACGATGTAGACGCAGCCGGTTTCCAGCACGGCACCTTCGGCGAGGTTGATCTCGTGCAGCTTCAGCCGGTCGAGCTTGTCGACAACCCTGTGGTCCGGGCCGGGCAAGAAGGAAGCACGCACCCGCCAAGCCTTGTCGCCGAGCCTGAGGTCAAGGCTGGCCGGCTGGATCTGATCGGCATCGAGCGTGCGCGGCGATTTTAGCGCGCCCGTCTGGAACAGCGCGGAAATATCCTGATCGGGAAGAATGCCTGTCTGCCGCAAGGGTCTGGCTCCGTTCGAACGCCGGGCGAGGTCTTGTTCTGTCGCAGGTCCGACCATGGACGCCTTTGGCACCTGCTTGGTACAACCCTCTTAATCATGCCGGCAATTGACGCAAGCGTGGCGCGGGTCTAAAGCTCGTTATCCCGTGGTGATTTGGCCGGTCGGCTTGCAGCCACGTTAAACAAGTCGCTAAAGGACCGTCGGGCCGCAAGGCCATATGGACCGGTTGCGACTTTCGCGACCGGTTTTTTGTTGTTTGGACCAATTTTGGTGTTTGGATAGAATGATGACCAAGAAGCGCGACTGGAAGCCTCAGACCGCACTCGTGCATGCCGGGACGCTGCGTTCCAGCTTCGGCGAGACCTCCGAGGCGATGTATCTCACCCAAGGGTATGTCTACGAGACGGCGCAAGCGGCGGAAGCCCGCTTCAAGGGCGAGGAGCCAGGCTTCATCTATTCGCGTTATGCCAATCCGACCGTCGACATGTTTGAAAAACGCATGTGCGCACTGGAAGGAGCCGAGGACGCGCGCGCCACTGCATCCGGCATGGCGGCGGTGACGGCAGCATTGCTGTGCAGCGCCAAGGCTGGCGACCATATCGTGGCGGCGCGCGCACTGTTCGGCTCCTGCCGCTGGGTGATCGAGACGCTGGCGCCGAAATACGGCATCGAGGCAACGCTGGTCGACGGCACAGACATCGCCAATTGGCAAAAGGCGGTCAAGCCGAACACCAAACTGTTCTTCCTGGAAAGCCCGACCAATCCGACGCTGGAGGTGGTCGACATCGCCGCCGTCGCGGCACTTGCCAATTCGATCGGCGCCAGGCTGATCGTCGACAATGTCTTCGCCACGCCCTTGCAGCAGAAACCCCTGCAGCTCGGCGCCCACATCGTCGTCTACTCCGCGACCAAGCATATTGATGGCCAAGGGCGCTGCCTTGGCGGCATCGTTCTGTCGGACAAGAAGTGGATCGACGAGAACCTGCATGACTATTTCCGCCACACCGGCCCCAGCCTCTCGCCCTTCAATGCCTGGACGCTGCTGAAAGGCCTGGAGACGCTGCCGCTGCGCGTACGCCAGCAGACGGAAAGTGCCGGCCGCATCGCGGATTTCCTCGCCGAGCGCCCGCAAATCGCCCGCGTCATCTATCCCGGTCGCGCCGACCACCCGCAAGCGGCCGTGGTCAAGAAGCAGATGTCGGGCGGCTCGACGCTGATCTGCCTGGATGTGAAGGGCGGCAAGCAGGCGGCCTTTGCCTTCCAGAACGCACTCGAAATCGTGCTCATTTCCAACAATCTCGGCGACGCCAAGAGCCTGATCACCCATCCGGCGACGACGACGCACAAGAACTTGACCGATGAGGCCCGCGCCGAGCTCGGCATCGGACCGGGCACGCTCAGGCTGTCAGTCGGCCTTGAGGACGCCGACGATCTGCTCGAAGACATCCAGCAGGCGCTGAGAGTTGCCGGATAAGGGCTGGACGAACAGAGGCGAGCGGGGACGCGCCGATCAGGCGCCGGACGGGGTCTGTTCCAGCTCCGCGACGGCCTTGCTCTGGATAGTCATCACATTGCCTCGCCAATCGACGGCGCCGCTCAGCCATCCGCGCGCCCAAATGGCGGGAAGCATCAGGTCTCGCGCCATCATCGCCGGGATCGTGCGCAGCGACAGGTGCCATCCCTTGGCCGAGGCCAAGGCGCATTCCGGCAGGTAGGCCGCGACCAGCACGGCGGTGGCGGTGGCCGGCAGGCTGACGCCGGCGTCAGCCGCGGCAACCAGCGCAAGCACCAGCGGCGGTGCCGCGCCGATCAGGATTTCGGGGGCAAAGAACAGTGCAAAGGTGACGCGGCGCAGCCGCGCCCAGCGCGCCTGCCGCGACCAGATCTCGCCAAGCGTGCGCCGGCCGAGCGGCTGTTCGAAGGGCGAGGCGACAAGATTGACCCGCAGTCCGAGCCGGTTGACCAGCTTGGTCGCGGCGGCGTCCTCGGCGATCTCGGCAGCAAGCGCGCGGATGCCACCATTGGCGTCGAGCATGGGCTTGTTCCACAACATGCTCTTGCCCTGGGCGAAGCCGAGGCCGAGCGCCGCTCCAGCGTACTGCCAGCGCGCCTGCAGCGTGTTGAGAAAGGCGCATTCTACCTCCCCCCAGAAGCCGTCCGGCCGCGAGCCGATCGGCGTCGAGCAGACGAGGCCGGTGTCGTGCCGCCACGCCGCCATCAGGTGCTGGACGTAATCGCTCGGCATAAGCACGTTGGAATCGGCAAGGATGACCCAGCGATAATGCGCCGCCTCCCAACCCTTCACACAATTATTGAGTTTCGGATTGCCGCTGATGCGGTCGTCACCGACTAAAAGGCGGGCGCGAATAGCTGGAAAGCGCGCCATTGCGGCGGTGATCGGCTCGACCACCGGGTCGTCGGCATGGGCGACGCAGAAGATGAGTTCGTAGCGCGGCCAGTCGAGGGAGAAGGCGCGCTCCAGCGTCTCTTCGGCAAACGGCTCGACGCCGCGCGCCGGGATGACGATCGATACCGGCGGCGCGTTGGCCGCGGGCGGTGCAATCCTGGCTGGTCGCTTTAGCTTCAGCAAGGCTAACAGGATGCTGGCGAGATTTGAAAGAAGGAGGGCTATGGAAAGGAGAGCGGCTGCGAATGTCGGTTCCATCGAGATCTGGTCACTCCAGAAATGCTGGCCGCATGACGGCCGTTTTCAACAAATCGACAAAACGCTGAGTCGCCCGGCACAAGCCTGCACACCATCATTGTCATGTGTCACTCAAATGACATTGTTTTTCGGCACCTGCGCTTGAGATCGGGCAAGAAGATGCCGCGCATCGTTGACCAAACTGCGCTGAGCATCGAAAGTTCCATCTACATTGCTTTGGAGCAGTTTATGTACAGCGCCGTCACCCGCAACATCGAAGTGCAGGTCAGGCCGTTCTATCTGGAGGATCACTCCGACCCGCCACAAAACCGCTATGTCTGGGGCTACCAGGTGACCATCGACAATCAGTCGGACGACTTCGTGCAGCTTCTGTCGCGCTACTGGCACATTACCGACGGCACCGGCAAGGTCGAGGAAGTGCGCGGCCCCGGGGTCGTCGGCGAGCAACCTGGACTCAACCCCGGCGACAGCTATCAGTATACGTCTGGATGCCCGCTCTCGACCCCGTCCGGCATCATGGTCGGGCACTACACAATGCGCAACAAACGGGGTGAGACCTTCGACGTCGCCATCCCCGCCTTCTCGCTCGATTTGCCGGGCACGCGGCGCACCGTCAATTGACGTTCACTTGGATTCCTCTCCCCGCCTTGCGGGGGCGAGGAAATCCAAGTTCTGCGAAGGCAGCCGCACTGATGCTCGTTATTGAGCCGCTGCAAATTCCGCCGGATCGAAGTCATATTGTTTCGAACAGAATTCGCAGGCCACGTGAATGCTGCCATCCTCGGTGCTGTCCCTGATCTCCTCGGCGGAAAAGCCTTCGAGGATGCCCTGGATCTTCTCCCTCGAGCATGAGCACTGGTCGGCGACCGGCACCCCGCCGAAGACGCGGACGCCATGCTCGTGGAAAAGCCGGTAAAGCAGCCGTTCGGCGCCGATCGTCGGATCGATCAGCTCGGTCGGTTCAATAGTACCAAGCAGCGCCAGCAGCTCCTGCCAGGAATTGTCGGCCGGGTCGTGGATTTCCTCACGCGGATCGCCGTCGCCACCGGGAAAGTCGGGGACGCGCATGCGCTCCGCCGACTGCGGCAGGAATTGTGCCAGCAAGCCACCGGCCCGCCATTGCTCGCGGGCACCGCCGACGCCGGGCGTCAGAAGCTTGGCAACCGAAAGCCGGAGGTCGGTCGGAATCTGCTCCGACTGGCGGAAATAGGTGCGTGCGGCATCTTCCAGCGTGACGCCGTCGAGCTGGACGATGCCCTGGTAGCGTTGCGTGTGGGCGCCCTGGTCGATGGTCAGCGCCAGGACGCCGCTGCCGAGCAGCGTCTGCGGTGACGTCTCGCCGGCAGAAGTCAAAGCCTGCAGCCGGTCGGCATCGAAGCGGGCATAAGCGCGCAGCGCGTGCGGCGTGGAGAAATCCGCGACCAGCATGTCGACCGGCCCGTCGGTGCGGGTCTGCAGAATGAACTTGCCCTCGAACTTCAGCGAAGTTCCGAGCAATACCGTCAGCACACAGGCTTCGGCCAGGAGGCGGGCGACCGGCTCGGGATAGTCGTGGCGGCTGAGAATAGCGTCGAGCATCGGCCCGAGCTGGACGGTGCGGCCGCGCACGTCGAGCGGGCCGACCTCGAACGGCACGACATGGTCGTCGCCGGCGTAGCCGAATTCGCCGAGCTTGGGTTTATGTTCAGCCAATTGATGAGTTTCCAACATGACAAAGCTCCGGGGCGCGGCGATGCCGCCCTCCGGGGCGCATGCGACGAGACGCGCTCGATTTGCGTGATGCGCCTGAGATAGGCACCACCCACTCCCGGATCAAGGCGGCCCGGATCAACGCGGCGCAGATCAGGCCAGCCCGGATCAAGGCGGCCCTTATCAAGCGCCCAGGCACCAGGCCAAGACCGCCTTCTGGGCATGGAGCCGGTTCTCCGCCTCATCGAACACCACAGAATGCGGTCCGTCGATGACCTCGTCGGTAACCTCCTCACCGCGATGCGCCGGCAGACAGTGCATGAACAGCGCGTCAGGCTTGGCTTTCGCCATCAGTGCCGCATTGACCTGGTAGGGTAGGAAGACATTGTGGCCGCGGGCACGGTGCTCCTGGCCCATCGACACCCAGCAGTCGGTGACGATGCAATCGGCCTCGTGAACGGCCTCCTCGGGCGAACGGGTGAATTTCAGCTTGCCGCCATTGGCTTTCGACCAGTCGACATGCTTCTGGGCCGGTTCGCTGCCCTCGGGCACGGCGATGTTCAGCTTGAAGCGGAAGCGCGCAGATGCCTCCAGCAGCGAATGCAGCACGTTGTTGCCGTCGCCGGTCCAGGCGATCGTCTTGCCGGCCACCGGACCACGGTGCTCTTCGAAGGTCATGATGTCGGCCATCAGCTGGCAGGGATGGGTCTCGTCGGTCAGCCCGTTGATGACGGGAACCGTAGCGTTTTCCGTCAGTTCCAGCAGCCGGTCATGCGAGGTGGTGCGGATCATGATGGCATCGACATAGCGTGACAGCACCTTGGCCGTGTCGGCAATGGTCTCCGAGCGGCCAAGCTGCATCTCGGTGCCGGTCAGCATGATCGTCTCGCCACCCAACTGCCGCATGCCGACGTCGAACGACACGCGCGTCCGCGTCGACGGCTTGTCGAAGATCATCGCCAGCACCTTGCCTTCGAGCGGCTTGCTGCGTTCGCCGGCCTTGAGCCTTGCCTTTCGCACAGCTGCGTCGTCGAGCATGAAACGCAGATCGCCTTCGGAAACGGCGGAAAGATCGGTGAAATGGCGAAGGGACATCAGGAATTCCAGGATTACTTCGCTGCGGCAGCGACGATGGCATCCGCCAGGCTCTTGGCGCCGGCACGAATGCGCTCGAGCGCTTCGTGGATCTCGGCGTCGGTGACGGTGAGAGGCGGCAGCAGGCGGATAACGTTGTCGCCGGCCGGAACCGTCAAGAGATGCTGGTCACGCAGTGCCACCGTGACTTTGGTGTTGGGCATCGCGCATTTAAGCCCGAGCATCAGGCCGGTGCCCCTGATGCTTTCGATAACATCCGGAAATTCGTCGGCGACGCCTGCAAGCCCCTGCTTCAACAGCAGTGCCTTGCGCTGGACGTCCTCGAGAAAGCCGTCCTCCAGCACCACGTCGAGCACGGCGTTGCCGACCGCCATCGCCAGCGGATTGCCGCCGAAGGTGGTGCCGTGCACGCCGGCGGTCATGCCGACCGCTGCCTCGTCGGTGGCGAGGCAGGCACCCATCGGGAAGCCGCCGCCGATGCCCTTGGCCACCGCCATGAGGTCGGGGGTTACACCCGCCCACTCATGCGCGAACAGCTTTCCGGTGCGGCCGACGCCGCACTGGACCTCGTCGAAAATCAGGAGCAGCCCGTGCTGATCGCAGAGCTGCCTGAGGCGCTTCAGCGATTGCGTCGGCACTTGCCTGATGCCGCCCTCGCCCTGCACCGGCTCGATCAGGATCGCCGCGGTCTCAGGCGTGATCGCCTTTTCGGCCGCATCGATATCGTCGAAACCGACCTGGTCGAAGCCGTCGACCTTGGGGCCGAAACCTTCCAGGTATTTGTACTGGCCGCCGGCGGCGATGGTGGCCAGGGTGCGGCCGTGGAAAGCGCCTTCGAAGGTGATTGTGCGGTAGCGCTCGGGATGGCCCTTGACGAAGTGGTAGCGCCGCGCCGTCTTGATGGCGCATTCGAGCGCCTCTGCGCCGGAATTGGTGAAGAACACCTTGTCGGCGAAGCTGGCGTCGGCCAGCCGCTCGCCGAGCCGGCTCTGTCCCGGAATCTCGTACAGATTGGAGACATGCCAGAGCTTGGCGGCCTGCTCGGTGAGGGCCGCGACCAGATGCGGATGGCTGTAGCCCAATGAATTCACGGCGATCCCGCCGGCGAAATCGAGATATCGCTCGCCCTTATCAGTGACCAGCCAGGTGCCTTCACCGTGGTCGAAAGCCAGGGGTGCGCGAACAAAGGTCTCGAAAAGCGCCGAACCGCTCATTATATGCGTCTCCGGAACCGGAAAATCAAAAAGCCGCCAAAGCGGCGGCCCTTGTGGCTTATCGTGTTTTTCGGCCGTGAAGTCAACGAAAAGGTCGCGTAAGGACGTGCGGCAAGCCCTCCAGCACAACGCCGGCTCATAAGCGACCGGGCAAGTTGGGGAAAACCGAAAAAACCGATTCGTGTTGGCGTTGGGACTCTTGTCACCGAGTCAGCGCATAAGGTAATTGTAGTAGAGAAATAACTAGATTTCGTGCGGCGGACCTAATCACCCGATATATGTGGTGTCTGCCCGGCAGAAGCCGGGTCGGGAATGGATTCCGATTGCCGCACGTTTCAGCAGGAGCGCGGTCTCATGAACTGGACTGACGAGCGAGTCGAACTTCTCAGAAAATTGTGGTCAGAGGGCCTCAGCGCCAGCCAGATCGCCGCACAGCTTGGCGGGGTCAGCCGCAATGCGGTCATCGGCAAAGTGCACCGGCTGAAACTGTCCGGTCGCGGACGCACGACCGCCTCACCGGCACGCCAGAAGAAGACGGCACAGGGATCGACGATCCAGAAATCGGTGTCCCGGGCAGCAAGCGCCACGCGCCATGCCACCACGTCGATGTCGATCGGTGCGACCGCGCTCAAGGCACAGTTCGATGCCGAACCGGTGGCGCGCCACTATATTCGCCCGGTCGAGAACGTCGTCGTGCCGATCTCGCGGCATCTGCAACTCGTCGAGCTGAACGAGCGCACCTGCAAATGGCCGAATGGCGATCCGCTTTCGGAAGACTTCCATTTCTGCGGCAACGACGCCGCCGAAACCGGGCCCTACTGCAAGTACCACGCCCGCGTGGCGTTTCAGCCGGCATCGGAGCGGCGGCGGAGCAGATAGTTAGGGGAGTAGGGGAATAGGGCAGTACGGCAGTATGTGGTGAATTGCAGAGAAGCGTGGTCAGAAGCGATATCCTACTGCCCTACGCTTCATAGCCACCCATTCTTGCGAAACCGCCAGTAAAGAAACGTGCAGATCAGGGCAATCGCCGCCAGGACGGCCGGGTAGCCATATTCCATCCTCAGTTCCGGCATGTCGCTGAAATTCATGCCGTAAATGCCGGCGAACGCCGTGGGCACCGCCAGGATGGCGGCCCATGAGGCAAGCTTCTTGGAGATCGCCGTCTCCTGGCTTTGACCGACCAGAAGGCTGGCCTCGAAGGCGAAGGCGAGAACCTCACGCAGGCTGTCGATCTTTTCCTGGACAGTGCGGATGTGGTCGGTGACGTCGCGAAACAGTGGGTGCATGGCTGTGTGGATTTGCGGCAGATCGGCGCTGGTGAGCCGCCGGCAGACCTCCACCAGCGGCAGGGCCGCATTACGCAGGCGCAAGAGATCGCGGCGCAGCATATAAAGCCGTTCGATATCGGAGCCGGTCATCGGTTTCAGCAGAACCTTGTCCTCGATCGCCTCGACCTCGTTTTCGATCTGCTCGAGCACCGGCATGTAGTTGTCGACGATGAAATCGAGAATGGCGTAGAGGACGAAATCCTCGCCCTTGGCAAGGGAATGCGGGCAGCTTTCCCAGTGCTGGCGAACGGCTGCGTAGGAGGTCGACGGGCCATGCCTGACGCTGACGATATAGCCGGCGCCGACGAACAGATGCGTCTCGCCGAAGGTGACACGGCTGTCGATCAGCTGCGCCGTGCGGGCAACGATGAACAGGGCATCCCCATATTGCTCGATCTTCGGTCGCTGGTGCGGATGCTCGGCGTCCTCGATCGCCAACTCATGCAGATGGAATTGCGCCTGGACGCGCAGCAACAAATTGCGGTCGGGCTCCAGCAGTCCGATCCAGACCACGTGGCCCGGCTTCCCGGCCCATTCGCCGGCTTCCTCGATCGGAATGTCGGCGATGCGCCGCCCAGCCGTATAGACGCCGCAAGCGATGATGCCCGACATCGGCGGCGCGGGAGCAAACTCGCGGACATATTCCATCGCAGCCTCCTGAAGGCGGGGCCTTCATCGCGGAACTGAGAAGTCGGCGTGTCGAGAGCTTAGCGCAATTGTCTCTCAGGTGGCGAATCCGAAATTCGCACCAGTGCGGAGAGAACTCACTTCGCTGGTTGGGTTGCCGGAAGAACAATCTTGTCCGTCTTGTCGCCCTTCGGACGATCGGCCGGCATCTGATCACCGGTGACGACATAGTAGATCGTCTCGGCGATGTTGGTGGCATGGTCGCCGATGCGCTCGATGTTCTTGGCGCAAAACAGAAGATGTGTGCAGGGCGTGATGTTGCGTGGGTCTTCCATCATGTAGGTCAGCAATTCGCGAAACAGCGAGGTGTACATGGCATCGATCTGGTCGTCGCGGTCGCGCACGAAACCGATTTTTTCCACCGACCGCGATGCGTAGACGTCGAGTACTTCCTTGAGCTGGGTCAGTGCCAGATTGGCCAAAGCCTCGAGGCCGCGGAACAGACTGTTCGGCTGGCGCCCGTCTGCAACGGCAACCACCCGCTTGGCGACGTTCTTGCCGAGGTCGCCTACCCGTTCGAGGTCCGCCGAGATGCGGATCGCGCCGACGATCTCGCGCAGATCCGTCGCCATCGGCTGGCGCTTGGCGATTATGATGATCGCCTTGTCGTCGATCTCGCGCTGTCCCTCATCCAGAACCAGGTCGTCTCGAATGACTTTCTGGGCAAGCCCCGGATCCGCATTGACCAGCGCCGCGACTGCCTGCTCGACCATGCGCTCGGCATGCCCGCCCATCGCCGCGATGCGCTTCGACAGATATTTCAGCTCCTCGTCATAGGCGCTGACTATATGCACGGACTGCATGGACGAAATGCCTTCCCGGGATTTTCTGGTTGAGTCGTTCCCTCGAATCCCCGCTGATACGCTAGCCGGATGACAGAAAAAAGAAACGGCCCATTATGTGCTAGAGATAGTACCGCGTCAGCGAGCCGGCAAATGGACCGTGAACGCCGCACCCTTGCCGACCTCCGACCTGATGGAGAGCCTGGCGTTGTGGCGGGTCAGGATATGCTTGACGATGGACAGGCCAAGGCCGGTGCCCTTTTGGCTCCGGCTGTTCTCGACGTCGACGCGGTAGAAGCGCTCGGTGATGCGCGGGATGTGCTCTTCGGGGATACCGGGGCCGAAATCCCTGATGGTGACGTCGATGCCCGGCTCGGGATCGCTGTCGCTGCGCGTGATCGACACCACGACGCGTCCGCCCGACTGACCGTATTTGCAGGCGTTTTCCAACAGATTTTCGAAGACCTGGAAAAGCTCGTCCCGATCGCCGGGCACGTCGAGCGGCCCTTCCGCGAAATCACGCTCGATGACGACGCCGTTTTCCTTTGCGAGCGGCCCAAGCGAATCGATGACGCTGTCGATGACCTGGCGCAGGTCGACCTCGGTTCCCGGCTTGAGATAGGGCTTCATCTCCAGGCGCGACAGCGACAGAAGGTCGTCGATGAGGCGCGCCATACGGCTGGTCTGGTTCTGCATGATCTGCAGGAACTGCTCGCGCGCCGCGGGGTCGTTGCGGGCCGGCCCGCGCAGCGTCTCGATGAAGCCGGCGATCGACGCGAGAGGCGTGCGCAGCTCGTGGCTGGCATTGGCAATGAAGTCGGCACGCATTCTGTCGATCCGGCGCGCCTCACTCTGGTCCTTGAACACAAGCACGTAGAGATCCGTGGCATGGCCGACTGAAGACGCGCTCACCCGATAGGCTCGTTCGACCGGCAGCTTTTCTGTGTAGTCGACGCTGTCCGAAGCGACGTTGCCCGCCAAGATACTATCCAGCAAGGCCTGCATTTCCGGCGCGCGGAATTTCAGCGACAGCGACATGCCGGGGGCAATTCCGCCAAAGGCGGCAAAGGCGGCGGCGTTGGCGTGGACGATGGCGGCGGAGCGATCGAAAATGATCAGCGGATCGGCAACCGCCGCCGCGAGATATTCGCCGGAAAGCCGTTGCAGACCGCTCGCCTCGATGGCCGCAGCATTTTCGGTCGATTGACGCGCGACGCCGGCCGGCAGCATCGCAGCGGCAACCAGCAACGCGCCTGCCAGCAGCACCACATAGCCGGACATGCCGGCAAAAGCATAGACCATCAGCACCGCAACGAGGCCGGCCGCCAGCAGCCAGCGGCTGTTCCACAGCCGCATGGCGACACCTTGCGCCCTGCCTTTCCGCTTTGTGCCGATGTCGGCCATTTGCGCTCCGTCTGCGGCCAACTTCAAGAACTTCCTGCTGGACCGGCGCTAGAGCACAGTGCGTTCAATTGGACGCACAAAGGACGCTCTACCACTTCATCTGCTGCATCGTTCTTTCCGAAAATCGATTCCGATTTTCGGGCCGATGCAGTAAGGCTCCCAATAGCATGAGTCCGAAAGCTGGAAAGGCTCGCCTCGATGAAAAACACCAAGGAAAGTCCCGCCGTACCTTCATCGGGTCCGCTGAAGATCATCATCGACGGCAAGGAGCGGGCGTTCGACATCGAGGCCCCGATGCTTCCCGACTGGGTCGAGGACCGCAAGCTGACCGCCGGCGGGTATCCCTACGACAAGAAGATGAAGAGCGAGGAGTATGACGAGAGGCTTGAGAAGCTGCAGATCGAGCTGGTCAAGGCGCAGGCGTGGCTGCAGTCGAAAGGCAAGCGGGTAATGTCGCTGTTCGAGGGGCGCGACGCTGCCGGCAAGGGCGGCACGATCTTCGTTTTGCGCCAGTATCTGAACCCTCGCACGGCGCGCAACGTGGCGCTGACCAAGCCAACACCCACCGAGCTTGGACAATGGTACTTCCAGCGCTACGTCGACCACTTCCCGACGTCGGGCGAATTCGTCACTTTCGACCGCTCCTGGTATAATCGCGCCGGCGTTGAACCGGTGATGGGATTCTGCACGCCCGAGCAGCACGAGCAATTTCTGGACGAGGTTCCGCATTTCGAGCGGATGATCCGCAACGAGGGCATACATTTCTTCAAATTCTGGCTGAACATCGGCCGGGAAACGCAGCTCGAGCGATTCCATGACCGCCGCTGGAGCCCGCTGAAGAGCTGGAAGTTTTCGCCAATCGACATCGCCGGCATCACCAAATGGGACGAATACACCAAAGCGCGCGACCTGATGGTCGAGCGCACGCACAAGGAGTTCGCGCCCTGGATCATTGTGCGGGCGAACGACAAACGGCGCGCGCGGCTGGCCGTCATGCAGCGCATTCTCCTTTCGCTTCCCTATGACGGCCGCGACCTCGACGTCATCGGCAAGGAGGACAGGAAGATCATCGGCGAAGGGCCGACTTTCCTCGAAAAATAAGCTCACCTCGATACGCGGCTCTCATGCCGCCAGCCGGGCAATCCGCTGCAGTCGCTTCAGCGTTGTGTCGTCCTGCAGCGCCTGCTGGAAAAGCGAGATCTCCTGGTCGATGCGGTCGCAGAGCGCGCCGGTGTCGCCCCTGAGCAGGTCGCGCGTCTGCTGCAGCGCCGCGACAGGCTTCTTGGCGAGTTGCCTGGCTCTTGCCAACGTGGCTTCCTCGACGCTGCCGTCCGTCACGATCTCGCCGACAAGGCCCAGTGCCCTGGCATCTTCGGCGGCGAGCGTGTCGCCCAGGCAGAAGAAGCGGAACGCCCCGGCATAGCCGAGCTTCCGCGGCGCCAGAATGCTGGTCGCCGCGTCCGGCACCAGGCCGAAATCGACGAACGGCACCCGAAACGTGCTCTTGGTCGAGGCGATCACCATGTCGCAGTGGAACAGGATGGTGCAACCGACGCCGACGGCGTCGCCGTCGACACAGGCAAGGACCGGTTTCGGGAACGTCGCCAGCGTGCGGAACATATCGGTGACGGCGGCGATCAGTCGCCGATGTTTGGTGGCGTCGAGAAATTCGGAGAAATCGGCACCGAGGCAGAAGCACCCGGCCAAGCCGCGCAGGACCACAACGCGGACGTCGTCGTCGACAGCGGCTTCGTGGAATGTCCTGGCCAGGCTTTCATAGGCCCGCCTGTCCAGCACCGGGCGGCCGTCACCCGACGATACCGTGACGATCAGCGTGTGATTGCGGAATTCTGCTTTTGAGTGAACGTTCATGGCCTCTCTCCAATCTCACGAGGCGCGTCTCTGTCCGAGCATGTCCGGGTACCCTCTGGCCAGCACCGGCGCAAAGTGGTTGCGGCGCGAACGCACCACGTCGAGCGTGTGCTCGTTGAAGGTGAGCAGTGTGGCAACGACCTGCTGGTTGCCATAGGTACGCTGGTAACCGAGCGGCGTTGCCAGGAAATGCAGCTGCAGCGCGCGAAGCACCCACATCGGCTCGAATTCGATGATCACCTGGTTGACGTTGCGCTTCAGGCCCCACTCGACGAAGCCGGCGATCAGCTCCGTGCCCACCGTTGACACGCCGCGCCGACCGTCGCGGAACCCCGGCGCAACCGCATAGCGGGTCAGTTCATAGACATTCGGGCCCGACGGTGGGGTTCCCTCATAAAGGTCCGCCAGCACGTCGGTTAGAAGATGTGCCCGGGTCGTCGGCAACATCCGCTGGTAACCGGCGAGCTCGCCATTGCGGATGACGATCTGGTGCACTGCCTCGTCGTGGTCGAATTGATCGATCTCCAGGCCATCGGGGCGCTGCAGATCGGTCCATCCCATCTCTTCGACGAAAATCTTGTAACGCAAACGATGAACTGACTCCCAGAGGTCGGGCCGTTCCATCAATTCCTGGGTCGTGAGGGAAAAAAGCATCTTGCCGTCTCCTGTTTCAATAGGAAGATACGGCCGTGCTTTCCCAAAAAAATTACGCGATCACGCAAGCAAGAATTTCTAGGCCGGCGCGGCCGACCTAGTTAATATAGCCGCGCCTTATCGCTTCCGCGACGGCCTGGACCCGGTTGACGGCACCGAGTTTGCTTTTGGCGTTAAGAAGGTGTTTCTCTGACGTGTGTTCCGAAATGCCGAGAATTTGTGAGATCTCCCATTCGGACTTGCCAACGGCGGCCCATTGCAGGCATTCGCGCTCACGCGGCGTTAATTCGACATGATCGATGGTTTTGCCCGCCATGGTGTGGAGCTGCATTGCGCGGCCAATCGCATAAGTCGAGACCAGCGACACCAGCCCGAACTCGGCGCTCGACAATTCGACAGCCTCGCCGCCCAGTGACACCATGACGATCTGGCCATCGAGCGTGATTAGCGGGAAGGCCAACCCGTCGCGCAGCTTGAATTCGCCGGCATCGCCCATCACCTCGCCGCCGCTCTTGCCGATGCGGATGCCCTGAGACGCTTCCCGCCACTGGAATGGCGCTTGAAGCTGCTTCATGTGACTGACGACGGGGTCGTGATCGACGTAGTTGCGCGCAACGTAGCGCTCAAGCCATTCAGCCGGCCAGTCGCAGAGCAGCACATGGTCCTTTTGCTGGTTTCTCGGCGTGCCAGGTTGCGGAACCGTCCCGGCCATCAGCGCCGTCAGCCCGAACCCGCTTGTTACCCCCAGCAGCTTTTCGCAGACGGCGGCCGCTGTGCCGGCGTGCTGCAACTGATCTATCAGTTCCAGGGTACGATCGAAATGACCCATCGCAACATCTACCCCATGTTGCCTTCCGCTCTTGAGGCCAATGGCAGTGATCAACCCGCACCACGCCATCAACCCCGGACTGCAAAGCTGCTTCCCCTGTGCGTCCTACTGCTCCTCTTCAGCCGGCATCACGCAGTCATTTGCAAACTCACTAAACAATATCCCTAAATCGTCACGATGAAACCAAAAACCGTTGTACCTGTGTTATTTTCGTACAAAAACCTGTGTTATTTCGTACTAAAGTCGGTGCAAGACCGGACGGAGTCGTCGCGTGGCGTTTCGGCGCATATCCATTTCATTGATCTCGATACTGATCGGAGCGCAATTGCTTGCGGCTGCTGCGCTCGCCGCGGAGCCGCAGGTGCCGGTGTTTTGGGACGCCAAGGAGCGGCTGCCAAAGCCGGACCTTTCGATGCTGCCGCGGCTGCGATTCCTGACCACCACGGATTTCCCGCCGTTCAATTTCCTCGATGGGGCAGGCCGGCTGTCGGGCTTCCATGTCGACCTGGCGCGCGCCATCTGCGCCGAGCTCGGCATTGCCGAAAAATGCCAGATCCA
Organism: Mesorhizobium sp. M1329; assembly: GCF_040318035.1. Lineage (NCBI taxonomy): Bacteria > Pseudomonadati > Pseudomonadota > Alphaproteobacteria > Hyphomicrobiales > Phyllobacteriaceae > Mesorhizobium > Mesorhizobium sp. M1329. The sequence goes on along the minus strand of NZ_JAMYLN010000014.1, from coordinate 100,931 downwards.
GGCGCTGCCCTGGGCCGAGCTCGAAGGTGCGCTCGGGAAAGGCGAAGGCGAAGCGATCATCGCCGGCATCGCCGCGACTCCGGAGTCGCGGTCGAGATACGCATTTTCACGCTCCTACCTGCAATTTCCGGCACGCTTCGTCATGCTAAAGACAAAGGCGCTGACCGAACCAATGTTCGACAGGCTGCGCAGCAAGCGTGTCGGCGTGATCGCCGGCTCCGCGCATGAGCGGATGCTGCGCGACTATTTCGGCGACGTCCAAATCGTCCCCTTCGCAAAGCCGGAGGAGCTTTATGGCGAGCTGAAAGCCGGCAAGATCGACGCCGCCTTCGGCGACGGCATGCGTTTCGCATTCTGGCTCGGCGGTTCCGATGCGACGGGCTGCTGCCGCTTTGCCGGCGGCCCCTATCTGGCGCCCGAATATCTCGGCTCAGGCATGGCGATCGCCACCAGGGCCGACGATCCGGCACTGGCCGCCGCTTTCGACTACGCGCTGCAGGAAATTTCGGTGAAAGGCACGTTCGCCGAGTTCTATCTGCGCTATTTTCCGGTCAGCTTTTTCTGAGCTTGGCTGCCGGCTCACGTCAGCGTGCGAAGGCGGGCCTTGGCGGCTCGGGCAATGGCGGCGACCGTCAGCGCATCGAGGTCGAGTGCCCGGCGGACGAGCTGCAGCACGCGCACCTCCTCCAGGCGCATTTCGAGATCGACGGCCGCGACCTCGAAGGCGGCCGCATAGGCGGTGTCACGCAGGCGTTCGGGCAGCGCCTCGGCGACACGCGCAAGGACGCCCTCCAGCCCGTCTTTTTCCTGCAGCATTTTCTGGCAGGCCTGGGCGACTTCGACCAGCCGCTCCCGGTTGAAATCCTCAAACACCGGCCAGGATCGAACGACGTCGCCGATCCGCGCCAGTTCGACGTCGGTCATGTCGCGGTCTGACGCCGAGGTGATGACCATCAGGTAGATCATGGCTTCGTGTGGCGACAATGGCATTTACAACTCCTTGAGATGGTCCCGAAGTTAGGAACGAGGGACCGGCGCCGCAAGGAAAAACAGCCGCGATCGTCGGCGCTTCGGTCACACCTTGGAACTTGATCCATCCTGACTATCGGGACGGGGGCTCTTAATCTTCTTGCCTGATCACGGTCCTGCCCGGAAACCGGGTTCCACTTTTCGGGATCATGGTCTAGAGCATGCGGCTGCCGGCATGGATGCTGGCAAAGTCGCAGGAATAGCATCATGGCCGAACAACAGCCGATCGATCTCAGCCCGGAAGTCCTCGCCGCCGCCGCCGAAAGCAAGGCGTGGCCGTTCGAGGAAGCGAAAAAGATCGTCGCCCGTTACGCGAGCAGCGGCTACCCGGAAACGGTGCTGTTTGAGACCGGCTACGGCCCGTCGGGGCTGCCGCATATCGGCACGTTCGGCGAGGTGGCGCGCACATCTATGGTGCGCCACGCCTTCCGCGTGCTGACCGAAGACAAGGTCAAGACGCGGCTGCTGTGCTTCTCCGACGACATGGACGGATTGCGCAAGGTGCCGGACAATGTGCCTAACAAGGACATGCTGCGCGCCTATCTCGGCAAGCCGCTGACCAGGATACCGGACCCTTTCTCCAATGAGTATCCGTCGTTCGGCGCCGCCAATAACGCACGGCTGCGCGCTTTCCTCGACCGTTTCGGCTTCGATTACGAATTCGCTTCCTCGACCGACTATTACACTTCCGGCCGCTTCGACGCGACGCTGCTCAAGATGCTCGAGCGCTTCGATAAGGTGATGGCAATTATGCTGCCGTCGCTGCGCGAGGAGCGGGCGCTGAGCTATTCGCCCTTCCTGCCGATCCATCCCAAGACCGGCATCGTCATGCAAGTCGCGATCGACGAGCGCAAGCTCGATGCCGGTACCATCGTGTGGCGCGACCCGGACACCGGCGAGCGCTTCGAGACGCCGGTGACCGGCGGTCATGCCAAGCTGCAATGGAAGCCCGATTGGGCGATGCGCTGGGCAGCACTCGGCGTCGATTACGAGATGTCCGGCAAGGATCTGATCGATTCCGTCAAGCTCGCCGGGCAGATTTGCCGCGCGCTCGATGCTCCGGCACCGGAGGGCTTCAATTATGAGCTGTTCCTCGACGAGCACGGCCAGAAGATCTCGAAGTCGAAGGGCAATGGGCTGACCATCGACGAGTGGCTGACTTACGCGCCGACCGAGAGCCTCAGCCTTTATATGTTCCAGCGCCCGCGAACCGCGAAGAAGCTTTATTTCGACGTCATCCCGAAGGCGGTAGACGAATATTACACGTTCCTCTCTGCCTATCAGAGGCAGGACTGGAAGGAGCGGCTGGGCAATCCGGTCTGGCACATGCATGACGGCAATCCCCCGGCAGTCGACCTGCCGGTGCCGTTCGCGCTGCTGCTCAACCTGGTCAGCGCCTCGAATGCCCAAAACAGGAGCGTGCTGTGGGGTTTCATTTCGCGCCACGCGCCGGGTGTGACGCCGACGACGCATCCCGAGCTCGACCGACTGGCCGAATATGCGATCCGCTATTTCGACGATTTCGTGAAGCCGGCCAAAGTGTACCGTGCTGCCGACGCGGTGGAGCGCGAGGCGCTGACCAAGCTTTCGGAAGCGCTCGCCGCGCTGCCGGCTGATGCCGACAGCGAGGCGATCCAGAACGCTGCCCTCAATGTTGCGCGCAAGATCGAGCGCTACCAGGATCATTCCAAGCAGAGCCCGGAGGGCGGACCCGGTGTCTCCGTCGCCTTCTTCCAGATGATCTATCAGGTGCTGATAGGTCAGGAACGCGGGCCGCGCTTCGGCTCCTTCGCCGCGCTCTACGGCATCGCCGAAACGCGCGAGCTCATTCAGCGGGCGCTGGCTGGTCAGCTGGCGGCATGAGGACGCCGTCCTGCTCTTCCAGGATCGAGCTCGGCGCTACAGGCGCGGATCGCGACGCAGCCGGGAGCGGCGGCAGGCCTGAAACGCTCGGCGCCGGCCCGAAGACGCCTTTCTTTGCTGCACGCGCCTTCTCGCCGGCTTCTACGTAAGCGCCGCCCTTGGCGGCGCGCGCCCAGCCGTTTTCGACCAGCCATTGGCCGATATCCTGGTTGCCGATCCGGCACTCGGCGGCGATCAGATCACGGCCGCCTTCGGGCGGCACGGCACAGACCACCGCACGACTACGCAGAAAGGCGCGGAAGGCCGTTCGCGCCTGGATGCCGCAATTCCAGGATTTGCCGCCGTCGGTGCAAGTCTCCTCCTGCTTGACGATGTCGATACCGGAAACTGCAATCGAATAGCCCTTTGCCTCGATGAGCCCGGCGGCCGGCGCGACAGGCTGGAACAGTTTCGTGCCTTTCCAGTCGTCGGGCATTTTCGTTTTTGGCGGCTTGGGCGGTCCGGCCAATGCCAGATCGCTCAACGGGGCGCGCGGCTCGATCCGCTCGAGCTCGTTGGAACCGAGCTGCGGCGGCACCACGATTTCTGGATCGATTGCCCTCGAATGCGCCGCCTGCTTGGCCGGCTCTGGTTTGGGGATAGCCGACGTAGCCGGCGCGACGGGCTGCGGTTCAGCGCTGACCTGGATTTGCTCCCAGGGGCCGCCGCTTTCGCTCTGGACGGCGCGGCCGCCGGCGACAATTGCCGTGGCCATCGCGGGGATCGCCAGAACAGCCAAGGCAAGGTGAGGCAGACGCACCGGCCCCGCGCCTACTGGCTTGCCCAGACAATCCGCGCCACCCATTCGACATCGCGCATGGGGATGTCGCGGTCCGGGTGATCGGGATTGAGGGAGACCAGCGCGATCGACCTCGGTGTCTGGCGGTCGAGCACCTTGGCCATCACCTCGCCGGCATTGGTCTTGACGACGACGCGATCGCCCTTTCGTATGGTAGCCCCCGGCTCGACGATCAGGACATCGCCATTGCGATAGAGCGGCAGCATGGAATCGCCCTGGACCTTCAAGGCATAGGAGGTTTCGGTTGCCCTTGCCGGAAGCTCGATCAGGTCCCATCCCTGCCCCGCCGGAAACCCGGCGTCGTCGAAGAAGCCACCGGCGCCCGCCTGGGCGAAGCCGAGCAGCGGCACCGACGATCTCTGCACGGGCAGTGCGCCGGAATTACCCCGACCCTCGACCAGCCCCGCAAATTCATCCAGCGAGGCGCCGGTCGCCTCGATGATCTTGGCCAGCGATTCGGTCGACGGCCAGCGCGGCCGCCCGTCTGAGGACAGCCGCTTCGATTTGTTGAAGGCGGTCGAGTCGAGGCCCGCGCGCCTGGCCAATCCGGAGGCCGAAAGCGAATAACGCTCGGCAAGAGCGTCGATGGCGGCCCAAACGCGGTCGTGCGAGAGCACCTTGCTCTCCTTCAAAACAGGAAAAAATACCTTCCCTGTTCTACCCCTTGGCCGCCATCTTGTCCACCGCCGAAGACGGCGTCACGCGGCCTCCTTGGCCTCGTCCCTGGTATAGGGATCGAAGCGCTCGTAGAAGGTCTCGCCCTTCTCGGCCATGTCGAGCAGCAGCTTCGGCGCCTTGAACTCGGTGCCGTATTTCTTCTGCAGGCGCTTGGCGAGTTTGACGAATTTCTTCGCGCCGATGCCGTCGATGTAGGACAGTGCACCGCCTGTATAAGGCGCGAAGCCGAAGGCCAGGATCGAGCCGACATCGGCCTCGCGTGGGTCAGTAACGATGCCTTCTTCCATCACCCGTACCGCCTCAAGCGCGATGGTGACCAGCAGCCGCTGCTTCAGTTCCTCATAATCGACCTGCTCCGGCGCCAGCTGCGGATAGAGGTCCCTGAGGCCTGGCCACAGCTTCTTCTTCGCCGGTTTTGCCGGATAGTCATAGAAGCCCTTGCCGTTCTTGCGGCCCAAGCGACCATGCGTGTCGACCATCGTGTTGATCAGCGCCATCTGCTTCGGATCGACCGCCTTGTCGCCGAGGTCGCGCATGGTCTGCTTCATGATCTTCTGGGCAAGGTCGATCGCCGTCTCGTCGGTCAACGCCAGAGGACCGACCGGCATGCCGGCGGCTTTCGCCGCATTCTCGACCATCGGCGCCGGAACACCTTCGATCAGCATCTTGTAGGCTTCCGACATGTAACGCAGCACGCAGCGATTGACATAGAAACCGCGCGTATCGTTGACGACGATCGGCGTCTTCTTAATGGCGCGGACAAAGTCGATCGCGGTGGCCAGCGCCTTGTCGCCGGTTTTCTTGCCGAGGATGATCTCGACCAGCATCATCTTGTCGACCGGCGAGAAGAAATGGATGCCGATAAAATTCTTCGGCCGCGCCGAATTCCTGGCCAGCGATGTTATCGGTATGGTCGACGTATTCGAGGCGAAGATCGCCGACGGCTTGAGCACAGCCTCGGCCTGTTCGGTGGCACCCTTCTTTACGGCCGAATCCTCGAATACCGCCTCGACCACAAGATCGCAGCCGGCGAGATCGGCGTAGTCGGCCGTCGGCGTGATCAGCGACAGTAACTGGTCCTTGTCCTGCGGCTTGGCACGGCCCTTCTTTACCTGATCCGAGATCAGGTTGTCGGAATGCGCCTTGCCCTTGGCGGCGGACTCCATGTCGCGGTCGAGCAGCACCACCGGAATGCCGGCCTTGGCCGTCACATAGGCTATACCCGCGCCCATGAAGCCGGCGCCGAGCACGCCGATCTTCTTGAACGTCGTTTCCGGTACACCGGCCGGGCGGCGCGCGCCCTTGTTCAGTTCCTGCAGCGACACGAACAATGAGCGGATCATCGCTGCCGCTTCCCTGGTCTGCATGATCTCGGTGAAATAGCGTTGCTCGATCCGCAAGGCGGTGTCGAACGGCACCAGCAGGCCCTCGTAGACGCATTTCAGGATGGCGGCAGCCGCGGGATAGTTGCCATAGGTCTCGCGGCGCAGGATGGCGATAGCCGGCGGCCACAGATTGGCACCGGCCATCGAATAGATCGGAGCGCCGGGCAGCTTGAAGCCCTTTTCATCCCAGGGCGCCACCGGCTTCAAGCCGTTCCTGATCATCGCCTTGGCGGTTTCGACCAGTTTGTCCGGCTCGGCAATTTCATGGATCAGGCCCATCGACTTGGCCTTCTGAGGCGACAGCGTCTGGCCGGACGTCAGCATTTGCAGCGCCTGCTGCTGGTCGGTCAGCCGTGGCACGCGCTGGGTGCCGCCGGCGCCCGGAAAAATGCCGATCTTCACTTCGGGAAGCGCCATCCTCACCTTGTCGGAATCGGCCGCGACACGGCCATGGCAGGCGAGCGACAATTCGAACGCCCCACCCATGCAGGTGCCATTGATCGCCGAAACCCATGGCTTTCCCGAGGTTTCCAGCTTGCGGAACAGGCCGTTCATGGTGCCCGCATTGTCGAACAGCGCCTTGGTCGCCTTCTCCGGGTCCTTCGCCTTGTCGGCGGCGAAGGCCGCCAGCATCTTCTGCAGCATGGTGATGTCGGCGCCGCCCGAGAACGTATCCTTGCCGGAGGTGATGACCGCGCCCTTTATCGCTGCATCGCTCGCCACATTGTCGACGATGGCGTTCAGTTCGCGCATCACCTCCTCGGTGAAGACGTTCATCGAACGGTCCGGCATGTCCCAGGTGACCAGCGCAATGCCATCGGCGTCGACTTCGAGGGTGAAATTGGTGTAGCTCATCATCTCTCTCCGTCAGACGCGTTCGATGATCGTTGCGGTGCCCATGCCGGCGCCGATGCAAAGCGTCACCAGCGCGGTGTTGAGGTCGCGGCGTTCCAATTCGTCCAGCACCGTACCGAAGATCATCGCACCGGTGGCGCCGAGCGGATGGCCCATGGCGATGGCACCACCATTGACGTTGATCCGGTCATGCGGAATGTCGAAAGCCTGCATGTAGCGCAGCACCACCGAAGCGAAGGCCTCGTTGAGCTCGAACAGGTCGATGTCCGACAGCTTCATCTTCGCCCGCTTCAACAGCTTCTCGGTGACGTCGACCGGGCCGGTCAGCATCAGCACCGGTTCGGAGCCGATATTGGCAAAGGCGCGGATGCGCGCGCGCGGCTTGAGGCCGAGCGTCTTTCCGGCCTTTTTCGAGCCGAGCAGCACGGCCGCCGCGCCGTCGACGATGCCGGAGGAATTGCCGGCATGGTGGACGTGGTTGACCTCTTCCACCTCGGGATGCTTCTGCACGGCGACGGCATCGAAGCCGCCCATCTCGCCGGGCATGACAAAGGACGGATTGAGTGCGGCCAGCGACTGCATGTCGGTTGAGGGCCGCATGTGTTCGTCGTGGTCCAGGATGGTCAGGCCGTTCTGGTCCTTGACCGAGATCACCGAATTCTTGAACCGGCCCTCGCCCCAGGCCGTGGCAGCACGCTTCTGGCTCTCGACCGCGTAGGCATCGACGTCGTCGCGCGAAAACCCGTATTTGGTGGCGATCAGATCGGCCGAGATGCCTTGCGGCACGAACCAGCCGGGCAGACCGACCGACGGGTCCATGAACCAGGCGCCGCCGGAGGCGCCCATGCCGACGCGCGACATCGATTCGACGCCACCGGCAATGACGATCTCGTCGGCGCCTTGCGCGATTTTGGCGGCGCCGAAATTGATAGCGTCGAGGCCCGAAGCGCAGAAGCGCGATATCTGCATGCCAGGCGCCTTGGTGTCGTAGCCGGCCTCGAAAGCAGCGGCACGTGGAATGACCGCACCCGCCTCGCCAACCGGATCGACACAGCCGAAGATGATGTCGTCAACAGCGGCGGTGTTCAGTCCGTTGCGGTCGCGGATGGCCTCGAGCACCTTGGCGCCGAGCCGCACCGCCGGCACTTCGTGCAGCGAGCCATCCTTCTTGCCCCTGCCGCGCGGCGTGCGCACGGCATCATAGACATAAGCTTCGGCCATTTTCCTGCTCCTTGGGTTTGCTGAAACTCGCTCAGAGCGAGCGCCCGATCAGCAATTTCATGATCTCGTTGGTGCCGCCGTAGATGCGCTGGACGCGGGCGTCGCGAAACATGCGCGCAATCGGATATTCATTCATGTAGCCATAGCCGCCATGCAATTGAAGGCATTCGTCGACGACTTTTCCCTGCAGGTCCGACAGCCAGTATTTGGCCATAGACGCCGTCACCGGGTCGAGGCCACCGTTAATGTGGCGGGCAACGCAGTCATTATAGAAGACGCGGCCGATGGTCGCCTCGGTCTTCAATTCGGCAAGCTTGAACTGGGTGTTCTGGAATTCGATGATGGCCTTGCCGAAGGCCTTACGCTCCTTGACGTAGTCGATGGTAAGCGCCAGAGCCCGCTCGACCATGGCGATGGCTGTGGTGCCGATCTGCAGCCGCTCCTGCGGCAACTGTTGCATCAACTGGACGAAGCCCTGGCCTTCGTCGTTGCCGAGCAGGTTCGAGGTCGGCACACGCACGTGGTTGAAGAACAGTTCCGACGTGTCGTTGGCTTTGAGGCCGATCTTGTCGAGGTTGCGGCCGCGCTGGAAACCCTCCACCTCGTCGGTCTCGACGACGATCAGCGAGATGCCCTTGGCGCCCTTCTCAGGATCGGTCTTGGTAACGACGATGATGAAATTGGCGAGCTGGCCGTTGGTGATAAAGGTCTTCGAGCCGTTGAGCTTGTACCGGTTGCCGTCCTTTTCGGCGCGGGTCCTGACGCCTTGAAGGTCGGAGCCCGCACCCGGCTCGGTCATGGCGATGGCGCCGATCAGCTCGCCGGTCGCCAGCCTCGGCAGCCACTTCTTCTTCTGCTCCTCCGAGCCGTAATGGAGGATGTAGGGGGCGACGATCGAATTATGCAGGCCAATGCCGAACCCGTCGACGCCGACATGGCCGATCGCCTCGATGATGGCGCTCTCATGCGCGAAGGTGCCGCCCGAACCACCATATTCCTCCGGCATCGAGGCGCAGAGCAGGCCGGCAGCACCCGCCTTCAGCCAGCTTTCGCGGTCGACCATCTCGTTCTTCTCGAACTCGTCGTAACGCGGCGCGATCTCTTCCGACATGAAGCGGTGCGCCATATTGTAAAGCATGCCGACCTCGTCCGCCGCCCAGGCGGGCTTGGGAAGGCCAAGGATTTCGGCGGGGTTGGTCATGTTTATTCTCCGATCCTCCTTCCAAGCACGCCGCCAGAATTGAGCTGGCGCGCTGCCGTGGCGACCGTTCCCTTCGGGCCACCCTCCTCTCAAAGGGGGAAGGGAATGCCGAACCTAGAACGCTTCCGCCGGCAGTGCCATCAATGTATCGGCACCGCTGGAGATGCGGGCAAGATGCGCCGACGTCTCCGGCATGATCCGCTCTATGAAGAAGCGCGCCGTCACCAGCTTGTTATCGTAGAAAGACGAAGCGCCGTCGGCGCCATCAGCCAATTTCGCTGCGGCCACCTTGGCCATCCGGGCCCACATATAGCCCAGCGCCACCAGGCCGAAGAGATGCATGTAGTCGGTCGAGGCGGCACCGGCATTGTCGGGCTTGGCCATGCCGTTCTGCACCAGCCACATCGTCGCCATCTGCAGATCGTTGACGCCCTTCTTCAGCGCCTTGGTGAAGGGCGCCATCTTCTCGTCGGTGCGGTTTTCCTCGCAGAACTCTCCGACTTCCTTAAAGAAAGCCTGGACCGCGCGGCCGCCATTCAAGGCCAGCTTGCGGCCGACGAGGTCGAGCGCCTGGATGCCGTTGGCACCCTCATAGATCATGGCGATGCGGGCATCGCGGACGAACTGGCTCATGCCGTGCTCTTCTATATAGCCGTGGCCGCCGAAGACCTGCTGCGCCATTACCGCATGATCGAAACCCTTGTCGGTGAGCACGCCTTTGACCACCGGCGTCATCAGGCCGGTGTAGTCGTCTGCGACCTGGCGATCTTTGTCGTCACCGGAGCGGTGAGCGATGTCGGACTTGATCGCCGTCCACAGCGCCAGCGCGCGGCCGGCCTCGTTGAACGCCTTCATGGTCATCAGGCTGCGGCGGATGTCCGGATGGACTATGATCGGATCGGCCTTCCTGTCCGGCGCCTTCGGTCCTGACAGCGAGCGGCCCTGCAGACGATCCTTGGCGTAGGAAACCGCATTCTGATAGGCGACCTCCGATAGCGAGAGCCCCTGCAAGCCGACGCCAAGCCGCGCCTCATTCATCATGGTGAACATTGCTTTCAGCCCGCCATTGGCCTCGCCGAGCAGCGTGCCTTCAGCGTCGTCATAATTCATGACGCAGGTCGAGTTGCCATGGATACCCATCTTCTCCTCGATCGAGCCACAGGAGACGGCGTTCTTCTCGCCCGGATTGCCTGAGGCATCGAGCTTGAGCTTCGGCACTATGAACAGCGAGATGCCCTTCACGCCATCCGGCGCGCCGTCGATACGGGCCAGCACGAGGTGGACGATATTGTCCGATATGTCATGCTCGCCGGCCGAGATGAATATCTTCTGGCCGGAGATCCTGTAGGTGCCGTCGCCATTTGGGACGGCCTTGGTGCGCAGCAGGCCAAGATCGGTTCCGCAGTGCGGCTCGGTCAGGTTCATGGTGCCGGTCCATGCGCCCTCGACCAGCTTCGGCAACCATGTTGCCTTCTGCTCTTTGGTGCCATGGGTGATGATCGCAGCGATCGCGCCTTGCGTCAGGCCGGCATACATCATCAGCGACATATTGGCCGACACCATATATTCGGCAACCGCGGTGTGCACCGCGTAGGGCAAGCCTTGCCCGCCGAACTCGACAGGTGCCGCGAGCCCCATCCAGCCGCCTTCGCGATACTGGTCGAAAGCTTCCTTGAAGCCTTTCGGCGTCGTTACCGAACCGTCGTCATGGCGCACGCAGCCTTCCACGTCGCCGACACGGTTCAGTGGTTGCATGACGTTTTCGGCGAGCTTCGCGCCCTCGGCAAGGATGGCCTCGAGCACATCCGGCGTCGCGTCGGAAAATCCGGGAAGATTGGAATAGCGCTGATATCCCAGCACTTCGTTCAGTACGAACAGCGTGTCCCGGACCGGCGCTCTGTAGATCGGCATGCGTTTCCTCCACCATGCGGTCTCGACCCCGAAATCAGCCCCAGCATATGAGGATGGCAGGCGGACCAACGTTACGGTCGAGATAACAAATATTGACGTTTGCGTAAACGTCAATTCTGCGATGCGGCAAATTTTCCCCGCGCGCCAAGACGGCAAACGGCGAAGGACGGTAAACGACGAAGAACCGCGCAGCGAAAGCCACGCGGTTCTCATTCGTCGAAAATCCAAAGCTTAGTTTAGCTCGCCACGCTGGCCTGCGGCGTCGAGCGCTCGATCAGCATTTGTCGGACGGTCGACATCGAAGCACTCAGCTCGCTGATGGCGTCGTCGATCAGCGCCCGCTGCTTCTGCAGACGGGCAAGCTGCTTCTCCGACTTGTCGAGCGCCAACCGCAATTGCTTGGTGTTGGAGCCGTTCGGATCATAGAGGTCCATCATCTGCTTGACGTCGCGCAGCGAGAACCCGACCTTGCGGCCAAGCAGGATCAGCTTCAGCCGGGCCCTGTCGCGGCGTGTATAGAGACGGGTCGATCCGTCGCGCTGCGGGTTGAGCAGACCCTTGTCCTCATAGAAACGCAGCGTACGCAGCGTCACTCCGTATTTCTTGGCCATTTCGCCGATGCGGACAAGCTCTTCACCGGCTTCGCTCGACATATCGTTGGTGTTGGCCGCGGCCTGGCCGGGCGAAATAAGTTTCATGGTCACTGGCTTTCCCCGTCTGGTGGCGTCGCGGTCGCGGACCTTGCGTCGCCTGAGTGAAAGCGGGGGCGTGCTTCCACTCGTGGTTTCAACAAACAAATCGCAAACGGCGTAATCCGCTCATTTACGTTTACGTCAATTCTATATCGATAGCCGCCTCACCACGCAAGAGCGTTCTGGTCTTGCAACTTTATGCCGCAGCACCAGCGGATAGCCCAAAAATCGCGGTCGACTTCGGAAAGAACCCTGCGGCAGATCAAAATTCTACAGCGTCCTTTCTGCGTCCAAAGGGACACGCGACGCCGTCGGCAGCCAGCCGACAAAGTTGCAACTTCTTAAGCTTGGTTAACGCGTTGTTTACCACGTTGGGGCGAAATGTGCGCATGTCGGTTACCCGTGTCTATCCTGTACTGAATTTTTCACGGTTTTTCGGAGCGCGGATGAGACCCGGGAAGCTCGTCTTCCACTGCAACAAGCCAAGCAGTCGCCTTCGTCCCGGCAGGACTTTGGGAACCTGGTGAAAGCCAGCAATTCTGAAACGGGCGCATTGATGAACAGCAAGCGGTCCTACCTCGATACACTCAACGCCGGCAGGCAACGCCGGCCGCACACGACGCTTGAAGAGCTCAACCGCTCCCTGGAAACGCTGGAGCAGCGGCTGGAGCGGACGCGCGAGGAGACGGCAAGCCACCCCGATCCGCGCCGACCAGCGGCAGAACCGCGCTATCCCAGCGCCCAACCCTATGGCCAGCAGCGCCGGTATGAGGATCCACGCGCGCAGCGGCCGAAAGGTCCAGCAGCGGCTTTCGACCAGAATTACCAGGCGATCGCCCGCGATATCGACCGGGTGCGCGGCCAAGAGGACGGCGTCGCCCTAGCCGGCAAGATCGCCGGGGAATTGCGCGGCCTGCGCGAAGAGCTGCGCCAGCAGATGACCTCCGGCCTGCAACGCGAGTTCGAGGTACTGCGCAAGAATATTGAGCGAGCCTTCCAGTCAAATGGCCGCGGCAAAGGCAGCGCCGAACTCAACGTCGAATTCGAGCGGCTTTCCGGCGCCATCCAGACATTGGCCGAAAAAAGCGACGACAGAAGCGTCAATATGCTGCGGCTCGAGCTTGAGCAGGTCAAGGCCGCGCTCGATACGCTGGCGCGCGAGGAGAGCGTGCAGGCGGTCGGACGCCGCTGGGACGATTTCGACCGCCGCTGGAACGCCTTCGAGGACCGCGTCGAGGCCGACCAGCGCAAGCGCTCCGATGCACCCGGCCTGTCGGCGCTGACGGAGCGGCTCGAACAGATCAGCAATGCCGTCAGCAATCTGCCGGAATCGCTGTCGCTGCGCTCGCTTGAGGAAAAGGTCCGCACGCTTGCCGGAGCGGTCGACCATTTCGCCCGCCAGCAGGACAATCGCGGCGGCGACACATTCAGTCAGATCGACGAGCGGCTCGACGAGATTTCCCGCGCAATCGTCGCCTCGACGGTTGCCGCGCAAGCCAATTCGTTCGACCCCGAGCCCTTCGAACGCATCGAGAAGCGGATCGATTCACTGGCCCAGCAAATCGAAGAAGTGTCGCAGGATCGTCCGGGCCGGGAGGTCATCGACCGTCTCAACACGTTGTCGACCCGCGTGGATGAGCTGGCCGGCCGAGCCAATCTGCCGGAACAGGCGATGGAGCGCCTTGCCAGGCAAGTCGCGCTTATTGCCGACAAGATCGACCACGCACCCGCCATGCCCGACGCCGACTACATCTTCCAGGGGCTCGAGCAGCGCTTCGACGTGCTGTCCAGCATGATGGAACGTCGCCAGGGCGACGCCATCGAACAAGGCAACATGCTGTTTCGCGACCTTGAGCGCCGGTTGGACGAGGTCGCCGACAGGCTGGACCAGCGCATGCCGCAGGTCGACAGCGCCGGCATCATGGATGCCATCGACGCTCGCTTCACCGCGCTGGCCAAGCGGATGGAGACGCGCGTTCCAGACCCCGCCAACGAGGCGGCGATCCGTGGCCTGGAGAGCCGGCTCGAAGACATCTCAAGCCGGCTGGATTCGTCCGCGGCACAGGTTGCCAGCATCGACCCGGCTTTGATCCGCAGCCTCGAAGCGCAGGTCGCCGGCCTGACGGCGCATCTTTCCAAGCCCGGCACGCCGCTGCCGGAATTCGACGACATCAGCCCACGTCTCAACGAAATCGAGAAGTCGCTGGCCGGAACCCGCGATTCCATCCTCGGCGCGGCGCGCGAGGCGGCTGAGAGCGCCGTCCGCTCGCTGGCCGGATCAAGCGCGAACACGGCGGCCGTTACCGGCCTGGCCCAGGACCTGAAGACGCTCGAGGCACTGACGCGCCGTTCGGATGAGCGCAACTCGAGGACGTTCGAGGCTATCCACGATACGCTGCTCAAGATCGTTGACAGGCTTGGTTCACTGGAGACCGGCGAACTGGCAAGCGCGGAATTGAGCAAGCGCTTCGGCCGGGCATCCAAGATCTCGGTGCAGGACGCACCGTCGATGGACCTCGACCAGCCGCTGCCGTTGACGGGCAGCATGGCCGATCTCGACGGCCGCGCCGCGGCGCTCGCGCGCGACGAGCCAGGTCCGCGTACGCCAGCCGAGGCCGCAGCAGCAGCCGCCCTGGCGGCTCTCGGTTCAGACACGACGCGCGAAAAAACCGAGCAGGGCGGCGGCAGGAAATCAATGTTAGGCGGGCTGGCACGCGCCTTGAAAGGCAAGAAGGAGGCCGAGATGCCGCCGCTTGCAGGCTCGGCGCCGAGCGCCGAGATACCGAGCGTCGATCTCGACGAGCCCCTCGACCCCAAGCTCGCCAACCGGCCACTGGAACCCGGCTCCGGCGCACCCGACCTCAGCGCCATCATGAAGCGTGTGCGCGACGAGCGCGGGCAGCCGGCTCGGGAAGGCGGCGCCGAGGCGGCGAAATCGGACTTCATCGCGGCAGCCAGACGGGCTGCGCAAGCGGCGGCCGCCGAGGCGGACGCCCTCAAGCGCCAGTCGACGATGAAAGGCCCGGTCAAGGCACTCAGGATCGGCGACCTGCTCAAGGCGCGGCGCAAGCCGATCCTGATGGGGGCAATCGCCATCATGCTGGCGCTTGCCGGCCTGCAACTGGGCCAAGCCTTCTTCTCCGACCCGGTCGAAGTCGCCAACAATGAGGCGGCACCCGCCGTGGCCGTACAGCCGGTGGAAACCGCATTGGCCAGCGTTGCCAGCGAGCCGAAGGCGGACGCGCAGACGACAACACAGGAGAGCGCGCCCTCGCCCACCGTCAGGCAGGCAGAGCCATCCGCACCGATGACCAAGGACGACACGGCGGCGCAAACCGGCCCCGCTACACCGGCAACCGAGGCATCGACCGCGCCCTCAGCTTCCACGGCGTCCGCTGACCTGGCGGCGCCAGACACCACGGCCGCAGTCCCCGCGCCGGCAGCGGCGACGGCCAGCGACGCCGAGCCAATGGCTGCCGCGCCTGCTACCACCACCGCTGCTACGCAAGACACGACCGGCACGGTGCCGCCGGCGGATGCTGCCGCGGCAGGCGTTGCCAAGATCGACGTTCCGGCCGATGCCGGTCCGGCCGCCCTGCGCGATGCAGCGGCCGGCGGCGACGCCAAGGCGATGTTCGAGATCGGCTCGCGCTACGCCGAGTCGCGCGGCGTCAAGGAAGACATGGCGGCGGCGGCCAGATGGTATGAGAAAGCTGCCGAACTCGGTTTCGCACCGGCAGAATACCGCATCGGCAATTTCTACGAGAAGGGCATCGGCGTCGCACGCGACATCAAGAAAGCGAAGACCTGGTACCAGCTTGCCGCAGAGCAGGGCAATGCCAGCGCGATGCACAATCTGGCCGTCTTGTTTGCAATGGCGGCGGATGGCGTGACCGACAATGAATCGGCAGCGCACTGGTTCCAGGCGGCGGCGGATCTCGGTGTCAAGGACAGCCAGTTCAATCTCGGCATCCTGGCGGCGAAGGGCGTCGGCATGAAGCAGAACCTCGAGGAGAGCTACAAATGGTTCGCGCTCGTCGCCAAGACCGGCGACAAGGATGCGGCGGCCAAGCGCGACGAGATCGCCAAGGCGCTGAGGCCCGAGCAGCTGGAGCGTGCGCGGGCCTCGGCTGAACTGTGGAAGGCCAAGCCGCTCGATCCAACCGCCAATTCGGCCGACATTCCTGAATCGTGGCAGGACGGCACACCGCAGACGACCGCCGGCATCGACATGAAGAAAGCGGTCCAGAACATCCAGCGCATTCTCAACAAGAACGGCTACGAAGCCGGCAATCCGGACGGCATGATGGGTCAGAAAACCAAGAACGCGATCATGGCCTTCCAGGCCGACAACGATATGAAGGCAACCGGCGCGATCGACGAAAAGCTGGTCAAGGCACTGCTTGCGCGTAAATAACGGCGGATGCGTCGTTTCCGCGACGCCCTTGCCACAGATTTGCCTGTTAACTGATTGAGTTGTTTTTTGTTTCGGCGGTGCGGCGAAGTTTGACTTCACCGCCCGTCCGGCGCAAGAACGAGATAGCCTTTTGGCGCAAAATGCCCGCAACGGCTGCATTCGCCAAGAGACAAACTGATCGAGACTGACGGGTGGGCATCTATCTCCCGATCGCGGAAATTTCCGTCAACATCTTCGTACTGCTGGCCATGGGTGCGGCGGTGGGTTTCCTGTCGGGCATGTTCGGCGTGGGCGGCGGCTTTCTCATTACGCCGCTGCTGATCTTCTACAACATACCGCCGGCAATCGCGGTCGCCACCGGCGCCAACCAGGTCATCGCTTCCTCCTTCTCCGGCGCCCTGTCGCACATGAAGCGCGGCACGCTCGACTTCAAGCTTGGCGGCGTGCTTTTAGCCGGCGGCATCGTCGGCTCGACCGGTGGTATCTATGTCTTTGCGCTCCTGCGCCGGCTCGGCCAGCTCGACCTGTTCATCTCGCTGCTCTACGTCGTGCTGCTCGGCACCGTCGGCGGACTGATGCTGGTCGAGAGTGTCAATGCACTGCGCGCCACTCGCAGCGGCGCCGCACCGGTATTGAAGAAATCCGGCCAGCACAATTGGATCCACCGTCTGCCGCTAAAGATGCGGTTCAGGGCCTCGAAGCTCTTCGTCAGCGTCATTCCGGTGCTTGGGCTAGGCGCGGCGATCGGCTTCCTGTCCTCGATCATGGGCGTCGGCGGCGGCTTCATCATGGTTCCGGCCCTGATCTACCTTTTGAAAGTGCCGACCAACGTCGTCATAGGCACCTCGCTGTTCCAGATCATCTTCACCTCGGCCTACACCACGCTGGTCCACGCCACCACCAACCAGACGGTCGACGTCATGCTCGCCTTCCTGTTGATGGCAGGCGGCGTCGCCGGCGCGCAATATGGCGCCAAGGCTGGTCAGAGGCTGCGGGGCGAGCAACTCAGGGCGCTGCTGGCGCTGCTGGTGCTGGCGGTAGCCATCCGGCTTGCCATCGATCTTTTCGTCACGCCGCCCAATGTCTATTCGCTGTCCGGCGTGGGCCTGAGCTGATGGCTGGCTTGAGGACGCTCGCGGCCGTCGCCTTGCTGTCGCTGCTGGCGGCTGCGCCACCGGCGAAGGCGCAGACACCACTAACCGAAAATATCCAGATCGGCCTTTCCACCGACAATGTCTCGATTACCGCCGGCTTTTCCGGCGCCGACCTGACCATCTTCGGCTCGCTGGAAAATGCCGATCCGCTTGTCGCGCGGCAAGGGCGCTACGACGTGATCGTCGTGCTGGAAGGCCCGGCCCGACCCGTCGTCGTGCGCCGCAAGGACCGGGTGCTCGGCGTCTGGGTCAATCTGGAGTCGGAGACCTTCAAAAACGTACCTGTCTCCTATTCGGTGGCGACGACGCGGCCGCTGCAGGACGTCACCGATCCGAACAGCTACAAGCAGCTGTCGCTTGGCGCCTCGAACCTCTATTTGCAGCCGGCCGACGCCGAGGAAAGCCCGGCGACAATCGAGGAGTTCACCGCCGCGCTGCGCGAGCGCAAGGCGGCGACAGGCCTCTACAGCGAGAATGTCGGCGGTGTGCAGTTCCTGTCGCAGAACCTGTTCCGCGCCACCGTCAGGCTCGCCCCAAACGTTCCGGTCGGCACCCATAAGGCCCGCGCCTTCCTGTTCAAGAGCGGCCTGTTCATCAAGGAAAGCTCCGCCCAGCTCGAAATCCGCAAGTCCGGTTTCGAACAGTCGATCTTCCGTGTCGCGCACGACTATTCGTTCCTCTACGGTGTCTTTGCCGTTTCGCTGGCCATGCTGACCGGCTGGCTCGGAAGACTGGTCTTCAGGAAAGACTGAACTCTCGTAAAAGTGGTTTCCCTTTCCGAGGGTATGGGTTAGACCGCGACCCCCGGCCCGACCGGACACGAGCTGCTGCTCCCCAAATCAGAAATACAGGAACGCACGATGCGACCAGCATTTGCCGGGATCGACTTCGGCACTTCAAATTCCACCGTGAGCGTGGTCAGGAACGGGCAGCCGCGGCTGGTGGCGTTGGAAGACGGCCAGGTCACGCTGCCCAGTGCGGTGTTTTTCAATTTCGAGGACAACCGCACCTATTTCGGGCGACGCGCCATCGCCAACTATACGGACAGTATCGAAGGCCGCCTGATGCGCTCGCTGAAGAGCGTGCTCGGCAGCTCGCTCGCTCACGAAAAGACGCGCATCAAGGCGCGCTCGATCGGCTTCATGGAAATTGTCGGCCTATTTGTCGGCCATCTGAAAAAGAAACTCGAAGAAAACGCCCTCGACACAGTCGAAAGCGTCGTGCTCGGACGGCCGGTACAGTTCGTCGACGACGATGCCGGGGCCGATGCCGAGGCCGAGCATGAACTCGAAAACGCCGCTCGCGCCCAAGGCTTCAAGCACATCGCCTTCCAATTCGAGCCGATCGCGGCGGCACTCGATTACGAACAGAAGGTGACGCGCGAGGAACTGGCGCTGATCGTCGACATGGGCGGCGGCACGTCCGACTTCTCGATCGTGCGGGTCTCGCCCGAGCGCGCCCGCTCGCTCGACCGCAAGAACGATATCCTGGCCAGCCGCGGCATCCACATCGGCGGCACCGATTTCGACCGGCTGCTGAGCATCGCCCATGTGATGCCGCAGCTCGGGTATCTGACGCCAACCAAGGACGGCAAGCGCAATCTGCCGGCGAGCTACTTCATCGACCTGGCGACATGGCAGCGCATCAACCTGGTCTACACCGCAAGGGCGATGACGCATCTGCGCCAGATCCGCTACGAGGCGGAGCGCGCGGACCTGGTCGAGCGCTTCATCCACATCGTCGAGCATCGTTACGGCCACGCGCTGGCGGCGCTGGTCGAAAGGGCCAAGATCGAGCTGACGGACCGATCGTCGGCCAATATCGAGGTCGCGCTACCGGAGGTGAGGTTCATGGCAGAGATCACGCGCGAAGGTCTCGAAGCCACTATCGCTCGGGATATTGAGCGCGTTGCAGCTACCGTCGAGCAGACCGTCCGCGACGCGCAGGTGAAGCCCTCCGACATCACGGCGGTGTTCCTGACCGGCGGATCGACCGCGATCCCGCTGGCCAGACAACAGATCCTGGCTCTGGTGCCGCAGGCCTCGGTAATCGAAGGCGATGTGTTCGGCTCGGTCGGGCTTGGGCTGGCGCTCGACGCACAGCGGAAGTTCGGCTGATCGGCTTAAAGCGGCGTGGCTCTCTCAGCTTTGCCGCCGAGATGCGCCTTGAGCGCCATCTGGGCCAGGCTTGGCTGGCGGTCGCGATGCGTGATCATGGCAAATTCGCGCTTCGGCAGATCGGTCGGCACGGAACGCAGGCTGCCTTCGGCGACCGCGCGCGCGACGACGAGTTCCGAAATGATGCTGGCGCCGGCGCCGGCCTCGACCGCCTGGCGAATAGCCTCATTGCTCGGCAATACCAGGAATATCTGCAGGTCCGCGAACGAAATCCCGTCGCGTCGGGCAAGGTCCTCCAGCGCCTCGCGCGTGCCCGAGCCGCCTTCGCGAATGATCCAGCGAAGCCCGCCAAGGTCGGGATGTCCAGGCGAAACTTCTGCGATCTCAGGGTGCGAGCGCGCTACTACCAGCATCATGCGATCGATATCGACCTTGGCACGCCGCAAAATGTCGGACTCGGTGCGCCCCTCGACCAGGCCAAAATCGGCTGCGCCATCAAGTACATTGGTCTCGACCTGCCTGGTGTTGCCAATGCTCACGCTCAGCCTGACGGCAGGATAGGCTTCGTGGAAAGAGGCGAGCCGGCGCGGCAGCCAATAACTGGCGATGGTCTGGCTGGCAGCGATCGAGAGACTGCCTGATATCGTCTGCGAGACATGCTCCAGCACATTGTGGGCGGCCGCGGCCCGCTCGAGGACCGCCTTGGCCTCGGGCAAGAATCGGCGTCCGGTCTCGGCGAGCTCGATATTGCGGCCCACTCGGTTGAACAACTGCACGCCGTGCTGCTGTTCGAGCGAGCGGATGGCGGCCGACGCGGCCGACTGTGAAATGCCTAACAAGTCGGCCGCTTTGGTCATGTGCGCCCGTTCGGCGACGGCGACGAAGATCCGCAATTGGTCCAGAGTCATGCCGGTATTAAGAAGCAAATCCGATTAGAATTACAAGAGCAAGTTGTTAGACAGATTGATTGCTTTGTTCTAAATTTTGGCTCGAAATTGGAAAAAAGTCGCGCCAGAACAGTCGAGGGTAGAAATTTGGTGAGGCTGTTCAAATCCGTGTTCACGCACTGGTCCCGCAGCCTTCGGTGGCGGCTGGTCGGTGAACGCTATCGGCCGGAACAGCATTACATGCGCGGCCCAGGCCCGAAGACGAGAGCCAAGGCCGCGGAACGCAAAAACATCGCCGGATCATGACCAACAAACCGCTGCGCGGCGCCAACTCAGCACCATCCCAACGGCCGCTTGCCGATACGCGCGCGCCCGCTGAAGACGACGGCGTCGATACTTCGCCCGATGTCTCCGACAGCATCGCCAAGACCACCTGCTATATGTGCGCCTGCCGCTGCGGCATCGACGTCCATATCAAGGACGGCAAGGTCCGCTACATCAACGGCAACAAGGACCACCCGGTCAACCGCGGCGTGCTGTGCGGCAAGGGCAGCGCCGGCATCATGCAGCATTACAGCCCGGCCCGACTGAAGAAGCCGCTACTGCGCATCGGCCCTCGCGGCTCGGGTGAGTTCCGCGAAATCGAGTGGGAGGAAGCTTTGTCGATTGCGACAGAACGGCTTTCGAACATCCGCCGAACCGATCCGAAGAAACTCGCCTTCTTCACCGGGCGCGACCAGTCGCAATCGCTGACCGGCTGGTGGGCGAGCCAGTTCGGCACGCCGAACTTTGCCGCCCATGGCGGCTTCTGCTCGGTCAATATGGCGGCCGGCGGCCTCTACACGATTGGCGGCTCGTTCTGGGAGTTCGGCGAACCCGATTGGGACAACACCAAATATTTCATGCTGTTCGGGGTTGCCGAAGACCATGATTCCAATCCGATCAAGATCGGCCTCGGCAAGCTCAAGGCGCGCGGCGCCAGGGTGGTTTCAATCAATCCCTGCCGCACCGGCTACAACGCGATTGCCGACGACTGGGTCGGCATCCGGCCCGGCACCGACGGCCTGTTCGTATTCGCCCTCATCCACGAATTGCTGAAGGCCGGCCGCGTCGATCTCGACTACCTCTTGCGCTACACAAACGCCCACATCCTGGTCATTCAGGAGCCTGGTGCTGCCGATGATGGGCTGTTCATGTGCAATGGCGACGGCAATCCCCTGGCCTGGGACAGGGTGGCGAAGATACCTATCAATGCCAACGATACCGACGCGAGGCCCGCATTGACCGGCAGCTTTCTCGTCGACGGCCGCCGTTGCGTGCCGGTCTTCCAACTCGTCGCCGACCGCTATCTGGACGAGAGCTATTCACCGGACGCCGTCGCTGACCGGTGCGGCATCTCCGCCGACACCATCCGACGCATTGCCGCAGAACTCGCTCATGTCGCCTTTGAACAGCAAATCGAATTGCCGGTGGCCTGGACGGACTGGGCCGGACGCCGGCACGAGACCATCAAGGGCCGCCCGGTGTCGATGCATGCGATGCGAGGCATCTCGGCCCATTCGAACGGTTTTCACTCTTGCCGCGCCATTCATCTGCTTCAGGTACTTCTCGGCACGGTGGACGTGCCGGGCGGCTTCCGCTTCAAGCCTCCCTATCCGCGGTCCGCGCCGCCGAGGCCCAAACCAGCCGGCAAGAATGTGAAGCCAATGACGGCGCTCGAGGGCATGCCGCTCGGCTTCGTCTGCGGACCGGAGGACCTGCTGGTCGATGAAGGCGGCAAGCCAATTCGTATCGACAAGGCCTACTCCTGGGATGCGCCGCTTGCAGCACACGGCCTCATGCACACGGTCATCCGCAACGCATGGGCCGGCGATCCCTACACGATCGACACACTGTTCATGTACATGTCGAACATGGCCTGGAACTCGTCGATGAACACGGTCGAGACGATGGCGATGCTGACCGATGTGGATGCATCGGGTGAGTACAAGATCCCGTTCATCATCTATTCTGATGCTTATTATTCAGAGACCGTGCCTTTTGCCGATCTGGTGCTGCCGGATACGACCTATCTCGAGCGTCATGACTGTATCAGTCTGCTCGACCGGCCGATCAGCCACGCCGACGGGCCGGGCGACGCCATCCGCCATCCCGTGGTCGAGCCGGACCGCGACGTCAGGCCGTTCCAGTCGGTGCTGATCGAGCTCGGCGCGCGGCTCGGCCTACCCGGTTTCGTCGACGACGATGGCGCCGCCAAATATCGCGACTATGCCGACTACATCGTCAATCACGAGCGCACGCCAGGTGTCGGTCCGCTCGCCGGCTGGCGCGGAAAGGACGGGACCTCGGTCGGCAAGGGCGAGGTCAATCCCGACCAGTTGCAGCGCTACATCGATAATGGCGGCTTCTGGCACCAGGATTTCGCCGCCGATCAGCGCTACTACAAAATGGCCAACCGCTCGTATCTCGAATTCGCCGAGAGCATGGGCTTCATTGCGAAGGCCGAGCCGATCGTCTTCCAGCTCTATTCCGAGCCGATGCAGCGCTTTCGCCTCGCGGCGCGCGGCCATGGCGGGGTGCTGCCGCCGAAGGCAGAGCGCAGCCGCATCGAGACCTATATGGATCCGCTGCCGTTCTGGTACGCGCCCTTCGAAGAGGCTGCGGTCGATAGCCAAGCCTATCCGCTCCACGCGCTGACGCAGCGGCCGATGCACATGTACCATTCCTGGGGCGGACAGAACGCCTGGTTGAGACAGATCACCAGCCAGAACCGGCTGTTCGTCCACCAGCGGACCGCCGCCGGCCTCGGCCTTGTCGACGACGACTGGGTATGGATCGAGAGCATCAACGGCAAGGTCAAAGGACAGATCAAGCTGGTCGACGGCGTCAATGCCGATACGGTGTGGACCTGGAACGCCATCGGCAAGCGGCGCGGCAGCTGGGGGCTGAAGGATGACGCGGCCGAATCCAATCGCGGCTTCCTGCTCAACCACATCATCGGCGACCAGACCTCCGCCGATGCCAGCGGCAAACGCTATTCGAATTCCGATCCGGTGACCGGCCAGGCGGCGTGGTTCGACCTGCGCGTGCGCATCGTCAAATGCGCGCCCGAAGAAGCTGGCTTCACCGAACCGCAGTTCGAGCGGTTCCGGCAGCCGCCGGGCTTCGAGTCCTCGCCCGACAAACTCAGTTTCGGCGCCGAATTTCGCCGGGAAAGAGAAGCTGCCGAATGACCTGCCTTCCCGCCCATACCGACAAGAAGCTCGGCCTCGTCATCGATCTCGACACCTGCGTCGGCTGCCAGGCCTGCGTTACCGCCTGCAAGGAATGGAACACCGGCGGCCATATGGCGCCGCTAACCGACATCGACCCCTATGGCGGCAATGTCGACGGTGTCTGGTTCAACCGGGTGCACAGTTATGAGCACATGACGGAGATGGGCGGACGCACGGTGAACTTCCCGCGCTCCTGCCTGCACTGCGAGACACCAGCGTGCGTCACGGTCTGCCCGACCGGCGCCTCCTACAAACGGGCGTCGGACGGCATCGTGCTGGTCGACGAGGACAAGTGCATCGGCTGTAAATTGTGCAGCTGGGCCTGTCCCTACGGAGCGCGCGAATTCGACACCGATGTCGGCGTGATGAAGAAATGCACGTTGTGCGTCGACCGCATCTACAACGACAATCTGGCGGAAGAAGATCGTGTGCCGGCCTGCGTCGCCGCCTGTCCGACCAGCGCGCGGCATTTCGGCGATCTGGGCGATCCGGAATCGGCTATCTCACAATTGGTGGCCGAGCGCGGTGGCGTCGACCTGATGCCGGAGATGGGCTACAAGCCGACCAACAAATATCTGCCGCCACGTGCCCACACCACCCGCGCCGCCTCGGTGCCTGCCCCGGCCCTAGAAGCGGTGCGTGCGGAAGGCGGCTTCCTCGGCTGGGTCGACCGCATGCTTTCGAACTGACCCGCGTCTCATGCATCCAGCATTCTCGGTCGTCTTTTTCACCACCGCCACGGGCGCCGGCTACGGACTGCTCGCGCTGCTTGGCGTGCTAGCCGGACAGGGCTTTATCCCGCCCGATTTCTGGCTTGGCCTCACCGGCATGGGGCTGGCGCTTGGCCTGATTTCGGCCGGCCTGCTGTCGTCAGCCGGCCATCTCGGTCGGCCCGAACGCGCCTGGCGTGCCTTCTCGCAATGGCGAAGCTCATGGCTGTCGCGCGAAGGCGTGGCGTCCGTCGTCACCTTCGTGCCGGCGGGACTGTTCGGTATTGGCTGGGTGGTCCTCGGCCGTACGAGCGGCTGGGTGGCTGTCGCCGGGCTGCTCGCTGCCATGGGCGCGGCCGCCACCGTCTGCACCACCGGCATGATCTACGCGTCGTTGAAGCCTATCGCCCAATGGCACAGCCGCTTCACCCTGCCCGGCTATCTGATCTTTTCGGCGATGACCGGCAGCGTACTGCTCAACGCCCTGCTGCAGGGATTTGCCGCAGGCTCGAGTGCGCTTCTGGTGGCTGCCCTGTTGCTGACTGCGCTCGGCTGGGGTTTGAAGCTGGCGACCTGGCGATACAATGACAGGCTGGAGATCCCGACCAATGCCAACACCGCAACCGGGCTCGCCGGCGGCACGGTGCGGTCGATCGAGTGGCCGCATACGGAAGAAAACTATCTGCTCAAGGAAATGGGTTTTCGGATCGCGCGCAAGCACAGCGCTAAACTCCGCCAGATCACGCAGGTGCTGGCCTTTGCTTTGCCCGCGTTGCTGCTGGTCGCGGCGTTCGCCTTGCCGTGGCCCTATGCGGCAGCACTGTCGATACTCGCCGCAATCGCCCAACTCGCCGGAATGCTGGTCGAGCGCTGGCTGTTCTTCGCCGAGGCCAAGCACACCGTCACTTTGTACTACGGCAGGTAGGTTCAGCCCGGCCTGAGCATCGCGTGCGAAATTGCGAAGATGCGTTCGGCGCCAAGCATGTAGGCCATCAGCGTTTCGCGCTTGAACAGTCCCAGATAGGCGCGATCGAGCACGTTGAGCGAGCCGGTATAGGCGCCGAAAGCCGGCATGATCATGCGGCCGCCATCGCCGGCAAAGCAACGCCGCCGCACCGAGCGGCCTTGCTGCACGATGCGGGCACAAGGATGCAGGTGGCCTGATATCTCGCCTTCCACTCTCACCACCGAAGGCTCGTGCCGGAAGAGTAGAGAGCCGATTGCCAATTCACGTACGGTCTCGCCTGGCAAGTCGGCCGGCGCTTCAGGATCATGATTGCCGGCGACCCAGAACCAGTCGCGCCCGACCATCAGCCCTTCCAGCCTGTCGCGGAAGCTTGCGTGCATGCGCGCTGCGCCGCCACCATCGTGAAAACTGTCACCCAGGCTGATGACGATCGCAGGCTGATAGTCGGCAATCACCGCCTGCAGCCGGAGCAGCGTCGCGCCGGTGTCGTAAGGTGGGACCAGCGTGCCGCGCCTGGCCAGTGATGAGCCTTTTTCCAGATGCAGGTCGGATACGGCCAGAAGCCGGAATTCGGGAAAATAGAGCACGCCACGACGGTCGCAGATCGCGCGTTCGCCGGCGATACGGACAGCGCCCGCATCCGCCAGCGGCGCAGCCATGGCCAGCGCGACAGTCATTTCGTCCCCATGGCCTCCTCGACCAGCGTGGCTGCATCCATCAGCAGCGTGTCATCGGCCTCGCCGTGCACCGGCATTTTGCCGATCTCGAGCATGATCGGCACGGCGAGCGGCGATATCTGCTCGAGGTTCTTATGCATGATTCGACCTTGGACGCGCGAGAGCATCTCGGCAAGTCTGCTGACATCCAAGAGACCGGTCGCGGCATCGGCCCGCGTCGCCTGCAAAAGGATATGGTCGGACTCGTGGCTGCGCAGCACGTCGTAGATGAGATCCGTCGACACGGTTACTTGGCGGCCGCTCTTCTCCTGCCCCGGGTGGCGTTTCTCGATCAATCCCGAGATCAGCGCGCAATTGCGAAAGGTACGCTTCAACAACCAACTGCCGGCGAGCCAGGCTTCGAGGTCGTCGCCCAGCATGTCCTGATCGAATAGCTGAGCCAGCGACGGTTTCTTCGCCGTGAACATATAGCCCATATCGGCCAGCGACCATATGGCAAGCGCATAGTCGGTGGCGACGAAGCCGAGCGGCTTGGCTCCCGCCCTGTCGAGGCGGCGGGTGAGCAGCATGCCGAGCGTCTGATGCGCCAGCCTGCCCTCGAACGGATAGGCTACCAGGTAGTAGCGGTTGCCGCGCGGAAAGGTCTCGATCAGCAGATCGTCGCGTTTCGGCAGTACCGACTTGTCGGCCTGGAAGCGCAGCCAGTCTGCGACCTGCTCCGGCAGCTCCTTCCAGCGCTGCGGATCGTCCAGCATGGCGCGGACCTGTTCGGCCAGGTACGTCGAAAGCGGGAATTTGCCACCGCCATAGTAAGGCACCTTGGCGTCGCTGCCGGGTGCATTCGAGACGAAGCACTCATTCTCGCGGATGCCTTCGAAACGCAGAACCTTGCCGGCGAACATGAAGGTGTCGCCATGCGTCAATGTTTCGAGGAAGGCCTCCTCGATCTTGCCCAGAACCCGACCGCCACGCGAAGCCGCGCCTCTGCTGCCGGCCTGGACGTAGCGGACGTTAAGCGCCGGCACTTCGATGATGGTGCCGACATTGAGCCGGTATTGCTGGGCGACGCGAGGATTTGAGACCCGCCACAGCCCATCCTTGTTGAGACGAATACGGGCGTAGCGTTCGTAGTTCTTCAGCGCATAGCCCCCAGTGGCGACGAAATCGACGACGCGATCGAATGTCGGCCGGTCGAGATCGGCATAGGGTGCTGCCGTCCGCACTTCCTCGAACAGCGCATCGGCATGGAACGGCGCACCGCAGGCACAGCCCAGCACGTGCTGCGCCAGCACGTCGAGCCCGCCATCGACCAGCGGCGGCGTATCCTGGGCGCCGAGATAATTGGCGTCGAGCGCCGCCCGGCATTCCAGCACCTCGAAGCGATTGGCCGGAATCAGGATCGCCTTGGACGGCTCGTCCATGCGGTGGTTGGCGCGGCCGATTCGCTGCGCCAGCCGGCTCGCCCCCTTCGGCGCGCCGACATGGACGACCAGGTCGACATCGCCCCAGTCGATGCCGAGGTCGAGCGTCGATGTGGCGACGATGGCGCGCAGGGCGTTCTCGCCCATCGCCTTTTCGACACGCCGGCGCTGCGCGACGTCGAGCGAGCCGTGATGCAGCGCGATCGGCAAGGTGTCCTCGTTGACCCGCCACAACTCCTGGAACAGCAACTCCGCCTGGCTGCGCGTGTTGACGAACAGCAGGGTTGTCTTGTGGCGCTTGATCTCGTTGTAGATCTCCGGCGTTGCGTAGCGGGCTGAATGTCCCGCCCACGGCACGCGCTCCTCCGAATCGAGAATGGAGATCTCGGGCTTGGCACCGCCGGTGACGACGATCAGTTCGGCCATCGGCCCCGGAGGATTCTGGCTGACCAGCCAGCGCCGCAATTCGTCGGGCTCGGCGACCGTCGCCGACAGGCCTATCGTCTGCAGCGCGGGCACAAACG
Organism: Mesorhizobium sp. M1329; assembly: GCF_040318035.1. Lineage (NCBI taxonomy): Bacteria > Pseudomonadati > Pseudomonadota > Alphaproteobacteria > Hyphomicrobiales > Phyllobacteriaceae > Mesorhizobium > Mesorhizobium sp. M1329. The sequence goes on along the minus strand of NZ_JAMYLN010000014.1, from coordinate 73,109 downwards.
AGCGCAGCCGGGCCAACCCGAGCGACAGGAGATGCCCGCGCTTCGAGGTCACCAGCGAATGCAATTCGTCGAGCACGACATAGCGCAGGTCCTCGAAGAAGCGCCTGGCATCGGGCGCGGCAATCAGCAGCGCCAATTGCTCGGGTGTGGTCAGGAGAATGTCGGGCGGCGCCAGCTTCTGCCGCTGGCGCTTGTGTGCGGGCGTGTCACCGGTGCGCGTCTCCACGGTGACCGGCAGCCCGATTTCTTCGACGGGTTTGCCGAGATTGCGCTCGATGTCGACGGCCAGCGCCTTCAGCGGCGAGATGTAGAGTGTGTGGATGCCTCGGTGCGCCTGCCCCGGCCTTCTCCTCGGTCGGCCAGCCAGTTCGGTCAGCGATGGCAAGAACCCGGCCAGCGTCTTGCCGGCGCCGGTCGGCGCGATCAGCAATACCGACTGCCCGCCCTGGGCCTTGGCCAGCAAATCGATCTGGTGGGCGCGCGGCGACCAGCCCTTTTCTGCAAACCATTTGACGAATGGCTCGGGCAGGACGACGGCGGCATTCTGTTCGGCAAGGCGCGGCTGCTCTGTCACGCGCCAGAGGTAGCGCGGTGACGCGCAATCGCCAAGCAGAATCAGAACAAAAGGTGATCGATTCGCATTACGGCCGGCGAAACCCGGTCGGTCCGCCATAGAGATAGCCGATACGGGCGACCGCCTCCCTCAGTCCTTCAAGCGACACCAGCATCGTGTGGCCGTTGGCGTGGATCATGGTCTCCGGGTCCGTCATGATCGCGACGTGGCCTTTCCAGAAGACCAGGTCGCCGCGCCGCAACCCCGCAAAATCCGGCCCGGGGTCGAGCGGTTCACCGATGGTGGTCGCCTGCATGTCGGTGTCGCGCAGCACTTGCCTGCCAGCCATGTGCATTGCAAGTTGCACGAGACCGGAACAATCGATGCCAAAGCCGGAGGCGCCGCCCCACAGATAGGGCGTGCCGAGAAAGGCCTCGGCAACCGCGACGTAGTCGGCAGCCGCCTCGGCGATAGGCCTGAGATGGCCAGATATGACCGCCTCGCCGGACGGCAACAGCGCATAATGCGTGCTGCGCGTTTCGGCCGAGCCCGTCACGGTCACCAACGATCCCATCGACAATTGCCCGCTCAGCGGGAAGCGCAAGTCGGGTCCCGGGTAGAGAAAGGTGCGTGGCACCGAAACGATGTGGGTTGGCGCATGGTCGCGCGTGCCCAGCGCCGTGTCGGCGACATGGCCGACATAGCCGTCGCGCTCAGCCTGGATCCAGGCCCAGCCTTCCGCGTCATCGAAGACGAGAATATCGTCGCCGAACAGGGCTTGCGTGTTGACGCCGGCATCCGGGCGCGGAGCCTTGCGGATATCGGCCACGGAGGCTGATATGCGCGCCGGCCGGCCGGCGACAAAACGGTCGGCGGCGACCTCGCCTTTCAGCCTGGCGTCGGCGAGATCGGAGCGGAAGGCATGGAGGCGGGCATCCCTGGCGGTCAAATCGGCACTCGTTCAAATGGGCAACTTGGTTAAATGGGCAACTCTTGGGCTCTGGCGATGATAACATCGCCAAAGCGCTCGACAAAGAGCGCGCCTTCGACTGTGCGCCTGACCAGCACGTTGCGCTTGTCGAGCTCGTCGCGGTGGCGCGACACCAGTTTCAGCGCCCCCATCGTATCGAGCGCACGGGTGATCACCGGCTTGGTGACGTTGAGGCGGGCGGCTAACCCCCGTACCGTGTGTGGCGGCGGATCGAGATAGATGGTGAACAGGATCGCCGTCTGGCGCATGGTGAGGTCGGGCGCGTCATCGCGCACCTCCGACAGCACCACCTGTTGCCACAGTCGCAAGGCCTGGCTTGGACGCATGATAATCGACATCCGGCCAGCATGACGGAAAATTGTTTCGGTTCCGTTTCAGTCAGCACCTTCGTCGGCTTGCCCGAGAATCAGCCGTAGCGGTTCGAAATGACCTGCTCCAGCGCCCTGATGCCTTGCGCTTCGCCGCCGGCAAGGCCGTGCGGGCGGTCGGACGGGTTCCAGGCGAAGATGTCGAGATGCGCCCAGTTGGCGGTCTTTTCGACGAAGCGCTTCAGGAAAAGCGCCGCCGTGATCGAGCCGGCGAAACCATCCGGTGTGACGTTATTGATGTCGGCCACCTTCGACGCCAGCTTGGCGTCATAGGGCTTCCACAACGGCATGCGCCATAGCGGATCCTCGACCGCAACGGAGGCGTCCGCCAGCTCGGATGCAAGCGCCTCGTCACCGGTATAGAACGGCGGCAGGTCGGGACCGAGCGCAACACGGGCAGCGCCTGTCAGCGTTGCCATATCGACCAGCATCTGCGGCTCCTCGTCATCGGCCAAGGCCAAGGCATCGGCGAGCACCAGCCGTCCTTCGGCGTCGGTGTTGCCGATTTCGACGGTGATGCCCTTGCGGCTCACCAGCACGTCGCCTGGCCGGAAGGCGTTGCCGGCTATCGAATTCTCGACAGCGGGGATGAGCACACGCAGCCGAACCTTCAGGCCGGTGGCCATGATCATGGAAGCGAGGCCCAGCACGTTGGCAGCGCCCCCCATGTCCTTCTTCATCAAAAGCATGCCCGAGGACGGCTTGATGTCGAGACCGCCTGTATCGAAGCAGACGCCCTTGCCGACCAGCGTTATCTTGGGGGCATTGTTCAGCCCCCAAATCATGTCGATCAGGCGTGGCGCGTCAGCAGAAGCCCGACCGACGGCGTGGATCATCGGAAAGTTGGCGGCAAGAAGATCGTCGCCTTTGGTGACCGATATTTCGGCCTTGTGCGTCGCGGCCAAGCTCCGGGCGGCTTTCTCCAACTGCCCGGGGCCCATATCGCTGGTCGGCGTGTTGACCAGATCGCGCGCCAGGAAAACGCCATCGGCGAGGCGGCGGATGCGGGCGGCGTCGGTGCCAGCCGGGAGCGCGAGGCGCAGCGTCTTGCCTGGCTTCTTGCCGTAGCGGGTGAAGACATAGCCGCCGAGCGCCACGGCGAGTGCCGTAAGCTCGGGCTTGGCCGGCGCGGACGCAAAATGCCAGTCGCCTTCGGGCAAGGCTCTCGCTAGTGCGCCGATGGCCAGTGCGCCCTCGCCATCACCGGTGCCGAACAGGGCTCCGGCAATCGCGCCGTTGTCGCCAGGTACAATCAGCGTCCTGCCGGCCTCGCCGGAAAAGCCGTTGGCCTTGGCCCAGGCGACCGAGGATGGCGCAAGGCCCGACGCCGCCAGAGCATCCTTGGCCACCAGATGGACCGGCAGCGCATTGCTCAATTCTTTCTCGACGAGTTCGACAGGCATTCGCTGGTCTCCGCTTCCGAGTCGGCGTTTCTTAACTCTCCGTTAGGGTTAACAGAATATTTCTGCGGGAGGGAAGATGGCCACGCAAATGGTCACGCGATGAACGGAGCCCTGGTGCCGATGCCGACCAACCGCAGGATGAACGCCAGCGCAAATAGGCTGATCACCACGGCGTTGATGATGGTGCTTGCCGCAGGCGTCGCCGGCTGCGGAACCAGCAAATTGACGACTGGCTCGATTTCTCGTCCAAGCGGCAAGCCGCTGGAAACAATGTCGGCGGGCGAACTGCACAACGCTACGATGGCGCTCGGCCAGTCCTATTCGAAAAACCCCAGCGACAAGCGGATCGCGACAAACTATGCAGCGGCGCTGCAGATGGACGGCGACGCAGACCAGTCGCTTGCGGTGATGCGCAAGCTGGCGATTGCCTTGCCGAAGGATCGCGACGTGCTCGCCGCCTATGGCAAGGCGCTAGCCGCCAACGGTCAGTTCGAGCCGGCTCTCGATGCCGTGCGCCGCGCGCAGACCCCCGAATATCCTGACTGGAAACTGGTGTCGGCGGAAGCTGCCATTCTCGACCAGCTCGGCCAGAAGGACGAGGCGCGCCAAGGCTATCGCAAGGCGCTTGACCTCAGGCCGAACGAACCATCGGTCCTTTCCAATCTCGGCATGTCGTACGTGCTGGAAGGTGATTTGCGCACGGCCGAAACCTATATGCGCTCGGCCGCCCAGCAGCCGAATGCAGACAGTCGCGTCCGCCAGAACCTGGCGCTGGTCGTCGGTCTGCAAGGCCGTTTCGACGAGGCCGAGAAGATCGCCTCGCAAGAGCTGTCGCCGGATCAGGCGCAGGCCAATGTCGCTTACCTGCGCCAGATGCTGGCGCAGCAGAATGCCTGGAGCCAGCTCAAGGACCAGGACAAGGCAAAGCCCGCCACCAACTGACCGGCTCAAGCGCCGAACCGGTGCGCGAAATTCCGCAACACGCCTAACGCAAAGAGCCGCGCTGCACCGGCCGCGCGGCTTTGAAATCATATCAGCGTTTGTGGCGACGCTACTGGCGCTACTCGCTGCTGGATTTCGGCTGGTCGCCAAAGATGCCGCGCTGGCTCACCTGGATGCCGGCGGGACCCAGAATGATGGCGAACAGCACCGGCAGGAAAAACAGGATCATCGGCACGGTGAGCTTCGGCGGCAAGGCCGCGGCCTTCTTCTCGGCGGCATTCATGCGCATGTCGCGGCTCTCAGCGGCAAGCACGCGCAGAGCATGCGCCACCGGCGTGCCGTAGCGCTCGGCCTGAACCAACGCCTGGGACACCGACCTGACGGATTCCAGGCCGGTTCTGCTTGCAAGGTTCTCGTAGGCCTGCTTGCGCTCCTGCAGATAGGAAAGCTCGGCGTTGGTCAGGATGAATTCTTCCGCCAATGCCACCGATTGCGCGCCGATCTCATCGGCGACCTTGCGAAGCGCTGCTTCCACCGACATGCCGGACTCGACGCATATCAGCAACAGGTCGAGCGCGTCCGGCCACGCCATCTGAATCGACTGCTTGCGCTTGGTAGCGCGGTTGTTGACGTAGAGCACCGGCGCGTAGAACCCCGCATAGGCTACCACGATGCACACGAACAGCTTCACGAAAAGCGGCTGCTCGGGCAATCCTCCGAGCACGAACAGATACATCGCCGCCAATGCAAAGCCGATAAAGGGCAGAACGAGACGGAAGAAAAGGAAGCGCGTCAGCGGATTTTGCCCGCGAAAACCCGCCACTTTCAATTTCTGCAAGGTACCTTCATCCGCCAGCGCACGCCTGAGATCCAGGCGATCGACAATATTGCGCATGCCGACCGACTGTTCTTCGCGCAGGCCCTTGCGTCGGCGGTCGGCTTCGACTGCCAGCCGCGCACGCTGCTTGGCGCGCAGCTCATCGCGCTCCAGCGCCACGGATTTCATGCGCGCCTTGAGCTGGTTTCCGCCAAAGGCGGGCAGCAGCGTGAAGACGGTCGCAAACACCGCAATGCCGACCAGCAGTGCGATCAGCAGAGACGGATCGGTGAGAGTTCTGATGACGTGATCGGTCATACGCGAGTCCTAGACTTCGAAGTTCATCATCTTGCGCATTACCAGGACGCCCATCGACATCCAGATGCCGGAACAACCGAGGATCAGATGGCCGGTGCTGGTGGTGAAGAGGGGCATGATGTAGTTCGGGCTCGTCAAATAGACGAGAAAGGCGACGACGAAAGGCAAGGCGCCGATGATCACGGCGGATGCCTTGGCTTCCATGGACAACGCCTGGACCTTGGCTTTCATTTTCTTGCGGTCGCGAAGCACGCGCGAAAGATTGCCCAGCGCTTCGGAAAGATTGCCGCCGGCCTGAGACTGAATCTGGATGACGATGCCGAAGAAGCTCGCCTCGGTGCACGGCATCGTTTCTGGCATGCGCATGGCAGCGTCGGGGATCGACAAACCCATTTGCTGCGAATCGACGATGCGGCGGAACTCGGTCTTGACCGGCTCGGGGGATTCGTTGGCGATCAGGCGCACGGCATCGTTCAGCGGCAGACCGGATTTTACCGCACGCACGATGATATCGAGTGCGTTCGGAAATTCGTTGAGGAACGCCTTGACGCGGCGCGCGCGGCGAAACGAGACGAACCAGCGGGGCAGACCCAAGACGCCGACCAGCAGCGCAGCCGGCAAGACCAGCAGTGGTGCGCCGATGAAATAGACAAGAGCCGTCAAGACGACGCCGCAGACCGCCGAGTAGACATAGAAGCGCTCAAGCGAGATCTTCATGCCTGCCTGACGGATTTGGATCTTCAGCGGTGGCTTCTTGACCAGGCTCTGATTGGACTTTTGCTTTTGATCGAGATCCTTCAGCGAATCCTGGACGGACTTGCGACGCTTGGCCGCTTCCGCCACGCGATCGCGCGAAGCCTTGACGACCGAACGATCCGTCTCGGCGGTCTTGATCGATTCAAGCCGCTTGCCGACCTGCTTCTCGGTGCTGATCCGGTTGAACAGGAAAGCATAGGCCACAGCGCCGGCGCTGAAGCCGGCGAGCACGACGAATGCCAATACGGTGCCGTCAATTCCGAACATCGACCCTGGCCCCCACGCTTCCAGACGGATCAGTCAGCGCGTTTCTCCATCGCCTCGAGCGCAACCGCGAGGCGCTGCTCCTCGCCGTAATAGCGGGCGCGCTCCCAGAAATGAGGACGGCCGATGCCAGTCGACACGTGCTCGCCCAGCAGCCTGCCGTTCGCGTCCTCGCCCTTGATGTTATAGAGAACGATGTCCTGGGTGATGATGACGTCGCCTTCCATGCCGATCACCTCGGTGATGTGGGTGATCCGCCGCGATCCGTCGCGCAGGCGTGCAGCCTGTATGATCACGTCGATGGAGCCTACGACGATTTCGCGCACGGTTTTTTGCGGCAGCGTGTAGCCGCCCATGGCGATCATCGACTCTATACGGTTGAGGCATTCGCGCGGGCTGTTCGAGTGGATCGTCCCCATCGAGCCGTCATGGCCGGTGTTCATCGCCTGCAGCAGGTCGAACACTTCGGGTCCGCGCACTTCGCCGACGATGATGCGTTCGGGCCGCATGCGCAGGCAGTTCTTGACCAGGTCGCGCATGGTCACTTCGCCCTCGCCTTCGAGGTTCGGCGGACGGGTTTCGAGACGCACCACATGCGGCTGCTGCAATTGCAGCTCAGCTGAGTCCTCGCAGGTGATGACGCGTTCCTCGCGGTCGATATAGTTGGTCAGGCAATTGAGTAGCGTCGTCTTGCCTGAGCCGGTACCGCCCGAGATGACAATGTTGCAGCGAACACGGCCGATGATCTTGAGAATCTCGGCCCCTTGCGGCGAAATCGAGCCGAACTTGACCAGCTGGTCGAGCGTCAGCTTGTCCTTCTTGAACTTGCGGATGGTAAGTGCGGTGCCGTCGATAGCCAGGGGCGGTGCGATGACGTTGACACGGGAGCCATCAGGAAGACGCGCATCGCAGATCGGGCTCGATTCATCGACGCGGCGGCCAACCTGGCTGACGATACGCTGGCAGATGTTGAGGAGCTGCTGGTTGTCGCGGAAACGGATGCCGGTCTGCTCGACCTTGCCGTTGACTTCGATGTAGACGTTCTTGGAGCCATTGACCATGATGTCGGCAATATCGTCGCGGGCAAGCAGTGGCTCCAGTGGCCCGTAGCCCAAAACGTCGTTGCAGATATCCTCGAGAAGCTCTTCCTGCTCGGCGATGGACATCGCGAAATTCTTGATCGCGATGATGTCGTTGACGATGTCGCGGATTTCCTCGCGCGCGCTTTCGGGATCGAGTTTGGCCAGCTGCGACAGGTCGATCGTGTCGATCAGTGCGGCGAAGACCTGGCTTTTGGTATCGTAGTAGGTTTCGCTCTTTTGGCGCTGGATCGTTTTCGGCTCCGGGGCCAATGGCGGCGGCTCGACCGCACGGCGAACCGCCGGCGCACCAGATGGCGGCAGCGCCGCCGGCCTGGCAGCTACAGCCGCTTCCACAGGGTTCGCGGCCGCCGGCGCAGCAGGCGCAGGTGCTGGCTGACGGAATTCCGGAATGGTCCGGTTGCCGTCGTCGCTGCCTCTTTTACCAAACATGATCGCTTACCAATTCCACCGCTGAGGCATCACTTCTTGTTGCGCGAAAGCTTGCCGATCAGGTTGCCGAGGCCAGCCTTTTTCTTCACCTTGATTTCGCTGCGCCCTGTCAGCACATGGGCGATCTCGTTGATCGTGGCGACGACCGGATTCTTGGCATCCATTTCACCGAGCATACGCCCATTATTGGCAGCATTTCCGAACAAAAGGGGCTCGAACGGGATGATCGACATCGGCGAAAGGCCGAGTGATTCGGAGAAGTCGGACGGTGTAATCTCGGGACGTTTCGGCACGCCGGCCTGGTTGATTACAAGCTTTGGTGCGGGATCGTTCGGACGAAGCCGCTTCAGCATGTCGACCAGGTTCTTCGTGTTGCGCAGATTGGCCAGTTCGGGCGTAGCCGTGATGACGATCTCGTCGGCCTTGACCAGGGTGTTCTTGGTCCAGCCGGCCCAGACATGGGGAACATCAAGCACGAGGAGCGGCGCGCTACGCTGGGCTATGTCGATAAGCTGGGTGAAGGCGTCAGGATCGAAATCGTAGACCCGCTCCAGGGTCGAAGGTGCCGCAAGCAGCGACAGATGCTCGGCGCATTGGGCGAGCAGCCGGTCGAGATAGACCTCGTCGACGCGTTCCGGCGAGAAGACCGCCTCGGCAATGCCTTGCGCCGGGTCCTGGTCGAAATTGATATTGGCCGTTCCGAAGGCGAGGTCGAGATCGGCGACAACCACTTCGGATTTGAAAAGGGACGACATGGCCCACGCCACATTATGGGCTATGGTCGAGGAGCCGACGCCACCCTTGGCGCCGATGAAGGCAATCGAGCGGCCGATCGGCTCAGCTTCCGGATCAACGAAGATCGAAGACACCACGCTGACGATGTCGGCCATCGATACGGGCGCGATGACATATTCGGAAATGCCCGAGCGGATGAGTTCGCGGTACAGGCCGACATCGTTGTAATGGCCGACAACCACCACCTTGGAGCTCGGGTCACAATGCTCGGAGAGCTGCGCGAGTTGTTCCAGCAACAGCTTCGGCTCGCTGCGCGATTCAAGCAGGATCAGGTTCGGTGTCGGCGCCGACTGATAGAATTCGATAGCGGTGGGGATGCCCCCCATATGCACCTTCAGATGGGCCTTGGCCATGCGGCGATCCTCGCCGGCGCGCTCGACCGGATTGGCTACGCCTTCGGTCTCGCAGAATGCTTGGATCGAAATGCGCGGGATCGGCCGCAACGCCTGCATCGCGGCAATATCCTGCTCCGAGGTTTCGCCGCCCGGTACCTCTGTTTCATAGGCAAGATTGCTCATTATCATCACTTTCCGTGACTTGCGCGGCTTAGGGTTTGTTGAGCCTCAACACTCGTTAATATTCGACTTCCGAATTGCCGAGGAATTCGTCCGAAATACCTCTGTCACGATAGACGTCGATCACCGCGCCGCGATTTTCCGCGTCGATCGGCGTCGGCTTGCGTGGCCCGATCAGATCGGACGGATTGGCCATTTGGGCAGCCAGGTTGTTCTGATACGAACAGCCGAAATCGGCATAGTGCTTGTTTTCCGAAGTCTCCAGCAGGTCTTCGGGCCAGCGCCCGCATTTATCCGTCTGAGCCTTCACCGAGACGTAAGCAACACGGACCGGTGCGGACGCTTCGGCCGAAACAGACTGATAGGACCGCATGGCGATCCGCTTCCGGCTGATGCCGCTGGCTATGGCCAGCCTGGCGAAATCGCGGCCGGCCGCGGCCGCTGCGATTTCGTTGGCCGAGCCGCTCGGAATCTCGATCGTCAGCACCGGAGCCGCGCTCCTGTCGTATCCGTCCAGGAAGCCGAGGAGCGTGTTACGCTGGGATCTGGTCATGCCACGGTCGCCGGCGCCGACCGGAAGGTCGATCTTCTGGATCTTCTCGGCGATGACAATCGGATGAGTGGTGCGATAATCGTCCGGTATGGCACCGACCGTGACGCTGTCGCGATTGGCGCAGCCGGCCAGTGATGCCGCCACCGCGATCGCTATGATGGGAACGGCCGGCCGCCAGATTCGCGAATGGACGGACCGTATCGCGGTGACCGCCCTTGCCTTCGATACTGACTGAGACATGTCCACTTCCCCGCTTACTTGTAGATGAAGCCGACAACGCCGTGATAGCGGCCGTTGGGCTTGTCGGTCTGCATGGTGCCGTAGACACGGTTGACGCGGCCAAGGAACATGCCGGCGCCATCGCTGGCTGCGTTGAAATTGTCATCCGGTTTGGCAAGATCGTTGCGCGCCACCGGCTTCACCAGATAGGGCGTGATGATGATGACGAGTTCGGTCTCGTTGCGGACGAAATCCCTGCTGCGGAACAGCGTGCCTAGCACCGGTATTTTGGTCAGGCCGGGCAACCCGGCAACCGCCTGCCTGATGTCGTCGCGGACAAGGCCCGCGATCATCATGGAACCGCCGGAGGGCAATTCCACCGTGGTGTCGGCCAAGCGTTTGCGGATCGACAGAAAAGTGGTGCCAGGCAAGTCACCAAGCCCTTCGAGCGCTACCGCGCCTTCCGTCGTAGGTTCCGAAACCGACGTCCTCACTTTTAGGCTGATGCGGCCCGCCGAGAGCACGACCGGCTGGAATTCGAGCCCAATTCCATATTCAAGGCGTTCGTGCTCGTAGGTAATCTGGCCAGTTTGATTGTCGTTTGAAACGTTGCTTGTTCGGCCGGTGATGATATTGAATTCGCCGCCGACCTTGAAGGTCGCCTTCTCGCCGGAGACGGCGGTGAGAGTCGGCTCGGCCAGCGTCTTCATGACACCGCTTTGCTCCATGGCGTTTATGTACGCCTGGAGCGTCGAGGTGCCGATCGAGGCCCCCGAAAATTGCGACAGTGGTTTTCCTAATCCATATGCGGGGGTGCTGAACGACTTCCAACTAATGCCGTTGCTGCTACCGTTGCCGACCATGTTGACGCCGAGCTGCTTCATCACCGAGCGGCTGACTTCCGCGACCGTCACCTTCAGCGTCACCTGGTCGTCGCCGATAATCTGCAGCAGGTTGACGATCTTGCTGACGCGGCGCTCGGCATCCGGGTTGTCGATGGCGACGCCGGCTTCAGCCGAACCGCCGGCAGCGGTCTGCGAATATTGACCCGTGGTCGCCTCGCCGCCGGACACGAAGATGTTCGCCAGATCAGCCGCGCGCTTGGCGTCCAGAGGAGTGTCAACGGTTCCGGTCAGAACGACGTTGTCGTTCAGCAACTCGACCTTGACCTCCGATGACGGGATGAAGCGCTTGATGTAATCCTCCAGCCCGGCGACGTCACGTTCGACCGCTAGGTCAAGGCTGACGATCTGCTCGCCATTCGGGCCAAAGACGAAGATATTGGTCTCGCCGACCGCCTTTCCAAACAGATAGATGCGCCTGGCGGTGCGGGTCACCGCGTCGGCTACAGCGGGGTTGGCGACGAGAATGTCGTAGGCATCACTCGGGAGGTCGATGACCACCGACTTGTTCAGTCCAAGCTTGACCCGCTGGGTGGCGGTCGAAGCCGTAACCCTGGCATTGCCCGCCGCACTGGCATCGAGGATGCCATATGCATTCGTTCCAAGGAGAAACAGGCCGATCGCCGCAGCCAGCGTGAGCGGCAGTTTGGTTTTTAGACTCATTTCCTTGCCCCCACTTCGGAAACTTCGCCCGACTTGATCAACCGCACCGTTCCGCGCCGGCCATTGCCGGAAACCAGGTAATCGGCTTCGCCCACATTCTTGTCCTGGCTATCCTTGATCGAGCGCAGCGCCAATGTCAGGCGATCCGCCATCTGCTGTGCGACGGTGATGATCTCTGACTGCTGCGGCGTCAGTTCCAGGGTGGCGGTCTGGCCCACCCTGGTCTTCTTGCCTTCCTCGTCTTCCTGAATGGTCTGGTCGATCGCCAGGACGCGAATATTCTTGAGAATAGTTTCGGTCGTGAAGCCCGAACCACCGCCATTGGCGGGATCGGCTCTGCGGGTCATGATGACGTCGACGAAATCGTTGGGAAGAATAAAGCCACCGGCCGAGGTGTCGGCCGAGATGCTTGTGGCAACAGCCCGCATGCCGGAGGGCAGGATCGACGACATGAAGCTTTGCCCCTCACCGATCAGCTTCGAGCGCCGCAGCGGTTCGCCGGCGTAGAGCGCCACGCGGGCGACGGCGCCCTTCAGCTTGTCCAGCGCTTCAGGCTCGGCGGCGCGGGTGATGAAATTTGCGTTGATGCCGGCGGACGGCCATGACTCCCAGGAAATGTTGTTTTCAAGCGGACTGCCCATCGGAACGTCGCCGGAAAGAACAAGCACATCCTGCAGTGCGATCGTCGGCGCCTGAGGACCGGAATCGACAACCGGAGGCGGGGGAGCCACGACCATGTTCTTCGCGACATAGCCTGCACCACCGGCCGCGGCTATCGCCACGCTCAGAATAATCAATCGGGATGCTGGCATCTGTCCGAACCTCGCCTTGGCAAACCACGTAGCCAAGCGGGACTTTGCAGCGGCAATCGTCAAAACAAGGTTAATGTTATACTTACGATCGTGATTAATTTAACGTTTATATAAATTAGATCGACAAGCCCGGCCCGAAGGAAAACGTGGCCAACTCGCCTGCTCGGCGCCAACGGCGTAAAGCGAAATTCAGCCCGCCAGCCTGGTAAGTGCCCAGGCCATCAATGGCGAGTCGGAATAGGTGAGCAGACCGCCAACGCCAAGCGCGATGCCGTACGGAACGCCGGTCGCCTCATCGGCGAAATGGCGCAGGAACGGATTGTGGCTTGTGACGGCGGCAAGCGGCGATTTCCGATAGGCGAGGATGGCAAGCGTCAGCAGACCGCCGATGAATGTCGAGGCGACGAGGTATTCGATGAGATGGATGTTCAGTCCCATCCACATCGCAGTGGCGGCCAGCAGCTTGGCGTCGCCGCCGCCCATACCGCCGAGCGCGAACAGGCCGAACGTCACCGCGAGTACCAGGCCGGCGGCGGCGAAATGCCAGCCATAGGTGGCCCAGTCCATGCCGGCCAAAGGCGCAACCAAGGCGAAGACAACCACAAGCAACACCGGCACGCGATTGGCGATCGTCATCGACAGCATGTCGGAGATTGCGGCAAACAGCATGCAGAACGGAAACACGACGAAGATCACGGCTTCAAGCATCGGCGCGCCTGTGGTCAAATTGCATCTGGCCCTCAGCCTAGTCACATTCGCTTAACGATTGATGAGGCCCGAATTTCAAATCGTGCTGGGACTAAAGACTAAATAAGGGCCGCCAGTGCGGCGGCCCTTATTTGGAGAACAAGCGAGTTACGATCAGCTACCGCTCACCTTAGTGGAGATGGTGCTGAACTTGGCGTTCAGCGCGTTGCCGAGCGAGCCGGCGCCGACCATGATGGCAAGCGCGATAAGGGCGGCGATCAGACCGTATTCGATAGCGGTCGCGCCGGATTCGTCCTTCACAAAACGTGCGATGAGGTTAGACATTCGAGCTCCTACTCCAATTGTTACAGCACTTCCGTCAACTTCTCTTGGTGGCTGATCGGATACTGCGAATCTAAGGAGAAGCTGTTTCAATCGGCTTAATAAACAGGCTTACCGATTCCTTTCCCGCTTCGACGACATTGCGTGGTTAACCCAGAACTAAAATACCCGCCGCTGGGCCCACGGGCTGACAAAAGGCGCAAAAGGCGCAATTCGGCAAGGACGTTCTGCCGTGCCGGCTAGGCCCAATGCCGGTTCCGGCTTAATCCTGAACTCCAGCCGCTTAACGGTTGGTTCACCAATCTCGTTCATGTTCTGTTGAACAGTTTGCCAGGGGGCGCCTCAATGGCCGGGCCGAGATCATCATTTCCAGTTGCCGTGCTTTTTGCCGCAGCGGCTTTCGCCTTTCCAGCCAAGGCCGGCGCCGGCATCGAGGTGACGATGAACCAGGCAAAGATTATCAAATTGTCGCGCGCCGCCGATACGATTGTCGTCGGCAATCCGGCGATCGCCGACGCCTCCGTGCAGGACGCATCGACCATCGTACTGACCGGCAAGGGATTTGGCGTCACCAATCTCGTCGTCCTCGACCAAGAGGGTAACCCGATCGTCGATGAGCAAATAACCGTCGTGCGCCAGGCAGCGTCGTCGGTGCGCATCTATCGGCGTTCCGAAGTACAGACCATGTCCTGCGCGCCATATTGCGAAAGCTCGTATAAGAGCGATGCCGAGAAGGCCTCTGAAGCCGAAATGAGCGCCGGGCATTAGCTAGCCGACGTCTCCGCCTTTAGCGGGAACGTGCTTCGGTTATCGCCGGGTTAAGGCCTTCCCGTTGAATTTAATGGTCATTCCAACCGGACTTCAATCGGTTCCGACTAAGGGTGGGACCGATACAGAAGCGGCATCGGCGGGCAGAGGACATGAGCAAGGCAGGACGAGCAGGTTTTCCAAGACGGTTTCTGGGCGACCGCCGCGGAAGCACGGCGATCGAATTCGCCATGCTTGCAATTCCTTTCGCGCTTCTTGTCTTCGCCATCCTGGAGAGCTGCATTTCTTTTGCCGCACAGGAAGTGATGGCAAACGCCACCGACGACATCGCGCGCCAGCTGCGTACCGGCCAACTAAGACCGACCGATGTGTCCGGTACCAAGCTGCGGGATATGATCTGCACCAAATTGGAGATCATGGTCGCCAAGACCTGTCCCGGATTGCTGGTGGACTTGCGCGAATATCCCACCTTCGCCGATGCGGCGCTGGCCGGTTTCAAGATCCAGGATGGTGACGTCGTGCTGACCAAGGGCACGAGCACACAGACCTTCACCGTCGCACCTGGCCTGGCGGAGTCGAGAAACATGCTGCGGGTTTTTTACAAATGGCCGGTGATGACCGACTTCATGGCCAAATCGATGGCCAACCTAAAGGACGGCAAAACGCTGCATTTTGCTTCGATCACTTGGCAGAACGAGCCGTTCGACAACTGAACCACGTAGTCGCTTGAAAAGGGCAAAGCCATGATTCGTGCGGGGGCACAGCTGGGCATCGCAGGGATTTGTACAAGAGCAGTCCGGCTTTGCTCGGACCGCCGCGGTATTGCGGCTGTCGAGTTTGCCCTCATCGTGCCTGTCCTGTTGATCATGTACTTTATGACAATGGAGGCCTCGCAAGCCATCGAGACCAGCAAGAAGGTCAGCCGCATCGGCAGCATGGTAGCGGATCTCGTCACGCAGCAGCAGACCATCAAGGCGGCCGATGTCGATGCCATCATGGCGATCGGCAGTTCCACGCTGCAGCCCTACAACCGCTCGAAACCGAAGATCATTATCACGGCGATACAGGTGACGAACGAGACGACGCCGAAAGTCCTGGTCGTGTGGTCGCGCAAGCTGGTCGATGGCGTGTCTAGTGTCGACGCGGTCAAGGATTCCACCACAACGGTCCCGAGCGCGCTCAAGATCAAAGGCACTTTCCTCATTCGGGTCGAAAGCGATCTCGCCTACAAGCCAATCATCACCTGGTCGGCGGACGGCCAAAGCCGGTTCGGGTTGAGCTCGGTCTTCAATTCGATATCGATGGCGGAAACTTATTATCTGCGGCCGCGCAGGAGCCCGACCATTCCGTGCAGCGATTGCTGACGCCTGAAGCCCGCTAACGGGCTGTTGCTATTGCTTGCGACCGCGGGCCGAGACTAGACGCACGATGGCTGCAGCCAGCACATAGTCCCTCGGACCGGCAACGGTTCGGCGACGATACCGATACGGAACGTTCCGATAACATCGCGCCAATCGGCTCGCGCCAGGTTTGCGCAAGACGCATCCAGCAGCAAAGCCAGTACGGCGGCGAATGCGTTCAGGGCAGGCCTCATGCGAGTTCCACGCCGCGCATTTCGATCGGCAGATCGACCATGCCGCGATTCGTCTCTCCCGGGCCAGCACGCCAAGCCGTGCCGTTCGGGTTTCCGAATTGCCAATGGCGGCGCGGAACCCTATGTCTGAGCCAACACACAGGCAATGATGAACCATTAGATGGCACGCGCCTTCCTTTTTGTCCTCGACTCTTTCGGCATCGGCGGCGCGGCCGATGCCGAACGCTATGGCGACACCGGCTCCAACACGTTCGCACACATCGCGCGGGCCTGCGCAGAAGGCCGCGCCGATCGCGAAGGCCTGCGTGACGGACCCCTTCTCGTACCAAATATGCTCGCGCTCGGCCTCGGCCAGGCCGCGGCAACGGCGACGGGTTTCAGGTTCGAGAATGCCGGCAGTGCCCCGCTTGCCGCCGCCTTTCATGGCGCAGCCCAAGAGGTTTCGAGCGGCAAGGACACGCCATCGGGCCATTGGGAAATAGCCGGCCTGCCGGTCCGTTTCGACTGGGGTTACTTCCCGGACACGATTCCCGCCTTTCCAGCCGAATTGACCGAAACAATGGTGCGTGAAGGGAAGGTGCCCGGCATCCTCGGCAATTGCCATGCTCCGGGCACCGAGATCATCGAACGGTTCGGCGAAGACCATATCCGCACCGGCAAGCCGATCTGCTACACCTCGATCGACTCCGTCCTGCAGATTGCCGCGCATGAGGTTCATTTCGGCCTGGAACGGCTTTACGAGTTCTGCAAAGTGGTGCGCAGGCTCGTCGATCCGCTGAATATCGGCCGCGTCATCGCGCGGCCGTTTATCGGTGAAACCGCCGCCACGTTCGAGCGAACGCATAATCGTCGCGACTATGCCGTACCGCCGCCGGAACCGACCTTGCTCGACCGGCTGACGGCGCGCGGCAGCCGGGTTATCGCGGTCGGCAAGATCGGCGACATTTTCGCCCATCGCGGGATCTCGGAAGTCCGCAAGGCTGCCGGCAACATGGCAATGTTCGACAAAGCGCTTGGCGCCATGGAAGATGCCCGCGACGGCGACCTCGTCTTCGCGAACTTTGTCGACTTCGACACCGAGTTCGGGCATCGGCGCGACGTTGCGGGGTATGCCGCCGCACTCGAAGCTTTCGACCGGCGCCTGCCCGAGGCATTCGCACGGCTGAGGCCAGGCGATCTGCTCATTTTGACCGCCGATCACGGCAACGATCCGACGTGGCGCGGCACCGATCACACGCGCGAGCGAATTCCGGTTATCGGGATGCGGCCGGGTTTCAAAGGCGCAGACATCGGACTGAGGACGACATTTGCCGACATCGGCGAAACCGTGGCCGAACATCTCGGGCTGGCGCGCGGCCGTTACGGCACCTCCTTCCATGCCACGATAGATGGCCATGCCTGAGCTGCCGGAGGTCGAGACAGTCAGGCGCGGCCTGCAGCCGGCCCTTGAAGGTGCCCGCATTGTCGGTATCGAGGCACGCCGGCCGGATTTGCGGTTTCCGTTCCCCGAGAGATTTTCGGAGCGGCTGATCGGCAAGACGATTGCGGCGCTCGGCCGCCGTGCCAAATATCTGACGATCCACGTGGACAACGGCCCGGTTTTGATCTGCCATCTCGGCATGTCGGGTTCGTTTCGCATCGAAACGGCCGACGAGAGCGCAACGCCCGGCGCGTTCCACCACGAACGTTCGAAAAATACCGCTCACGATCACGTCGTCTTCGACATCGTATCACCTGCCGGCGTCCGCTCTCGCGTGATCTTCAACGACCCGCGCCGCTTCGGGTTCATGCTGTTTTCGGAAGGCGAGCCCGACATGCATCCGATGCTGGCGGGATTGGGCGTCGAGCCTACAGGCAATGCACTGGACGGCGCGCTGCTCGCTTCGTTGCTGAAAGGTCGCAAGTCACCGCTGAAAGCGGCACTTCTGGACCAGAGGCTGATCGCCGGGCTAGGCAATATCTACGTCTCTGAAGCGCTTTGGCGGGCCGGCCTGTCGCCGCTGCGCGAAGCGGGCACCCTCGCGAGAGCCGGCAAGATAGCCAAAGAGCAGAGCGAACGCCTGGCCGAAGCAATCCGCTCGGTCGTCGCCGATGCGATCGCCGCCGGCGGCTCGTCGTTGCGCGATTATATGCAGACCGATGGATCGCTGGGCTACTTCCAGCATTCCTTCGCGGTTTACGATCGCGAGGGCGAAGCCTGCTCCAAGCCTGGTTGTGGCGGCCACATCGAGCGTATCGTGCAAAGCGGTCGTTCGACTTTCCACTGCCGGACCTGTCAGGCTTGAACCAGAAGCGAGGAGGAGGAGCAAAGCATGGGCTATGAAACCATCATCGTCGAAACCCGCGGCAAGGTCGGGCTGATTACGCTGAACCGGCCGCAGGCGCTCAACGCGCTGAATTCACAAGTGCTGGCGGAACTGGTCGCGTCGGTGAATAGCATGGGCGCCAATGCCGACATTGGCGCCATGGTCATCACTGGTTCGGAAAAGGCTTTCGCGGCAGGTGCCGATATCAAGGAAATGCAGTCGATCTCCTATGTGGATGCCTATCTGCAGGACTTCTTCGTCGGCTGGGAAGAATTTACGCGGGCACGAAAGCCGATCATCGCGGCGGTGGCGGGCTATGCGCTGGGCGGCGGCTGCGAACTGGCGATGATGTGCGACTTCATTATTGCCGCCGACACCGCCAAGTTTGGCCAACCCGAGATCACGCTTGGCGTCATGCCCGGCATGGGCGGGTCGCAGCGCCTGACCCGCTTCGTCGGCAAGTCGAAGGCGATGGACATGTGCTTGACGGGGCGAATGATGGACGCAGCCGAGGCCGAGCGTTCCGGCCTGGTCTCGCGCGTGGTGCCAGCCGGCGAGTTGATCGAGGAAGCGCTTAAGGCAGCGGCCAAGATCGCCGGTTTTTCCTTGCCGTCGGTGATGATGGCAAAGGAGGCCGTCAACCGCGCCTACGAGACGACGCTCACCGAGGGTCTGCGGTTCGAGCGCCGGCTATTTCATTCGCTGTTTGCGCTGGATGACCAGAAGGAAGGCATGGCGGCCTTCACCGGCAAGCGGAAGCCGAATTTCACGAACCGATGAGATGACGAAGGCGCCGGTCAAAAAGAAAGCGCTGCAGCGTTGACGCGCCGGAAAAGCTGAACTATAAGCCGCACCAATCGAGGCGGCCCTGTGGCTGCCCGTTTGTTTTTGCGCCCTGCGGTATCCCGCAAGCGCCCACCAGATCAGAAGAGAGGCACCATGGCCAATACCTCCTCGGCCAAAAAGGCAACGCGCAAGATCGCCCGTCGCGCCGCGATCAACAAGAACCGCCGCTCCCGCGTCCGGACCTACATCCGCCAGGTCGAAGAGGCGCTCGCGGCTGGCGACAAGGCGGCCGCACAGGCTGCCTTCAAGGTGGCCGAGCCGGAATTGATGCGCGCCGCGACCAAGGGCGTGGTGCACAAGAACACGGCATCGCGCAAGGTGTCGCGGCTGGCCCAACGGGTCAAGGTGCTGTCAGCCTAATATATCCATCTTGAACTGCGCTTCTTCAAACCCGGCCAATCGCGCCGGGTTTTTTCGTTTGCCGGCAAGTACTTAAAAGAAAGCCCGCAAAACGGCGCTCCGCGAGCATTTCAAAGTTCGAAATGCTTTGCCGGCATATACATGCCCGCTCATATTCGGAGCCTCCGAATCCGCCCATACGAAAATTTCCGAGCGTCACAGATTACCATTTCTTTTCAGCAGCTTACCGATGGTGATCCACAGCTTGTTCACATCAGCTGCAGTCGATAGGCGACAATTGGCTGTCAAGTGAATTATTTCAGAAAATTTCGCGTTGTGTGGCCTTTTTCATATTCGGCGGAAAAGGGTTTGAATCACAATGGCTTTGTCAAAATCAACTGTTGCAGCATGGCGTCCGAAACGTTCCTTGCCAGTCAGATTCCTTAAAAATCCGTTAGGGGTGGCCTTGCCCTATCCACAGCGATTTCGGTAATGTCTGTCCATCGAAGGGACGGGCCCTTGGCCCTTGACCAGCCTGAAACCGGCCAGCTCAAATTGGCAGAGTTTACAGCGCGGATTCAACTCCGCGGACGGGGTTGGTTTGTCTTTTCGATACGGTAGGGGACTGGCGTAATTGTACATGGCAGGTCGACGGTGCGCCGGCGGTTTTTCGCCGGACGGCATTTTGTTGCCCTGACATGACCAAAGCGGATCGGCTCTTCGGCGCCGGACCGACAACGAGGCGATTCATCAGCCGGCGGCGGCGATGGTGTCGCAGCGAAGACACGGTCGCCGGAAACATGGATGCAGGAGGCGCATCCCCGGCGGAAAACAGGTACAAGAGACAAGGAACTCGATCATGCAGAGCGGCGGCATCGAAAGGGAGCTTACAGGCGACCTCCCATTTCCTGGAACGTTAATCGGAAGGAACGACATGGCGGCTTCCAATGAAGCTGAACAGAAGTTCGATCGGGTCAAGGCCCAGTTGAAGGCGCGTCTGGGGACCGAGGTCTATTCGAGTTGGTTCGGGCGCATGAAGGTCGCTGAATCTTCCAAGGGCATTGTCCGCATCTCTGTGCCAACCGCATTCCTGCGTTCATGGATCAACGGCCACTATCTCGATCTCATCACCGAGTTGTGGAAGCACGAGGATCCGGAGATCCTCAAGATCGAGATCGTCGTTCGTACCGCCACACGCCAGGGCCGCAACAGCGTCGAGCCAGAAGTGGCCCCGGCGCGCAAGATGACCAGGCAGACGCAAACCGCGCTCTCTGCCGGCACGGCGAGCCCCAGCAGGGTCGAACGGGTCCCGGCACCCCGCCCAGGGATGCCGGCAGAAACCGAGTTCCGGCACAATGTTCTCGGTTCGCCGCTCGATCCACGCTACACTTTCACCTCCTTCATCGAAGGACCATCGAACCGAGTGGCTTTTGCCGCCGCCAAGGCGGTCGCGGAATCGCAGTCGAGCGCGGTGCGTTTCAATCCACTCTTTCTCCACGCGACGGTCGGGCTGGGCAAAACGCATCTGTTGCAGGCGATCGCCGCAGAATCGCTGAAGCAGAATCCGAAATCGCGGGTCGTCTATCTGACGGCTGAGTATTTCATGTGGCGGTTCGCCACCGCGATCCGCGACAACAACGCACTGACGCTGAAAGAACAGCTGCGCGACATCGACCTCCTCATTATCGACGACATGCAGTTCCTGCAGGGCAAGTCGATCCAGCACGAATTCTGCCATCTGATCAACATGCTGCTCGACAGCGCCAAGCAAGTGGTGGTCGCTGCCGACCGGCCGCCGTCCGAATTGGAGTCGCTGGAGCCCCGCGTCCGCTCGCGCCTCAATGGCGGCGTCGCGCTGGAAATGTCAGCCCCGGATTTCGCTATGCGTATCGGTATGCTCAAGCTCAGGCTTGCCACCGCCAAGCTCGACGATGCGTCGCTCGATATTTCCGAAGAGATCCTCAACCACGTCGCCCGCACGGTGACCGGCAGCGGACGCGAGCTCGAAGGTGCCTTCAACCAGCTTTTGTTTCGCCAATCCTTCGAACCGCAGATCACCATCGACCGCATCGACGAGATCCTTGGCCACATCTATCGTTCGGGCGAACCCAAGCGGGTGCGTATCGAGGACATCCAGCGTATCGTCGCGCGCCACTACAACGTGTCGAAGACCGAACTTCTGTCCAACCGGCGCACACGCACCATCGTCAAGCCACGGCAGGTCGCCATGTATCTGTCGAAGGTGATGACGCCGCGCTCGCTGCCGGAGATTGGGCGGCGGTTCGGCGGCCGTGACCATACGACCGTGCTGCATGCGGTGCGCAAGATCGAGGATCTTTCCGGTGCCGACAACACACTGGCGCAGGAACTCGAATTGCTGAGAAGGCTGATCAACGACCAGGCCTGACGGCCCGAAAAACGCCAGCTCGCGGACTTCGGCCTTTTTATCCCCAGAAAGCCCGTGCAGCCGGCCCGAACCGGTGGCCCGGGCTTGCGTTTGCCGGGTTTTTCCTGTCAGTTTACGCAGATTCTGAGCCTGTTCAGACCTTTCGCGGGGCGCCGGTTGCCGGAGACCCGTTCATTCATTCAAGCGAGCCTGTTTCGTCATGCGTGTTATCCTGGAACGGTCAAATCTCCTGAAGTCGCTCAACCATGTTCACCGTGTGGTCGAGCGGCGCAACACCATTCCGATCCTGTCGAACGTGCTGCTCAGCGCCGAGGGGGCCAGCCTTGAAATGAAGGCGACCGACCTGGACCTGGAGGTGACCGAAGCAACGCCGGCAAAGGTCGAGCGTGGCGGGGCGACGACGGTCCCGGCACATCTGCTCTACGACATCGTGCGCAAGCTTGCCGATGGCGCGGAGGTGGCGCTGAAGACCGACGAAGACGGCAACGCCATGACGGTGACGTCGGGGCGCTCGAGCTTCCGCCTGCAATGCCTGCCGCAGTCCGACTTTCCCGAGCTTTCAGCCGGGTCGTTCTCGCATATTTTCCGGCTCGATTCCGTCGGACTAAAGGGGCTCATCGAAAAGACCCAGTTCGCCATCTCGACCGAGGAGACGCGCTATTATCTGAACGGCATCTATCTGCACACGCACGAGGCCGGCGGCAAGCTGAAGCTGCGCTCGGTCGCGACCGATGGCCACCGACTGGCGCGCGCCGAGATCGATGCGCCGGCAGGCTCCGAGGGCATGCCTGGCGTCATCATCCCGCGAAAGACGGTCAGCGAGCTGCAAAAGCTGGTCGACGATCCCGATGTTGCAGTGACCACCGAGCTGTCGGACACCAAGATCCGTTTCACCATCGGCAGCGTCATCTTGACCTCCAAGCTGATCGACGGCACTTTCCCAGACTACCAGCGCGTCATTCCGACCGGCAACGACAAGAAGCTGATTATCGATCGCCAGAGTTTCGCCGCCGCCGTCGATCGCGTCTCGACCATTTCGTCCGAACGCGGCCGGGCGGTGAAGCTTTCGATTGCCGAAGGGCAGGTCACGCTTGCGGTCAACAACCCGGATTCGGGCAGCGCCACCGAGGAACTGGCGGCCGACTATTCGTCCGATCCGATCGAAATTGGCTTCAACGCCAAATACCTGCTCGACGTTGCCGCGCAACTGACCGGCACGGAGGCGAAGTTCATGCTGGCGGATGCCGGTTCCCCGACGCTGATCCACGACATGGCCGACGAGACCGCGCTCTACGTGCTGATGCCGATGCGGGTGTAGGGCCCGAACGGGGCCATCTTGCTGTCGTGACCAGATCTGCAAAACCGCAGCAGACCTACATAAGTAAGCTCACACTTACGAATTTTCGCAACTATGCGGCGTTGGCAATCGACCTTGATCCCGGCGCTGTGGTTTTCTCCGGCGACAATGGCGCCGGCAAGACCAATCTGCTTGAAGCGATCTCGCTGCTCACGCCAGGCCGGGGCCTGCGCCGCGCACCCTATGCCGAGGTGGCGCGCGAAGGCGGCGATGGTGGCTTTGCGCTGCATGCCCGGCTTGACGGACCGGAAGGCCAGGTCGAGATTGGTACGGGGATAGCGGGCAGCGACGGCGAAGGCGGCCGGCGGGTGCGGATCAACGGCGCGGCGGCACGCTCAGCGGAAGACATGCTGGAATGGCTGCGCGTGGTCTGGCTGACACCGGCCATGGACGGCCTGTTCCCCGGGCCGGCCGCCGACCGCCGGCGCTTCCTCGACCGGCTGGTGCTGGCGATCGATCCCGGCCACGGCCAGCGCGCGCTTGACTACGAAAAGGCAATGCGCGGCCGCAACAGACTGCTCGCCGACGGTTCGCGCGACGGTGCCTGGTTCGACGCAATCGAGATACAAATGGCCGAGACCGGCGTGGCAATTGCCGCGGCGCGTGCCGAACTGGTGCGCCTGCTCGCCGCCATGATCGACCGTCTGCCCGGCGACGGACCGTTTCCGCAAGCCGACATCGGCATCTCGGGCGAACTGGAAGGCGAAATCGGTATGTTGCCAGCCGTCGACGTCGAGGAACGGTTCCGTCGTGCGCTTGCCCAAGGGCGCGACCGCGACCGCACTGCGGGACGCACGCTCGACGGCCCGCACCGTTCCGACCTTGTGGTGCGCCACCGGCCCAAGGCGATGCCGGCCGAGCTCTGTTCGACCGGTGAGCAGAAGGCGCTGCTGGTCGGCATTGTCTTGTCGCATGCGCGGCTAACCGGCGAGATGTCGGGCATGACGCCGATCCTGCTGCTCGACGAGATTGCTGCCCATCTCGACGGCGGTCGACGGGCGGCCTTGTTCTCGATCCTGGAGGAGCTGAACTGCCAGGCTTTCATGACCGGGACCGATGCCGCATTGTTTGACAGCCTCAAGGGACGCGCGCAGTTCCTGACCGTCGATCACGGTACGGTCAGGCCGACCATTTGAACTTGGTTCATGGCGCACTTCTGAGCGGCATGCATTGATACCTGACAAGCTTTTTCCTCCGCTATATGGTCCGGCGATGATCACAGCCGCCCTCACCGATGAAGAGCTCGAACGCTACGCCCGCCACATCGTGCTGCCCGAGATCGGCGGCGCCGGCCAGCAGCGGCTGAAGCGGGCGCGGGTGCTGGTCATCGGCGCCGGCGGATTGGGAGCGCCGGTGCTCGAATACCTCGCCGCCGCAGGGATTGGCACTCTCGGTATCGTCGACGACGACATCGTTTCGCTTTCCAACCTGCAACGACAAGTGATCCACGCCACGGGCGATGTCGGGGTGGCGAAAACCGACAGCGCCAGGGCGGCGATCATCCGCATCAATCCAAACGTCGTCGTGGAAGAGCACAATTTCAGGCTGACCGTGGACAACGCCCCTGCTCTCATCGCCCGTTATGACATCGTCGTTGACGGCTCCGACAATTTCGAGACACGCTATGCGGTGGCCGACGCCTGCGCCGCCGAGAGCCGGCCGCTCGTGCATGCCGCCGTTGGCCGCTTCGACGGCTCGGTCACCGTGCTGAAACCGTTCGAAACCGGTCCGGACGGCACGTTGAACCCAAGCTACCGCGATCTCTTTCCCGAGGCGCCGCCGCCGGGACTGGTGCCGTCCTGCGCGGTGGCCGGCATTGTCGGCGCGCTGACCGGGGTCATCGGCACGCTGCAGGCCATGGAAGCGATCAAGCTGATCACCGGGATTGGCGAGCCGCTGGTCGGACGACTGCTGCTCTACGATGCGCTTGCGGCACGCTTCGACACGATCCGCTACAAGCGAACCAGCCCGTGAGCCTGCCTGCCGACGTTTCCATCGTGCAGCTTGCGGCCGATTTCGACCGTTGGGACGAGATCTTGGCACTTGTCCTGCGCGCCTTCGCCTTCATGGACGGGGTTATTGACCCGCCATCCTCGGCGCATCGGCTCACCGTCGAAAATCTCAGAGCTAAAGCGACGGAGGAGACAACATTCCTGGCGCTGAAGCAAAGCGAGATCGTCGGTTGCGTCTTCGTCCTGAAGCGCGCAGACGACCTCTATATTGGAAAGCTCGCGGTCGAGCCGGCTCTTCAGGGACAAGGCATTGGAAAACGACTGATGCAGGCCGTCGAAGATCTTGCCCGCAGCCACAACAGGACCGCCATCGAGCTCCAGACCCGGATCGAGCTGACCGGAAATCACGCAGCCTTTGTCCGCCTCGGTTTTCGTGAAACCGAACGGACAGCGCACAAGGGCTACGACCGGCCGACCTCAATCACCATGCGCAAGGCGCTTTCGTAAGCCAACATTGTGCAAAGACGAACGTGTGGTTGCCGCGGCAAGACCATGACGGCATGACGGCAGGTCACGCCCGCAGCGGCAGCACGCGGTCGGGCGGGCGATGACCGTCGAAGAAGGCGCGGATGTTGATGATCACCTTCTCGCCCATGTCGATACGGCCTTCGAGCGTCGCCGAACCCATATGCGGCAACAGCACGACCTTGCCTTTGTGGGCGAGCTTCAGCAGCTTGCTGTTCAGCGCCGGCTCGTGCTCGTACACGTCGAGGCCGGCGCCAGCGATCTTGCCGTCATGGATGAGCTTGACCAGCGATTCCTCATCGATGATATCGCCGCGCGCGGTGTTGACTATGTAAGCTGACGGTTGCAGAAGCGCCAGCCGCCGCGCCGAAAGCAGGTGGAAGGTTGCCGGTGTCGATGGGCAATTGACCGAGATAATGTCCATGCGGGCGAGCATCTGGTCGAGGCTTTCCCAATACGTCGCCTCCAACTCGTCCTCGATTGCTGGCAGCACGCGGTGGCGGTTGTGGTAGTGGATCGAGAGGCCAAAGGCCTTGGCGCGCCTGGCGACGGCGGTGCCGATGCGACCCATGCCGACAATGCCGAGCCGTTTGCCCCAGATGCGCCGGCCGAGCATCCAGGTCGGCGACCAGCCCGCCCATTTCTTGTCGCCGGTCAGCACGTTGGCGCCTTCGGCCAGCCGCCGCGGCACGGCCAGCATCAGCGCCATGGTCATGTCGGCCGTATCTTCGGTCAACACGTTCGGCGTGTTAGTGACGGTGATGCCTTTCTTGGCCGCTGCCGCAACATCGATCTTGTCGACGCCATTGCCGAAATTGGCGATCAGCTTGAGGTTGTCGCCAGCCTGGGCAATCAGCGCCGCATCGATATTGTCGGTCACGGTCGGCACCAGCACGTCGGCCTCCTTGACCGCCGCCACTAATTCCGGCTGCGTCATCGGCCTGTCCTCGACATTCAAGCGGGCGTCGAACAATTCGCGCATGCGGGTCTCGACCGGGTCGGGCAATTTGCGCGTGATGATGACGAGGGGCTTCTTTTTGCCTGCCATTGTTTCCTCGAACCCGATCTCGTTGAGACCTCTTTAACCAAGAACGGCGAAACTGAGAGCCGATCGCGGTACCGGTCATCCATGTAACAAGCGGTTCCGCCGAAGACAAAGAAAAAGGGGCGAAGGCCGATGGGCCGGCGCCGAAAGGAACGAAAGTGTCTGGTTTCGCGTCGCTCCGCCTGACCCTCAGTGCAGCATTCCTCGGCGCTCTCATCCATAGCCCACTGGTGATGGCGCAAAGTGCCGCGGCACCCGCCCAGAGCGTCACGCTCGGACCAAGCGGCTTGCCGCTGCCGCGCTTCGTCAGCCTGAAATCCGGCCGCGTCAACTCGCGCGTTGGGCCGGGCGTCAACTATTCCGTCGACTGGATGTATATGAAGCCGGGCCTGCCGATGGAGATCATCCAGGAGTTCGATACGTGGCGCCGGGTGCGCGATGCCGACGGCTCGGAAGGCTGGATCAATCAGTCGCTGCTTTCGGGCCGCCGCACGGCGATCGTCGCCCCCTGGCAGCGCGGCAAGGACGCTCGCGTCAACCTCCTCGACGACCCGGCAAAAGATGCAGGCGTCATCGCGATCCTCGAACCGGGGGTGATGGGCACGATCAAGTCCTGCGATGGCCAGTGGTGCGAAATGACCTTCGACGGCCACACCGGCTGGCTCGCGCAGTCGCTGGTCTGGGGTGCCTATCCCGGCGAAAAGGTCAAGAACTGACTTTTCCGAACCGGAGGTCGGACCAGCGCTGCAAGCACGGATCCGGCATTTGTTTCGCTGATCTTCGGTTCGGGGATGGTTTAGCGGCCGATGCGGCCGAGATGGGTATCCTGGAAACTGCTCGACAGCTTCAAACCATAGCCCAGAGCGCGGTCGATAGCGATGTGGGCGATCCAGATCAGCGCAACAGCTATCGCCATTGCATTGTCAAACACGCTGCCGACAAGCGCCAGCAGAACGGGCAAGATCAGTATGTGCAAGGCGTTGTAGGCGACGGCCCCGACGCGCGGCCCGGCCATGTAACCCAGCATCGACAGGTCGGGCGCCAGAATGAGCACGGCAAACAGCCACCAGGAAACACCGGCGATTGCATAGAAGACAAGAGCCGCCACCGCGACGGCGACCCATTCGAGCCGGAGCGTCAAATCCAGGAATTTCATAAGGCGCCGGTCAGTCGCAGCGTTTCGGACGCAGTCTCACCACGATATCGACATTGGCGATCTCCATGCCCTCCGGCGGTTCCGGCAGGTTGGAAACCGTCACCGGGCCGCTGTCGATATCGAAGATCCTGTTTTCGCCCTCGATATAGAAATGATGGTGATCGGAGGTATTGGTGTCGAAATAAGTCTTCGATCCCTCGACGGCGAGGATGCGCAGAAGACCTGCCTGGGTAAACTGGTGCAGAGCATTGTAGACGGTGGCCAGAGACACCGGCACGCCGGCGGCAAGCGCCTCCTCGTGCAGTTCCTCGGCCGAAAGATGGCGGTCGCCCTTGGCGAAAAGCAGATCGGCCAGCGCGATGCGCTGGCGTGTCGGCCTCAGACCGGCCTCGCGAACCCGCTTGTCCACAGCGACATTATCCTTCCGGCAACCCAGATCCATCTACCCGTCGCGCTCACAGTTCCGCCTCAGACACGCCCAAAATGGCAGAAATAGAGCATCTGCCGAAACTGAACGTGTCGTGACATATATTCTGTCGACCGAATGCGATCAATAGTGCGCATTGACCCGGGCAGACGGGCAGGTTAAGCGCAAACGCCGGTTTCCGGCCTGAAACAGATTGTGTTAGGAAACCACCGACAAGGGCGCCTATCGCCCGAGACGATCACGGGGACGAGATTGATGGCGGGTTCGAAATCCAACTACGGTTACGAGGAATTGCTTGCCTGCGCCCGCGGCGAGCTGTTCGGACCGGGAAATGCGCAGCTGCCCTATCCGCCGATGCTGATGTTCGACCGCATCACCGAGATCAGCGAAACTGGCGGTGCGTTCGACAAGGGTTTCATCCGCGCGGAATTCGATATCAAGCCGGATTTGTGGTTTTTCGCCTGCCATTTCATCGGCAATCCGATCATGCCGGGATGCCTGGGCTTGGACGCCATGTGGCAGTTGACGGGGTTCTATCTCGGATGGCTCGGTGAACCCGGCAAGGGGATGGCGCTGTCGACCGGCGAGGTGAGGTTCAAAGGCATGGTCACGCCCTCGGTCAAGAAGGTGGAGTATGGCGTCGACTTCAAGCGAGTGATGCGCGGTCGGCTTGTGCTTGGCATCGCCGATGGCTGGCTGAAGGCAGATGGCGAGCCCATATACGCGGCAACGGATCTGAAGGTCGGTCTGTCCAAGCAACCGGCCGCCGTCTGAACGAAGACCCTACAGTGCCACGTCTTGGACGTCCAAAGGACGCTGTAGCACTTTAATTTGCGCATGGTTCCGTTCCGGAAATTGATTTCAGGTTCAGGGTCCGCGCTGGAAGGAGTTGCGAATGAGACGGGTCGTAGTCACAGGTCTCGGCATCGTGTCGTCGATCGGCAACAATGCCAACGAGGTGCAGACCTCGCTGCACGATGCCAGGTCCGGCATCAGCTTCTCCGACTCTTTCGCCGAGCATGGCTTCCGTTGCCGGGTGTGGGGTGCGCCGACGCTGGATCCATCGAACATGATCGACCGTCGCGCCATGCGCTTCCTGTCGCAGGGTGCTGCCTGGAACCACGTCGCAATGGACCAGGCGATCGCAGACGCCGGCCTCGACGAGACCGACATCACCAACGAGCGAACCGGCATCGTGATGGGCTCCGGCGGACCGTCGACCCGAGCAATCGTCGAAGCGGCCGAGACCACGATCAAGAACGGAAGTCCCAAGCGGATCGGCCCCTTCGCGGTGCCAAAGGCGATGTCGTCGACCGCGTCGGCGACGCTTGCCACCTGGTTCAAGATCCACGGCGTCAACTATTCGATCTCATCGGCCTGCTCGACGTCTGCGCATTGCATCGGCAATGGCTACGAGCTGATCCAGTGGGGCAAGCAGGACATCGTCTTCGCCGGCGGCCATGAGGATCTCGACTGGACGATGTCGGATCTCTTCGATGCCATGGGCGCCATGTCGTCCAAGTTCAACGACAGGGCATCGGTCGCCTCCCGCGCCTATGACGTCGATCGCGACGGTTTCGTCATTGCCGGCGGCGCCGGCGTGCTGATTCTTGAAGAGCTCGAGCATGCCAAGGCACGCGGCGCCAAGATCTATGCCGAGATCGTCGGCTATGGCGCGACCTCGGACGGCTACGACATGGTGGCGCCGTCGGGCGAAGGCGCGGCGCGCTGCATGAAGCAGGCGCTCGCAACGGTGTCCTCGCCGGTCGACTACATCAATACGCACGGCACTTCGACGCCGGTCGGCGATTCCAAGGAAATGGGCGCCATCCGCGAGGTGTTCGGCGAGAAGATGCCTTTCATCACGTCGACCAAATCGCTGACCGGCCATTCGCTGGGTGCGGCCGGCGTGCAGGAATCGATCTACTCGATCCTGATGATGCAAGGCGGCTTCATCGGCGAGAGCGCCCACATTGACAACCTCGATCCGGAATTCGAAGGCATGCCGATCGTGCGCAAGCGCATCGACGAAGCCAGGATCGACACCGTTTTGTCCAATTCGTTCGGTTTCGGTGGCACCAACGCTACGCTGATTTTCCAGCGCTATTCCGCATAAGGATTTGCCTACCATGGACGGATTGATGAAGGGCAAGCGCGGGCTTGTCATGGGTGTCGCCAACGATCATTCGATCGCCTGGGGTATCGCCCGCAAACTGTCCGAACATGGCGCGGAACTCGCCTTCACTTATCAGGGTGAGGCCTTCGGGCGCCGGGTCAAGCCTCTCGCCGAGAGACTGGGCGCATCGCTGGTCGTGCCTTGCGACGTAGAGGACAGCGCATCGGTCGCTGCCACCTTCGAGACCCTTGGCAAGGCGTGGGGCGGGCTGGACTTCGTCGTCCATGCCATCGGCTTTTCCGACAAGAACGAGCTGAAAGGCCTCTACGCCGACACCAGCCGCGACAACTTCATCCGCACCATGGTGATCTCCTGCTACTCCTTCACCGAGGTCGCCCGTCACGCCGCCACGTTGATGAAGGATAGCGGTTCGATGATCACGCTGACCTATGCCGGTTCGGTCCGTGTCATGCCGAACTACAACGTCATGGGCGTCGCCAAGGCCGGGCTGGAGGCCAGTGTCCGCTATCTCGCCAACGACTACGGCCCGCGCGGCATCAGGGTGAACGGCATATCGGCGGGACCGGTACGGACGCTTGCGGGCGCCGGGATTTCCGACGCACGCCACATGTTTTCCTATCAGCAGCGCAACTCGCCGCTACGTCGTACAGTGACGATCGACGAAGTCGGCGGCTCCGCGCTTTATTTGCTGTCCGACCTGTCCTCCGGCGTCACCGGCGAAATCCACTATGTCGATTCCGGCTATCACATCGTGTCCATGCCGACGCTTGACGAGTTGAAGCGGACCGACGGCGGGCGGGAATAGCGCGAGCGACGTATCGCCGGCTGACCCCGCAGCATTTCAGCGTCGCGCCGAGAAGACCTTGAACATGCCGTCGCGGGCGAGCTCCGCATGGCTGGAGAAGGCAGCCGCCAGCACCGGTTCGTAGGGAAGCTGACGGTTTGCCACCATGAACAGCCGGCCGCCCGGCTTCAGCGCCTTGCCTGCCGCGCGGATCATGCCGGCACCGATTTCCGGCTCAGTCGCCCGGCTGCGGTGAAAGGGTGGGTTCATGACGACCACATCGTAGCGGCGCTCGACCGGTTCGCTCAAAAGATCTATCCAGAAGAAACGTGGCTCCACGCCTGTGTTGCCGACATTGGCCTTCGCCGCCTCCAGCGCTTCGCAATCCGCTTCGTAAAGGTCAAGCGCCGATATGCCGGGTGAACGGGCGGCGACTTCGGCGGCGACATAGCCCCAACCGGCACAGAAATCCGCAACGCCGCCACGCAGATCGTTGGGCAGATTTTCGACCAGCAGCGTCGATCCCGCATCGATCTTGTCGAACGAAAACATGCCTGGGGCCGTGCGGAAGCGGTCCTCGACCACCAAGTCCGGATTGGCGGCGCGAAGCGTTGCCGCGGCAATGGTATCGGCCGGCCTGCGAAACCAGAAAGCAATGCCGTGATGCTTCGGCAGGTGGCCTTCGAGCGGCACAAGGGCGCCGACATGCTTGCGCAGGCTGGCGATGCCATCGTCCTTGCCGCCCGCGACGACGATCAACCCGCCTGGTGCCACGCGTTCGACCGCTTCGGCGACGCGCAACTCGTTTTGGCCGCGATGGCGGCCGGCGAGCACAAATGCCGCGTCGAAAGTCTCGCCTTCGACCTGCGGCGTCACCGTGAAGCCGGATGCCTGCAAGGCGCGAAAATGCGGCCGGAAGCCTTGGACGAGATGAAGCCTGGCATCAAAGCCTTCAGGCAAGCGAAAGCCGGGCTCGGCACCGAGAAAGAGAATGCGTTCATCCTTTCCTGGCAGGGAAACAGCCCCGGCCTCGAATGGATGGAAAAGCGTCTTCAGCGGCTCGGCGGACATTCACCTACTCTGCAAGGCTGTTGTTGAAATGCAAACGGGCGCGACCTTCCGGCCCGCCCGCTTCGATTGCATAGTTAGATCAGCTTAGGCGGCGTTTTCTTCGCCTTCGCTCTTCTTGTCGCGCACGATTTCCTTGCCGGTAGCCTGGTCAACGACCTTCATCGACAGGCGAACCTTGCCGCGCTCGTCGAAGCCCATCAGCTTGACCCAGACCTTGTCGCCTTCCTTGACCACATCGGAGGTCTTGGCGACGCGGTCATTAGCGAGCTGCGAGATGTGGACGAGGCCGTCACGCGGACCGAAGAAATTGACGAAAGCGCCGAAGTCGGCGGTCTTGACGACCGTGCCTTCGTAGATTTCACCGACTTCCGGCTCGGCGACGATGGTGTGTATCCATTTCTTCGCCGCCTCGATCTCCTTGGCATTGGCCGAAGCGATCTTGACCGTGCCGTCGTCCTCGATGTTGATCTTGGCGCCGGTCTTTTCGACGATCTCGCGGATGACCTTGCCACCCGAGCCGATCACGTCGCGGATCTTGTCGGTCGGGATGTGCATGACCTCAATGCGCGGCGCGAACTCGCCGAGCTCGGCACGTGCGCCGGACAACGCATGGGCCATTTCGCCGAGAATGTGCTGACGGCCATCCTTGGCCTGGTCGAGCGCGATCTTCATGATCTCCTCGGTGATGCCCTCGATCTTGATGTCCATCTGCAGCGAGGTGATGCCGTAGGCGGTGCCGGCAACCTTGAAGTCCATGTCGCCGAGGTGGTCCTCGTCGCCAAGGATGTCGGAGAGCACGGCGAAGCGCTCGCCTTCCTTGATCAGGCCCATCGCAATGCCGGCGACCGGCTTGGCAAGCGGCACGCCGGCGTCCATCAGCGCCAGCGAGGTGCCGCAGACGGTAGCCATCGACGACGAGCCGTTGGACTCGGTGATCTCCGAAACGACGCGCAACGTATAGGGGAACTGGTCGGCGGTCGGCAGCATCGGCCGGATGGCGCGCCAGGCGAGCTTGCCGTGGCCGATTTCGCGGCGGCCCGGCGAACCCATGCGGCCGGTTTCACCGACCGAATAGGGAGGGAAGTTGTAGTGCAGGAGGAACTTCTCCTTGTACATGCCGGTCAGCGAATCGACATACTGCTCGTCCTCGCCGGTGCCGAGCGTGGCGACGACCAGCGCCTGGGTCTCGCCGCGGGTGAACAACGCCGAGCCGTGCGTGCGCGGCAGGACGCCGACTTCCGAGACGATCTTGCGGACCGTCTTCAGGTCGCGGCCGTCGATGCGCGAGCCGGTGTCGAGGATGTTCCAGCGCACGACCTTGGCCTGGAGTTCCTTGAACACGGTGCCGATCTGTTCGGACGTGTATTTGGCCTCTTCGCCTTCTGCCGGCGCGAACGCGGCCTTGACCTTCGCCTTGACGGCGTCGACGGCGGCATAGCGCTTCTGCTTGTCGGTGATCTTGTAGGCGTCGCGAAGCTCGCCTTCGACGATCTTCAGCATCTCGGCTTCAAGTGCGGAATAGTCCGGCGCGGTGAAGTCGCGCGGGTCCTTGGCGGCGACTTCGGCCAGCTTGATGATCGCGTCGATCACCGGCTGGAAGCCCCTGTGGCCGAACATGACGGCGCCGAGCATCAGGTCCTCGCCGAGTTCCTTGGCTTCGGACTCGACCATCAGCACGGCGTCGGCGGTGCCGGCGACGACCAGGTCGAGCTTCGATTCCTGCATCTCGTCGACATGCGGGTTGAGCACGTATTCGCCGTTGATGTAGCCGACGCGGGCGCCGCCAACCGGGCCCATGAACGGCACGCCGGACAAGGTCAAGGCGGCGGATGTGGCGACGATCGACAGAATGTCCGGGTCATTTTCGAGATCGTGCTGGACGACGGTGACGACGATCTGGGTGTCGTTCTTGTAGCCCTCGGCGAAGAGCGGGCGGATCGGGCGGTCGATCAGGCGGGAAACCAGTGTTTCCTTCTCGCTCGGACGGCCTTCACGCTTGAAATAGCCACCCGGGATCTTGCCGGCGGCGTAAGTCTTTTCCTGGTAGTTGACCGTCAGCGGAAAGAAGTCGAGGCCGGGCTTCGGCTCTTTCATCGAGACGACGGTGGCGAGAACCTTGGTTTCGCCATAGGTGGCCAGCACCGCGCCGTCAGCCTGACGTGCGATCTTGCCGGTTTCGAGAATGAGCGGACGGCCGCCCCATTCGATTTCCACTTTGTGGTAATTGAACATGTCTTGTCCTTCGTATGCGGAAAGGGCCGCGCCGTTTCAGCGTGCGCGGATGCCCCTTTCCCTTGGCTTCCTTTCTCGGGCAGCCACGGGCAAGACAACGGGAGGCTCGGCTTATTCGGCGCGGTGCCGCACGAGCGTCCTGCAATCCTGCCCCATGACCGTCCATGGGCGGTTTCGAGTGGCCCTCTGCTGTTTCGAAACCGGTTGGCCAATCGATCCGACTGGCCTTGCGCGTGAACCCGAAAACCAGGTTTTCGGAAAATATCCCGCGCAAATCTAAACTTCAGAGCGTCCTTTGCGCATCCAAACCGATGCGCGGCGCTCTACTTTCTTCATTGGAGCCTTGGATGACCCGATGCTCCAATGCGCGACCGGCGGGCTCTCGAAAGAACCCGCCGGTCAATTCGTCAACGGCGCAGACCGAGCTTCTCGATCAGCGTCTGATAGCGCGCGTCGTCCTTGCGCTTGAGATAATCAAGCAGGCTGCGGCGCTGGGAAACGAGAGCGAGCAGACCACGGCGGGAATGGTTATCCTTCTTGTGGTCCTTGAAATGGTCGGTCAGGTTCTTGATGCGCTCGGAAAGGATAGCCACCTGGACTTCCGGAGACCCGGTGTCGCCCTTGGCGGTTGCGAATTCGCCCATCAATTCCTTCTTGCGTTCGGCAGTAATCGACATCGTGTTTTTCCTTGTGTGTTTGAGGAAACGGGACGCCCTCAGCCGGGATGTCGTCCAGCAGGGGCCGGTGCAAGCAACGCGTCAAAGCGCGAAACTGCGGCGCATATAGTGCAATTCCGACAAAAAGGCCAGCCCAATTCACAAGCCGGCTTTTTGCTGCATAAACGGGCACTTCCGCTCGGTCAGAGCCATTTCTTCCATTTGAAGTACGCGTAGAGCCCGACCGCAACGAGCAGCATGAAGACGAGCGACAGGGGATAGCCGTAATAGGCTTTTAGCTCCGGCATATTCCAGGGCGAGGTGTCGGGGTCGAAATTCATCCCCACACGCCGACGAGAAATGTGAGCGGCAGGAAGATCACCGAGACGATCGTCAGATAACTGATGACGTCGTTGGTGCGCGCCTGGCTGAGCGACAAGTGCATCTCGATCAGGCCGGTCAGCATGTCGCGCTGGGTTTCGACCAGTTCGATCAATCGCAGCGAATGATCGAGCGTGTCGTTCAGAAATATCTTGGTTTCGGCCTTCACATAGGGCACGTCGTTGCGGATCATGGTCGCCAGCGCATCGCGCATCGGCCAAAGCACGCCCTTCAGCACATTGGCATCGCGCCGCAATTCGTGAAGCTGCCGCATCTGGTGCTTGTGCGCCTGGTTCAGCATCTGGTCCTCGATGCTGTCGACCAATTCGCCGGCAGCCTCGATCGGCGGGAAATAGCTGTCGACGATGGCGTCGATCAAAGCATAGGCGAGATAGTCGGCGCCGCGCGAGCGCAAGCGGTTGGGCACCGAGCTTGCGATTCGCTTGCGCACGGGATCGAACGGGTCGCCTTCGCGCTCCTGGAAGGTGACGACGAAGTTCTTGCCGAAGAAGACGGTGATCTGTTCGTAGCGATGCGCGGTGACATCGTCGATCATCCTGACGACGACAAAGGCATGGTCCTCGAAGAAATCCACCTTCGGCCGCTGGCCCGTGTTGACGACATCTTCCAGCGCCAGCGGATGCAGGTTGAATATCCGGCCGATCTCCTCGATCAGCCGGATGTTGGCGAGGCCTGTGCAATCGAGCCAGATGACCGGCCAATTGTGGCAATGGGTGTCGACGTCGTCGATGCTGGCATTGTCGATGGTCTTGAACTTCTCGGGCGAGATCAACGTCAGCCTGAGCTCGGAGCGGCGTGCCGCCGGGTCGGCGATCAGCGTGCCGGGCGAAGCCCCGACCGGCGGCCGCCGTGTGTTGAGCACCGCCCGCTTCCTGCCCGTCTCAGCCTTTGCCATATGCCCCCTCGAGTGCAGCGTCGGATGGCCCTACAGCGCCGCGCATCCCTTCGGACGGCAAACGACGCCGTAGCCCTGTTGATTTAGCGCATGATCCTTTCCCAAAATAGAATCCGGTTTGGAGATCATGCGCCGAGAGACAGCTGTTACCCGATAAAGACCCGCTTTGGCTTGAACATGCCTTGCTCGATGGCGCCGATGGCGACCAGCTTGCCGCGCGCGGTGGCGCAGGCCTCTTCAGCTTCTACCGGCGCGTCACGGCCGCGAATGATGACCGGATTACCGAGGCGGATTTTGGTTGCCGCATCATCGCTGATCGCGACTTGCGGCAGGCATTCGAGCGCCGCCGCGGTGTCGACCAGAAGTGCATCGATGGCACCGAAGTCGATCGGCGCGTCCGCTGCTAGCGAACCTTCCCCGCTCTGTTCGCCGAAGCGGGCGGCCTCCAGCTCGGCCAGGGTGACGAAATCGTCCTGCGTGAACGGCTCGACCTCGACCCGCCGCAGCTCGGCGATGTGACCAAAGCAGCCGAGGTCGCGGCCCATGTCGCGCGCCAGCGAGCGGACATAGGTGCCCTTGCCGCATTCGACCTCGAAGATGGTGCGATCGGCCATGTGCTCGACCACGTCGAGCCGGCCGATCTCGACCTCGCGTGCCGGAATGTCGACCGTCTCGCCATCGCGAGCAAGATCATAGGCGCGCTCGCCGGCGATCTTGATCGCCGAAAATTGCGGCGGCGTCTGCATGATGACGCCGGTATATTTCGAAAGCAGCGCCCGTACGTCGGCTTCAGCCGGACGACGATCCGAGCTTTTGGTCGCCGGGCCTTCGAGGTCGTCGGTCGAACGCTCCTCGCCCCAGGCAACCGTGAAGCGGTAGACCTTGGCACCGTCCTGGACGTAAGGCACGGTCTTGGTCGCTTCACCAAGTGCTATCGGCAGCATGCCGGACGCCAGCGGGTCGAGCGTGCCGGCATGGCCGGCCTTCTCCGCCTGGAACAGCCATTTGATCTTGGAGACGGCTTCGGTCGAGCCCATGCCGACCGGCTTGTCCAGTACCAGCCAGCCCGAGATCGGCCGGCCCTTCTTCTTGCCGCGACGCGCCACTATTCGCTGTCCTTCCGGTCGTCTTTGTCTTTGTCGTCGGCGCTGAGATCGCGCGCCACTTCGGGCGAGTGCAGCAATTCGTTGATCTTCTGGAAATTGTCGTAGCTGGTATCGAGCCGGAAGCGGAATTCCGGCATGTACTTCATCTGCCGCAGCGCGCCGGAGACGCGGCCGCGAACAAACTTCGCATGCTTGTTGAGCGCTTCGACCACCGCACCGGCATCCTTGGCGCCGAGCGGCGAGACGAAGGCGGTGGCGATCTTCAGATCGGGCGACATACGCACTTCGGAGACCGAGACCACGGCATTCTCGATCAGCGGATCGAGGATCTCGCCGCGCTGCAAAGTCTCGGACAGCGCATGGCGCACCTGCTCGCCGACGCGCAGCATGCGCTGGGAGGGGCCTTTGGTAGATGCTATCATTTTTCTTTCCAGACTGTCGCGCCGAGATCGGGTTGATGCGCCGACTTATCAGGATACCACAACGCGTATTGAGTTTTGCTTGAGTGAACGCTGCTTTGCGTCGTCGGAGAGACGTTGGAAAACATCTCTTACAAACGTTCGACTTTCGTCAGATGAGCCGAACGCGCGTTTGGGCACATAGTGTGCTGATCCAGCTGAAACAAACCCCACTAGTCTCTCCGTCTCGTATATCTGATCGATGTCCGGAAAACCCAATCTCATAAGGCTGTGGGCGCTTTTCCACTGCAACCCGTCTGCTTCGATGGAAAAAACAACCGCTGTTTCAGTTCTTCGTTGTCTTATCCAGCGAATACCCAGACGCCGGGCAAGCCTCATTACGAGCTTGGCGCCTGCGAAATAGAGTAAAAATGCTATCGATGCGGAAGCCGCGAGTCCGCCCACCCTGCCCAGAGAACGGCCCCAATGGGCCCACGACCAGCCTAAGAACCAGCCAATGGCTAGACCCAGAAGCAGATAAACAGGCCAGCACCAGTATCTCTGCCAAAAGCTAAACGCATTGCGGGCCGCTGCGCGACCCGCAATGATCGATTCCTCATAGTTCGGCGTGAAGCCAATCTCCATCGGCAAACCGAACCTTCTATAGCGTCCTGGTCACCATCTCGACGCGGAAGCACTCGATGACGTCGCCGACGCGCATGTCCTCGTAGTTCTGGAAGGCCATGCCGCATTCCTGGCCTCCCGGAACTTCCGAAACCTCGTCCTTGAAGCGCTTCAGGGTCTTCAGCGTGCCTTCGTGGATGACGACATTGTCGCGGATCAGGCGCACGCCCGCACCACGTTCGACCTTGCCTTCGGTGACACGGCAGCCGGCGATCTTGCCGACCTTGGTGATGTCGAAGATCTCGAGGATCTCGGCATTGCCGATAAAGGTCTCGCGACGCTCCGGCGAGAGCAGGCCGGAGAGCGCCGCTTTCACATCATCGACCAGATTGTAGATGATCGAATAGTAGCGGATCTCGATGCCTGCCGCAGCCGCGGCCGCGCGGGCCTGCGCATTGGCGCGAACGTTGAAGCCGATGATCGCAGCCCCCGAGGTTTCCGCCAGCGACACGTCGCTTTCGGTGATGCCGCCAGCCCCGGCATGGACGATGCGGGCGCGCACCTCGTCGGTTCCGAGATTGTCGAGCGCCGCGTTGATCGCTTCGATCGAGCCCTGCACGTCGCCCTTGATGACCAGCGGGAATTCCTTCAATCCGCTGGTCTGCAACTGCGACATCATCTGTTCAAGCGAGCCGCGCTGGCCGGCATGCCTGGCCACCGCCTTCTCACGCGCCAGACGCTGGCGATATTCGGTGATCTCGCGGGCGCGGGCTTCGTTGTTGACAACGGCGAAACGGTCGCCGGCCAACGGCGTACCTTGCAGACCGAGGACTTCCACCGGCATTGCCGGCGGCGCTTCCTTGACCTGCTCGCCGCGATCGTTGACGAGCGCGCGTACCCGGCCCCATTCGTTGCCGGCGACGAGAATGTCGCCCGGCATCAGCGTGCCGGTCTGCACCAGCACGGTAGCGACTGGGCCGCGGCCCTTGTCGAGCTGGGCTTCGATGACAACGCCTTCGGCGGTGCGGTCCGGATTGGCCTTCAGGTCGAGGATTTCGGCCTGCAGCAGGATCGCTTCGAGCAACTTGTCGAGATTGATGCCCTTGGTCGCCGACACCTCGACATCCAGCACCTCGCCGCCCATCGATTCGACGAACACCTCGTGGCGCAGCAGTTCCGAACGCACCTTCTGCGGATCGGCGTCATGCTTGTCGATCTTGTTGATCGCCACGATGATCGGAACGCCGGCCGCCTTGGCGTGATTGATCGATTCGATCGTCTGCGGCATGACGCTGTCGTCGGCTGCCACCACGAGGATGGCGATATCGGTCGCCTGGGCGCCGCGGGCACGCATCGCGGTGAAGGCGGCGTGGCCGGGCGTGTCGATGAAGGTGATCTTGTGACCGTTCTTCTCGACCTGATAAGCGCCGATATGCTGGGTAATGCCGCCGGCTTCGCCGGACACGACGTTGGCATTGCGGATGGCATCGAGCAACGAGGTCTTGCCGTGATCGACATGGCCCATGATCGTTACCACCGGCGGACGCGGCTGCAGGTCCTCGGGACGATCGGCGATGTTGAACAAGCCCTCTTCGATGTCGGACTCGGCGACGCGGCGGACCGTGTGGCCAAATTCGGTGGCGACGAGTTCGGCCGTGTCGGCGTCGATCACGTCGCCAGGCTTCAGGATCTGGCCCTGCTTCATGAAGAACTTGACCACGTCGACAGCGCGCTCGGACATGCGCTGCGCCAGCTCCTGGATGGTGATGGTTTCGGGCAGGATCACTTCACGCATGACTTTCTCGCGTGGCTCGTTATGCAACGCGCGCTTGAATTTCTCCTGACGGCGGCGCATCGACGAGAGCGAGCGGGCGCGCGCATCCTCGTCGGAAAGAGCCGAATTCAGCGTCAGCTTGCCGCGGCGGCGGTCTTCCTCGCCCTTGGTCGGCTTGGCCGGACGCGCCACTTCGGGCGTGACCAGACGGCGCACTGGTGCACCGGCACCGGTCCGCTTCGGCTTGACCTCTTCCTCGTCATCCACTGTCGCCAGTTCGGCGGCCAGCGGCGCACGGCGGCGCGCCTCTTCCTCGGCACGGCGGCGGGATTCGGCCTCGGCTTGCAGCCGTGCCTCTTCCTCGGCCTGACGTCGAGCCGATTCCTCGCGCTCGCGGCGGCGGCGCTCTTCGTCCTCGCTGCGGCGCTTGGCTTCCTCGATGGCGCGCTGGCGATCCTCGACGTCGCGGACCTTCGAGCCCTCGAGAGCCCTGCGGCGTGCTTCCATTTCCTGGCGCGACAACTCGTTCAGCACCATGCCGCCGCGTTCGACCGGCGGCGGAGGCGGCGGCGCCTTGGGAGCTTCCTGCACAGCAGGCGCTGCCGCGACCGGCTTCGGCGTGAAGACGGATACAGGCGCTGCCGCCGGCTCCGGCTTGTCGCCGGGCAGCGAGAACTTGCGCTTCTTGGTCTCGACGACCACCGACTTGGTGCGGCCGTGCGAGAAGTTCTGGCGCACAGTGCCCTGCTCCATACCGGGGCGCTTCAGCGTCAAGGTCTTCTTCGGCGTAACACTCAGCGTCTTGTCGTCGCCCGATTTCGTATCGCTCATTCCATATCCTCTGCGGCATCATCTTCGTCAGCAACGGCCGCAAGCATTGCCAGATCGTCCGGGGAACCGCCCCGATATCGGTCGAGCGCAACCATGCGCTTCTGGACCGCCCTGCCCGCGTCTCCCGCGAGAACGGCAGCATGTATCACATTTGTACCCCCCAATGCCAAGCTCAACTCGGCCTCGGAGAAAAGTTTGTAAGCGCGGATCGCAGGCCCGCCGAGGTGGACGGTTGCCCGTCGCGCCTGGCTTATCTTGCGGACGCCATCGTCGGAAGCCTCGGTCGCGTGGAGCACGAAAAGTGCAAGTCCGCCGCGCACGGCGCTCTCGACCTTGGTCGCTCCGAGCGCTATGGCGCCCGCCTTGCGGGCCAGGCCAAGCATGCCCAAAGCGGACCTGGAAAGCAGCGCGTCGACCATACCACCAAGATCGGCCGGCACGGTCACCTGCGCCTTAAAAGCACGGGCAAACAGGTTTTTGGCCGCTGCCTTTTCTATATGTAGGCGGTCGGCCGTCACCCAGCAACCGCGGCCGGGCAGGTTTCTCTTGATGTCCGGAACGACGGCCGAATCCGGGCCGACGACGAAACGGATCAGCTCATCCGGTTCGGCTTGCCTGCGGGTGACGATGCAGGTGCGATCGTTCATCTCGTCCAAGGGCGGGTTCGGTGCGATGCGGTTTCACCTCACGCACCGACGGTTTCGTCAGCCGGCGCGCCCTCGGCGGCAAGCTCGTCTTCGGTGATCCAGCCAGCCTTCAGGCGAGCGGCCAAGACCATCTGCTCGGCATCGGCGCGCGACACGCCGTGGTTGGCGAGCACACCCGGGAATACCTTCGTCTCGCCGTCCTTGCGTTCCTTCCAACCGGTCAGGTCGTCGGCGGCGTAGCCGGCGAAATCCTCGATCGTCTTCACGCCGTCCTCGCCGAGCGTCACCATCATTGCGGTGGTGATGCCGGGAA
Organism: Mesorhizobium sp. M1329; assembly: GCF_040318035.1. Classification (NCBI taxonomy): domain Bacteria; kingdom Pseudomonadati; phylum Pseudomonadota; class Alphaproteobacteria; order Hyphomicrobiales; family Phyllobacteriaceae; genus Mesorhizobium; species Mesorhizobium sp. M1329. The sequence goes on along the minus strand of NZ_JAMYLN010000014.1, from coordinate 31,085 downwards.
TCTCGCGCAATTCGTCCTTGACGCCGAGCGCCTTGCGCTTCTCGTCATGCTCGGCTTCGATCTTTTCCAGATATTCGCGGGCGCGGGTCTGGATTTCCGAAGCCGTGTCCTCGTCGAAGCCGTCGATCGACGCGATTTCACCGGAGTCGACATACGCGACCTCCTCGACGCTGGTGAAGCCTTCGGAAGCGAGCACCTGACCGACCATCTCGTCGACGTCGAGGGCTTCCATGAACAGCGACGACCGTTCGACGAATTCCTTCTGGCGGCGTTCGCTCTCTTCCTGCTCCGTCAGGATATCGATGTCCCAGCCGGTGAGCTGCGAGGCAAGACGGACGTTTTGGCCACGGCGGCCGATGGCCAGCGACAGCTGATCGTCGGGAACGACGACCTCGATGCGCTCGGCATCCTCGTCGAGCACGACCTTGGCGACTTCCGCCGGCTGCAACGCATTGACGATGAAGGACGCGGCCGAAGGCGACCACGGAATGATGTCGATCTTCTCGCCCTGCAATTCACCGACGACCGCCTGGACGCGGCTGCCGCGCATGCCGACGCAGGCGCCGACCGGATCGATCGAGCTGTCGCGCGAGATGACAGCGATCTTGGCGCGCGAACCGGGATCGCGGGCGACCGACTTGATCTCGATGATGCCGTCGTAGATTTCCGGCACTTCCATCGTGAACAGCTTCGCCATGAACTGCGGATGGGTGCGCGACAGGAAGATCTGCGGGCCGCGCTGTTCGCGACGCACGTCATAGACATAGGCGCGGACGCGATCACCATATTTGTAGTTTTCGCGCGGAATCAGCTCGTCGCGGCGGATGATCGCTTCGCCGCGGCCGAGATCGACGATGACGTTACCGTATTCGACGCGCTTGACGGTACCGTTGACGATCTCGCCGATACGGTCCTTGTATTCGTCATATTGCCGGTCGCGCTCGGCCTCGCGCACCTTCTGCACGATGACCTGCTTGGCCGACTGGGCGGCGATACGGCCAAAATCCATCGGCGGCAGCTGTTCGGCGATGAAATCGCCGAGCTGGGCATCCGGATTGCGCTCGCGTGCCGAGGAAATGGCAATCTGGGTCGCGTAGTCGTCGACCTTCTCGACCACTTCCATCAGCCGCTGCAGCTTCATCTCGCCGGTATTCGGATTGATATCGGCCCGGATATTGGTTTCCTGGCCGTAGCGCGAGCGCGCGGCCTTCTGGATCGCATCGGCCATGGCGGCGATGACGATCGACTTGTCGATCGACTTTTCACGCGCGACCGCATCGGCGATCTGCAGCAGTTCAAGCCTGTTGGCGCTTACAACCATCTTCTTTCTCCCGAGCTTGTTGCCGACCTTTACGGCCGGCAGCCCAATCACATTTCCTGTTCGGTTTCGTCTTCCGCACCCTCTGGTGCGTCTTCGGGTTCGCCGCGGCGTTTCCTGGCTTCCTTGCGCGCCCGATTGTCCTTCGACAGCGCATCGCGGATAAGATCGTCGGTCAGGACCAGCCGCGCTTCGGCAATCGCGTCGTAGGGAACACGCACCGTCGGCTCCTCGCCGTAAGCGGCCTTGTCGCGCTCGATCAGCACACCGTCCGCGTCGCTTTCGGCGATCTTGCCCTTGAAGCGCTTGCGGTCGGCGACGAGAACCGATGTTTCCATCTTCACCAGGTGGCCGGTCCAGGCTGCAAAGTCCGATTTGCGGACCAGCGGCCGGTCGATGCCCGGCGACGACACTTCGAGATGATAAGCCTTCTCGATCGGATCATCGACATCGAGAGCCGGCGACACCGCCCGGCTGACCTCTTCACAATCTTCGACCGTCATGGTGCCGTCCTCGCGCTCGGCCATGATCTGCAGCGTCAGCCCGTTCTGGCCCGACAGGTGCACACGTACCAAGCGGAAGCCAATGGCGCGCAGTACCGGCTGAACGATCAGCGCGATGCGCGCATCGATGCCGCTTTCGCGGATGATGCGGTCGTCGCCTTCGCTTGCCGTCACTGTCATTCGGTCCCTGTCGCTCGATTCCTATTTGGCCGGCAGGTAATAAAAAAGAGCGGGACCGGGTGGACCCACTCTTCGTCATACCGACCAAGAATTTGAAGCTGATATAGACGATCATGGTCCTCGTTTCAAGCCCGTCCTGCATGACGGCAAGGCTCCGAGTCCGCAGCGCTGCGCCAAATGCATGGCGCCCATGCAGTGATCCCCTTTGAGCACCGGCGGCGCACGACTATCTATGTTGCATTGCACAATTGGAGCGCTCGCTGCGCTCGAAAGGGTACCATCATGAACGATCGTCGATTTTTTTCAGCCATAGGCAATGTCTTTTGCGTGTTCGGCAGCGCCGTAGCAGCGTCGCGAGCCGTGGAAAACGGTCGCAAGCCGCTTGCGCATGATTTGCGCAATCTCGGGATGGAGCCGGCAGCCTTCGACAAGATCCGTCGCTTCTGAGCCAGGTGAGCGCCGAGGGCCTTCGGCCCGCTCGCCTTGTGCTCAGCTCTAATTTCCCGCTTATTTCCGCACGAAGGTGAGATAGGCGGGCCGGCGGCCTTCGCGAATGGCCTTGGCCTCATAGCGCGTCCCCGGCCAGCCATCATAGGGCCGATGCCAGTCGGCCGCTTCGCTTGCCTGCCACGTGAAGGCGCCGTGCGCCCGGCAATGCAGGAGCGTCCAGTTCACATAGCTGTCGATGTCGGACGCAAAGTGGAACTTTCCGCCGTGCTTCAGGACACGCGCGAAGCGGTCGAGATTGACCGGGCTGACGAAGCGCCGCTTCCAGTGCTTCTTCTTCGGCCACGGATCCGGATAGAGAAGATCAATGCCGTCAAGCGAAGCCTGCGGCAGCCAGTCCAGCAGGCGTGTGGCGTCGTCGTCATAGACGCGCAGATTGGCAAGCGGCCGCTCCCGGACCGCCATCATCATCTTGGCCATGCCGTTGACGAAGGGCTCGACGCCGATAAACCCGGTCGCCTGGCTGGCCGTGGCACGGTGCAGAAGATGTTCGCCGCCGCCAAAACCGATTTCGAGCTGGACAGCCGAAACTTCTGCTTCGAAAAGGCTGCGCAGATCGGCTGGCGGTTCAACCGTCAGATCGAGCTTGTAGGCGGCGAAACCGCTCTCCAGCGCCGCCGCCTGCTGTGGTCGAATGGTCTTGCCGCGCCGGCGACCGAAAAATGCCTCGGTCGCACGGCTTGGCCGGTCCTTCGGGTCCATAGGCGCCGCGGTTAGGCGGCGACTGCTTCGGCGACCGGTTCGGCGAGAGCGTCCTTGAGCGCCTTGGCGAGATCGGTCTTCTCCCAGGAGAAGGATCCGTCGCGGCCGGCCTTGCGGCCAAAATGGCCGTAGGACGACGTCTTGGCATAGATCGGCTTGTTGAGATCGAGGTGGCGGCGGATGCCGGACGGCGACAGGTCCATCACGGTGCGCAGCGCACGCTCGAGCTTTGCCTCGTCGACCTTGCCGGTGCCGTGCAGGTCGACGTAGATCGACAGCGGCTGGGCAACGCCGATTGCATAGGAAAGCTGGATCGTGCAGCGATCGGCGAGCTTTGCGGCAACCACGTTCTTGGCGAGATAACGCGCCGCATAGGCGGCCGAGCGATCGACCTTGGTGGTGTCCTTGCCGGAGAAGGCGCCGCCGCCATGGGGCGCAGCCCCACCATAGGTGTCGACGATGATCTTGCGGCCGGTCAGGCCGGCGTCGCCGTCGGGCCCGCCGATGACGAACTTGCCGGTTGGGTTGATGTACCAGTTGCAATTGTCGGCGATCTTCAGATCGCCCAGTGCTTCGCGGATATAGGGCTCGACGACGTTGCGCACCTTCTTCGAATCCCACGTCTCATCGAGATGCTGGGTCGACAGCACGATCTGCGTCACTTCCGCCGCTTTGCCGTCGACATAGCGGACGGTGACCTGGCTCTTGGCATCCGGCCCGAGCCTGCCGGCATCACCGCTGCCTTCATGGCGCGCAGTGGCCAGCAATTCGAGGATCTTGTGGCTGTAATAGATCGGCGCCGGCATCAGGTCCGGGGTTTCGCGGCAGGCATACCCAAACATGATGCCCTGGTCGCCGGCTCCTTCCTCGCCTTGCCGGTCGGAAGCGTTGTCGACGCCTTGGCCGATATCCGGCGACTGGCCGTGCAGCAGGACCTCGATCTTGGCCGTCTTCCAGTGGAAGCCGGCCTGCTCGTAGCCGATTTCGCGGATTGCCTTGCGGGCGACCGACTTGAACTTGGCTGGGTTGACAATCGGATGGCCGGCCGCATCCTTCAGGACGTTGCCCTCCTTGTCCTTCTTGAGCAGCGTCTCGGGGACGCGCACCTCGCCGGCGATGACAACACGATTGGTCGTCGCAAGCGTCTCGCAGGCAACGCGGACCTTCCACGGGTCCATGCCGGTCTTTCTGGCTTCGCGATAGACGAGATCGACAATCTCGTCGGAGATGCGGTCGCAGACCTTGTCGGGATGGCCCTCGGCAACGGATTCCGAGGTGAAGAAGTAATTGTGCCGCGTCACGGGTGTCCCCTCTTGAAAAAAATATCGGCAGGCCGCCGATTTTGGCGCGCCAGTTGTTAACGGTGCCGGGCGCCGCTCGTCAAGCCATGCAGCCGTTCTGGCATGAATTTTGACGTTATTATCTTTGCATCCCGAGACGGCGGCAGGGCGGACTGCGATCAGCCCTCGCACCAACAGACTGAGGAAAACGGCTTCGAGGAAGTGTGTCGAGCGAAATCGATCCGCGCTTTAGCGTATCTGCGGAATACACATCCCTCGATACGCGCAGCGGCGAGAAATTACATCCCAGCTACGACGACCTCTTCCTCTTTGAACTCTTCACGGGCCAGTCAATCGACCTCGCCGGCGGAGAGCGACTTCACAAGCTCGATGATCTTGCGGCGCACTTTCACGTCGGCGATCTTGACGAAGGCGCGGTTCAGCTGGAGCCCTTCCGGGCTGCCGCAGAATTCGACGGCGGAGGTCATCGACGCATCCTCGGCAAATCCACGGGTGCCCACGGACTCCTGACCGGGCGCATCCTCGAAGAAGAAGGCGACGGGCACGCCGAGTATGGAGGCGATTGCCTGCAGACGGCTGGCGCCGACGCGATTGGTGCCCTTTTCGTACTTTTGGATCTGCTGGAACGTTATGCCGAGGTTTTCGCCCAGTTTTTCCTGGCTCATTCCCAGCATATTGCGGCGAAGCCGGATGCGGCTTCCGACGTGGATGTCGATCGGATTCGGCTTTTTCTTGTTTTCTTCTGTCATTTTTTCCTCGCCGAATTTTTCCGGCTTTTCCATTTTGCTGCCCAAACGAAGACGGCGGCCCGTGCCCCATCAGAACGACCTTATCGACTTCGAAAATTTTCAGGCGCTTACAGTATGAGTTTCTAATGTGTCGGCTGTCAATTCGCCCGTAGCCTTTGCCTTACGTTCAAAATGCATGCCGCAACGGCAAGCAAAAACATGATCAGCATTCCGTTAATGCGTCGTTGGCTGGAGGAAACGATGGCTTGGTTGGAGATCGGCACACGCACATCGATGGCGCCGCGTGCATCGATTGCCAGCGCGTCGACGATGCGACCGCGCGGGTCGACAACGGCCGAAATGCCGTTATTAGCCGCGCGCAACAGGGGTACCCCATTCTCCACCGCCCGGATCTGCGCCTGCCGGAAGTGCTGGTACGGCCCCGGCGTGTCGCCGAACCAGGCGTCATTGGTGACATTCACAATAAGCTCGGCTGCCGTTGCGTCAACCGCGACCAGATCGGGAAAGATGACCTCATAGCAAATAAACGGCAGCGCCCGGATACCGCCGGGCAGCGCGATCGGGTGCCGCTCATTGCCGGCCGCGAAGGTCATCGGACCGGCAACAAGCTGCTCAAGCCCGAAGCGGCCGAGCAGATCGGCGAAAGGCAGGTATTCGCCGAAGGGTACCAGGTGGACCTTGTCGACGGCATCGACGATTTCGCCCCTTTCGTCGATCGCCACCACAGAGTTGTAGTAACGGCTGCCGGCCGCCGAGCCGCTTTCCTCGCGAACGACGCCGGCGACCAGCATCTGGCCATCGCCAAGCATCTCTCCGATCGCAGGCAGGGCATCCGGACGTTCGGTGAACAGAAACGGCACGGACGTCTCCGGCCACAGGATCAATTGCGGCCTGTCATGGCCGGGTTCCGGCGCCTTGGCCGAAAGCCCCATCATGGTGGCGAAAATGCGGTCACGCACCGAGGCATCCCATTTTTCCGTGAGGTCGACGGCAGGCTGCACGATACGGACGTCGAGGCTGCGGGCAGCCGGCTTTTCGGGGGCGGCGAGCCGGATATACCCGAAGCCGGCATGGGCGGCGACGAGAACGACAAGCAATGCCGCGCCGAGGCGAAGATGCCGGCGCGCCGCAAGCAGCGCCGGCAGCGCGAAGACGAAGACCGCAAGCGCGTTCATGCCGACCATGCCGGTCACCGAGACGCTCTGCATCAGCAAAGGCACCGGCATCGCCGCATAGCCGACGGCATTCCACGGAAAGCCCGTGAACAGGAAGCCGCGCAGCCATTCCGCCAGCGCAAAGCCGAAGGCCAGCGCGGCGATGCGGCCAATGTCGTTGCTCCACAACAGCCGGGCAACCACGGCAGCGAAACCGTAAAAGAAGGCCAGCGCGAGGGGGATGCCGACCACCGCGAACGGCAAAGCCCAGGCAAAGCTGTCGGCCTCGACCAGAAGCGCCGAGCCGACCCACCAGAGACCGGCAAGAAAGTAGCCGAAACCGAACCACCAGCCGGTGGCGAAAGCCGGCCGCAAGCGCCGCAGAAAACCGTCCGAGGCTTCGCTGGTCGCGCCATCGAGGAGCCACACCAGCAGCGGGAACGAAACGAAGCAGACGGCGAAGAAATCATAAGGCGCCTGGGCAAGAACCGCCAGCGCCCCGGCAAGAAACGCCACCAGCGCGCGCCGCCAGCCCCAAAGCAGAATTATCCGGCCGGCCTGGCGCTCCATCAATGCTTCCGAGTCGTGCGAATCAGGAAGCAAGATTTATCAGGCCGCGGGCTTGGCTCCAAACAAACCCTAAGCCTGCTCGGTGCGGACGGCGCGGCGGCGCCGCTCGCCCTTCAGGGTCTCGACGATGCGCACGCGCTTGACGCGGCGCGGATCGGCGTCGAGCACATGGAACTCGAAGCCGGGTATGGCCTGCACCACTTCGCCGCGCGCCGGCACCCGGCCAAGCGTGTTGAAGATCATACCGCCGATCGTGTCGACATATTCGCCGTGCTCGCCGGCGGCGAAATCCTCGCCGATCATCTTGGCGACGTCGTCGATCTCGGCCTTGCCGTCGACGATGAAGACGCCTTCGCCGGCCTGGGTGATCATCGGCTCGTCTTCGTCATGCTCGTCCTCGATGTCGCCGACCACCATCTCGACAATATCCTCGAGCGAGACAAGACCGTCGGTGCCGCCATATTCGTCGATGACCAGCGCCATCTGGGTGCGCGTCGTCTGCATTCGCCCCATCAGGTCGGAGGCGAGCATCGACGGCGGCACGAACAGCACCGGTCGGATCAGGTTGAGATCGCCGATGGTGCGCGCCAGATCGACCTGGGCGAGATCGAGAACCGTCGCGACCGGAGTTTTCCTGGTCGTCCTGCCCTTTCTGACGCGGGCGACCTTGGTGATGTGCGCCAGCACGTCGCGGATATGAACCATGCCGCGCGGATCGTCGAGCGTCTCCGAATAAACCGGCATGCGGGAGTGGCCGGACTGTTCGAACAGCCCCAGAAGATCGCCAAGCTTCGTCGTGATCTCGACCGCCTCGATGTCGGCGCGCGGCACCATGACGTCCTCGACCCGCACTTCGCGCAGGCGCAGGATGTTGTTGAGCATGGCGCGTTCGCCGGGCGAGAAGGATTCTGCATCGCTCGCCGTTTCGGCAAGCGCACCGGCAATCTCCTCGCGCAGACTGGTGCCGTTGCGGTGCCTGAAAAGCCCGAGCACGCGATCGAACAGGGAAGGACCGGCAGGCGATGCCTCGCTGGCGAAGCTGCCGGTCGTGGTACTCGGACTCGAGCCCTCTTCCGTCGTTTCGGAAGGCTTGATCGCACTGCCGGCGTCGGAGCGGGCGGCAGTCTCTGGTTTGTCGTTCATCATCGTCCGGTCAATTGGTCTTTTGTAATTACGTGTAGGGATCGGGAATGGCAAGCCTCGCAAGTGCTGCGCGCTCTGTCACTTCCATCAGTTCCGCTTCGGCATCCGTTTCGTGATCATAGCCCAGCAAATGCAGCAGGCCATGAATGACGAGATGGGAGATATGGTCCTCGAGCGGCTTATGTTCCAGTGCCGCTTCGCGCGCGACAGTCTCGGCGGCCAGCACGATGTCGCCGAGCATCGGCGGCAGAGGCCCGCCCCTGGCAAACGGAAAAGCCGGAAAAGACAGGACGTTGGTCGGCTTGTCCTTGCCGCGCCAGCCGGCATTGAGCGTACGGATATGGGCATCGTCGGAAAAGACGATGCTAAGCTCGGAACGGCCCTCCGCGCCGGTTTCGGCAAAGGCGGCCGAGACCGCACGGTCGACAAGCCGCATCAGCGCCGCCTCGTCGGGCCAGTCGCCCGCCTCGATCGCGATATCGATTTCGACGGGAAGCGGTGCCCCCGCCTTTTGCTCCTCAGCCATGCGGCCGCATAATCATATCAGCTTTCGACACCCAAGCCCCTGGCCAGCTTGCCGTCACGGTCGTAGGCCTTGACGATCTCGGCGACCAGCGGATGCCTGACGACGTCGCCTTCATTGAAGCGTACGGTCACCATGCCGGTGACGCCGTCGAGGATTCTCAACGCCTCGACCAGGCCGGACTTGGTGTTCGGCGGCAGATCGATCTGGGTCGGATCGCCGGTGACGATCATGCGCGAGTTCTCGCCGAGCCGGGTCAGGAACATCTTCATCTGCATCGGCGTGGTGTTCTGCGCCTCGTCGAGGATGACGGCGGCGTGCGCCAGCGTACGGCCGCGCATGAATGCCAGCGGCGCGATCTCGATGACCTCGGCGGCGATCGCCCGCTCGACCTTGTCGGCCGGCATCATGTCGTAGAGCGCATCATAGAGCGGCCGCAGATAGGGATCGACCTTCTCCTTCATGTCGCCCGGCAGAAAGCCAAGCCGTTCACCGGCCTCGACCGCGGGGCGCGACAGCACGATGCGTTCGACCATGCCGCGTTCGAGCAGCATTGCCGCATGCGCCACCGCCAGATAGGTCTTTCCGGTGCCGGCCGGGCCGATGCCGAAGACGAGTTCCGACCGCTCCAGCGCGCGCATATAGGCGTCCTGGTTGAGCGAGCGGGCATAGATGGTCTTCTTGCGCGTCGATATCTGGGCGGCGGACACCTTGCCCTTGCGCTCCAGCGTCGGCAGCGTCAGCTGGTCGTCGGAGGCGATCGCCATGCGTACCGCGCCGTCGACATCGGACTGGCCGATATCGGTGCCTTTCTGGAGGATGCCGTAAAGATTGTCCAAGGCACGGCGCGCCTGCTCAGCGGCCGAAGAGGAGCCCTTGATGGTCAATTGATTGCCGCGCGAGCGGATATCGACGCCGAGCTTCTGCTCGAGCCTGGCCAGATTCTCGTCGAACTGGCCGTAAAGGGCGCTGGCAAGCTTGTTATTGTCGAAAGTCAGTACGATGTGCGCCATATCCGAGGCCCCGGAGGGTAGATTCTGGGGCAGGTTCTTGACTTCAGCAGCGCTCAACCGTCTCTCCTCATCTGCCGAGGCCTTCAGGCCAATTCGGCGAACAGGCTGTTGTAGCCCGTCTTCGTGATTCGTACCTGGATAATGTCACCGATTTCGCCGGCCTTTTCATCAACAATAACCGGCTGCAGCCACGGCGAGCGGCCAACCTTCTGGCCGGCCTGGCGGCCCGGCTTTTCGATCAGCGTGTCGATAGTCCTGCCGACCAGGCTTGCGCCGAAATGCTGCTGCTGTTTCAGAAGCAGCGCCTGCAGCCGCTGCAGGCGCTCGTCCTTGACGGCCTCCGGCACGTGATCGCTCATCTCGGCGCCCGGCGTGCCGGGGCGCGGAGAGTATTTGAACGAGAAGGCCGAGGCATAGTTGACGTCTTCGACCAACTGCATCGTCGCCTTGAAATCCGCCTCCGTCTCACCGGGAAAGCCGACGATAAAATCGCCGGACAGTGCGACGTCGTTCCGTGCGGCACGGATGCGGTCGATCAACGTCAGATAGTCCTTGGCCATATGCCTGCGGTTCATCGCCTTGAGTATGCGGTCGGAGCCGGATTGCACCGGTAAATGTAGATAGGGCATCAGCGCAGGCAAATCACGATGGGCGGCGATCAATTCATCGTCCATGTCGCGCGGATGGCTGGTCGTGTAGCGCAGCCGCGCCAGACCCGGAATCTCAGCCAGCCTGAACAGCAGCCGGCCAAGGCCCCATTCCTCGCCGTTTTCGCCTCTTCCGTGCCAGGCGTTAACGTTTTGGCCGAGCAGCGTCACCTCGCGCACGCCGGCATCCGCCAGGCGCTCGGCCTCGGCGACGATCTGTGCCACCGGCCGCGAGACTTCCGAGCCGCGCGTATAGGGCACGACACAGAAGGTGCAGAACTTGTCGCAGCCTTCCTGAACGGTCAAGAACGCGGTCACGCCGCGCCTGATCAGTTCGGCGCGCTTTGGCTGCGGCAGATGCTCGAACTTGTCCTCGACGGCATAGTCGGTCTCGACGATCTTTTCGCCGCTCCGTGCCCTCGCCAGCACACCGGGCAGCCGGTGATAGGTCTGCGGGCCGATGACCAGATCGACGGCCGGCGAGCGGCGGATGATCTCAGCACCCTCGGCCTGCGCCACACAGCCGGCGACGCCGACCAGCATTTCGCGCCCGGTCTTGGCACGTTCCGCCTTCAACTCACGGATGCGCCCAAGTTCGGAATAGACCTTTTCCGCCGCTTTCTCGCGGATGTGGCAGGTGTTGAGCAGCACCAGATCGGCCTCGCCGATGGCATCGGTCGCGGCATAGCCATCGGCCGCCAAAGCATCGGTCATGCGCTGCGAATCGTAGACGTTCATCTGGCAGCCATAGGTCTTGACGAAGACCTTCCTGGTCGCGGCAGCCGGAACGACCAGGTCTTCGGCGGCAGCGCCGATGTCGTCGCGCTCTATCGTGTTCAATTCCATTTCGCGGCTTCTAGCGCCTTTCCCTGACAAAAAACAGACGAATCTGGCCGGAACCTGCGCAGACTACCGGCTTGGGCGCGGTTCGGCGAGCGCCGCCTGCACCATCTCGCGCACCTGGCGTTCCATCTGCTTTGCCGTCTCCTTGCGGCTCGAGCCCTTGGAGAAAGCGATCGCCTCGCCAAAATGCACCTCGACGTCGAGAGCGCCCTCGGCCATCAGCACCTTGAGGTGCGGCATCAGCTCCTCGTCGCCAATCCAGGCGGCAACCGGCCGATGCCGGCGCCCGAGCGGCACGCCATGCAGGCGCGTATAGACGATCGCCACCGGCTGGATGAAGACCTGTTCGGCCGCCCCTTCAGCAATCGCCATTGTAGCGGCGCCGAACAGCGTGCTCTTGAACGGCAGGATCATGTTGCCGTCGCCGGTCGAGCCTTCGGCGAACAGCACCATGGCGTCGCCCTTGGCCATGCGGGCGGCGATCTCGCTCGCCTGGTCGCCCGACGAACGTTTGCGCTCACGTTCGATGAAGACGGTGCGCTGCAGCTTCGACAGCATGCCGATCAGCGGCCAGCCGGCCATGTCGGCCCTGGCGATGAACGTCACGTCGACCATCGACCCCAGCACCATGATGTCGGTCCAGGAGATGTGGTTGGCGGCAACCAGCAATGGGCGCTGGCCGGACAGCGCCCCCTTGACATGGATGCGCAGCCCCAGCGCCCTGACGATCATCCTGTGCCAGATCTTCAGGATGAAGGTCTCGCGCCAGAGCCCGGTCTTCATCGACAGGACCTGCAAAGGCACAAGCACCAAGGAGCCGACGACAACCAGCCCAAGCGCCAGGAAAATCCTGATTTTTCCGATCATCCGCACCACCCCGGCGTTTGGCTAGCGAAGATCGCGGCGCATGACAAGCGCGCCGGTCGGGCCGTGTTCCGGCGACTTGTAATAGTTGGCGCGCTTGCCGACCTCGCGGAAGCCGAGCCGCCGGTAGAGCGCAATCGCGGCGACATTGGTCTCGTCGACCTCGAGGAAAAGTGCCTCGGCGCGCTGTGCGTGCAGTTCACGCAGCACCGCATCCATCAATTGCCAGCCGAGCCCCTGGCGCCGATGCGAGCGTGCCACCGCGACCGTCAGTATCTCCCCCTCGCCGGCCGCCAGCCGCGCCAGCACGAAGCCGACCGGCGGCTTGGCGCCCTGTCCGGTCTCGCGCGCGGCATAGCCGAACACAGTGTCCTGCTCAAGCAGCGCGGCGAATTCGTCGGCGGTCCACGGCCGCGCGAAATCCTCGCGATGCAGCACCGACATTGCCGTGCTGTCGGCAATCGTCAGCGGCTCGATCGCATAGTCCCTGCGACGCGGCTGGAGGAAGGGAATGCGCATCAGTTTTTTTGCCTCGACAAAACAAAGCCGGCCTGCGGCTTGGCGTCCGCGCCGCGCAAATACAACGGCTTCGGCTTTTCACCATCGTCCTTAGCAGTCGCCAGCCGGGCATAGACGGCGATGTCGGCGGTGGCCCCTACCGGGCCGGTGTCAAAAGCGCGCCCGATCGAGGCGACAATTTGCGACGTCGCGGTGCCGGCGAGAACCGCAGATCTGTCGACCGCCATGGCGGCGGCTTGCGAGAGCGTGGTCACAGCCGGACCATAGACCAGAACCGACCTCTCATCGTAAAGTGCCGCGTGGATCTCCTCGCGGCCTGCATCGAGCGCGGCGAGCACGGCGCGACCGGGAAATGCCGCTCTCGCTTGCGTCGCCAGTGCCTCCAGAGTCGTCACGCCGATCGCCGGGATTTTCAGCGCCAGCGCAAGGCCGCGCGCCGCCGAGACGCCGACGCGCAGACCGGTGAAGGAGCCCGGACCCGTCGAAACGGCAATGGCGCCGAGGTCGGAATAGTCGGTTCTGCTGGTCCCCAACGCCTCTTCGATGACACCCATCAGATGCTCGGCATGACCCTTGCCGAGATCGAGCACCGAACGGCCGAGTTCTTTCCCGACCGCCGCGTCGTAGACGCAGGCGGCGCAGAGATTGGCGGCACAGTCGATGGCAAGCAATTTCATGAAGCGGCCGGTTGAGACAGTTTCGAAAACAGGTTCCCTCTGCCCGCCAGGGCTGATCCCCGCAAGGGAATAATGGATAAATCGTCGGGCGACTTGGCTTCGGCGCGGGTCCAAAATGTAAGTTTCGCCGCACGCAATCGCCACAATAGGTATCGGGACTAGCCGACCTGCTCGATACGCAGCACGTGATTGTCCCAGACATAGTCCGGCTCGGAATGGATCGAGCCACCGGCCTCGACGATCTCGCCGGCGCCGGTCGTGGCCATGAAGCTTTCCCCATCGGGTGCCACCCCGCAGACCTCGACCAACGCCTTGGTGGCGACGATGCGGCCGCTGGCCGCGTCGATCACGGCAAGCGAATTCCCCTCAGGCGAAGACACGGCGATGGTGCCGGCGGCAGGGTTGGCGGCGACCGAGCCAATATAGTTCCTGAAGCCGGAAAGCACGTCCTGCGACATGTCGAGCAGTTTCAAGTCCATGCCACGCGGCGCGCGGCCGACCAGCGGGGGACGATCGGTACCCGGCCCCCTGTACTGACAGCCGAACCAGACGGTGCCGGAGCGGTCGGCATCCATATGGCGGATCGACAGCTGGTGCAGCGCCGGCGGTAATTCGTGCTTTTCGGTGAAATCGCCTGTGAGACGGTCGACCAGCACATAGGACGGCCTCATCGTCGCAATGTTGAGCTCGGTGCGGCCGAAATCCGGATGTGTTTCGATGCCGCCATTGGCCACAGCAATCGTCCTGCCGTCGGAAAGCAGCAAAAGCTCGTGCGGACCTGTGCCGTAGGTCGGGAACTCGCCGATGCGCTTGAATTTCGCATGCGCGTCATAGACGCCGACGACGCCGGCGGCATTGTCGAAATCGTTCTCGGTTGCGTAGAGCAGCGTGCCGTCGGCCGAGAACACGCCATGGCCGAAGAAATGCCGGCCGGCAACGCTGGCAATTGTGTGCGGTTCATCGCGGCCGGTATGGTCGAAGACGACAGCAAAGGTGCCCGGCTGCCTGGCAAACACCACCGAACGTTTAGACACCGGATCGAAGGTGACGTCGTGGCCCCGATCGGGCAGATCGATCATGTGCAACAACTTGCCGGCCTCGGACAGGACGGCCGCGCCATAGCTGCCGTCGCGCTTGACGAAAGCGGTGGCGAAGACCGCGTCGGCGTCGAGTGTCTTTGCCCAGGCCGACGGCGCCATCGCCGTTATGAACCCGGCGCCTGCGGCCCTCAGGAAATCGCGCCGATCGATCAGCGGCGTCCTCATGGTCAGTCGCCATCCAGCGACGAGAACCCGGCGGTCAGGCCGAATTCGGCGGTCAGCCTGGTGCCGAGCAGGGTCGTCAGGCTGGATGTCACCAGCGAGAAATAGTCGAGCTTCCGGCGCAGCGCCGGATCGGCAAGTGCCTTGTCGATCGGTCCTCTGATCGCCTTGGCCGCCTCGATCCCGTTGGTGAGTTGGATGTGAACCGATTCCGCCATCCAGCGCGCATCGGGCGGCAGCGCGTCGCCAAGCTGCGAGGCCTGGAACAGCGCGTCCATGCCCCCCAGATTCCCGGTCAGCGAGCGGGCGGTGTTTTGCGAGCGCCAATAGATCGCCTGTTTCGGTTTATCGGCCTCCGGCTTGGCACCCAGGAAGCCTTTCAGGCGTACGTCGCGGACCATTTCCAGTTCGTTGATGAAGACGCCGACCAGTTCCGTCACCGCTTCAGTGCCGTTGTGGTAGAGCGCGTTCTGCGGACCCGGATTGGCCCAGAGCGCGGCGAAGCCGTCGGGCTTGGTCCAAGCATCGCCGACGTCGCCGGCGATTGCCTCGATATTGCCGGCAATGGCCGCGCCATAGGCGCAGCGATAGGCGTCGTCCCTGCCGGCCAATTGATCGGCGCCGTCACCGTAGAGGACGAATTCCAGTGCGCCGAGCCCTTGCATGGCGACGCTCTTTGTCGCCAGCTGGGCTGGATCGGCGGCTGTCGGATCCTTGCCGGCAAGTGCTGCCTGCACCTGCTTCAGGCCGATGCTCTTGCGGTCCGGCCAAAACAGCATGCGCTCAAGCCGGTTGTTTTCCGCGATCGGCCCCAAACGGATGATTTCCACCACCGACCAGGCATCCACGACACCCGAGAATTCGGCGCGCGCCGCATCGAGATTGTCTTGCGAGGGCGTCTTGCAAAGCGCGTGCATTGCCTCGGTCAAGCTGTCCGCATGGTCATACAGCCTGGCATAGGCCGGGCGGACGAAGCCGTCGATCGCCCGCTGTATCACATCCGAAGCCTTCACCGCCGCGGATGCCGGCAGCGCACCGGCGAGGACCAGCATCAGAGCGAGTGCAAGACGCTTCCGCATCAGAGCGACTCCAGAAACTTGATCAGCGCGGCGCGATCGGCCGCATCGGCAGCGGCAAAGCGGTCACGCGCCTTCTGGCCCTCGCCGCCATGCCACAGAATCGCCTCGGCCAGGCTGCGTGCGCGCCCGTCATGCAGGAAGAAGGTGCTGCCGCTGACGGTCTGGGTGAGTCCGATGCCCCACAGCGGCGGCGTGCGCCATTCACTTCCCGTGGCCTCGCCCACCGCCTGTCCGTCGGCAAGGCCGGGTCCCATGTCATGCAGCAGGAAATCCGAATAAGGCCAGATCAGCTGGAAGGCCTGCGCCCTGTTCGGGGTGCCGCGACGGGTGACGAATTTCGGCGTATGGCAGGAGATGCAGCCCATATCGTAGAACAGTTTTTTGCCGACGAGCACGTCCGGTCTGTCGAGATCGCGCCGGGCCGGCACGGCAAGGTTTTGCGAATAGAAGGTCACGAGGTCCATGACCGGCGGCGGCGCTTCGACCGGACCGAGACGCTCTTGCACACCGTTGGCTAGGGCAAGGCAGGTCTTTTCGGCGGGGGTGCAATCACCCCAGTGCTTCGGCACCTCTGGCGTCGAAATGCCGATATCGCCGGCAAAAGCATCCGCCGATTGCTGGCGGATCGATGCCGCCTGCGCCTTCCAGCCGAAACGGCCGAGCGTCAGTTCACCGCTGCTGCCGTCGCGTATTATATTGGGCCTGCCGGAAATCCCGTCACCATCGCGGTCGGCCGGGTCGGTGCGGGCAAGGATGTCGGCAGGAGCGATCTGCTCGACCAGGCCAAGGCCGATCATCGGCGGCGTCATGCGCGGCGACAGCGTGGTGTGTGGACCGAGCGGCCCGTAGGCGAGACCCTCGACCGAATAGCTCGGCTTGTGCAGCGACACCGTGCTGCCGTCCGCCAGTTTTACTTTTTGCTCCTGATAATCGACATGCATCCTGCCTTCGCCCTGCAGGCCGGCAACGGCCAATTCCTGCAATTGCGTGCCGTAGACCGGGTCGGGGAAGTTGAGCACCTTGTGATCGGCGAGCGCGGCTTTCTCCTCCTCGGTACTGGCTTCCCTTGCCAGACGCAGGAACATCGACGTGGTGCCGCTGTCGCCTTCCGGCGGATGGCCGCGGCCGTCCTTCAGATGACAGTTCTGGCAGGCGCGCTCGTTGAACAGCGGACCAAGCCCATCCGAGGCCTGTGTCGAGGATGGCGAGGATACCCAGTTCTTGCGGAAAATGGCATTGCCCAGCTTGAACGTGCCCTCTTCCTCGAAGCTGATGTTGGCAGAGGATTGCGAGAAGGCGTCCTTGTTGACGTCCTTCTTCGACGTGCCGGCGCCGCCCTGCATCAGCTCGAATTGCTCGGGCTTGGAGAAATCGCTGGTCGGCCTGGTAATGGCGATGACGCGCGCCAGATCCTTCGGCGTCAGATCCGTGCGGCTGGTGGCAAGCCCCGCCGGTTGCGGCGCCCCGGCCAGCGCCGAGGCTGTGAGCGTCGCCACCACGGCAAGAAAGGCGCCGCGAAAGATACCGTATCGCGGCATCTTCTGAGGCGGCAGGCCGCAATGCTCGGCCGGCCGCAAGCGGCGCATGAAATCTAGGGGGCGCCGCATTCCCGCATATCCTTATTCCGCCTCGTCGGCCGACGCCGCGTTGAGCTGGCCGTACTTTTCCTCGCCGATCGAGGCGAGCAGGTCGAGTTGCGTCTCGAGGAAGTCGATATGACCTTCCTCGTCAGCCAGCAATTCCTCGAACAGCTTCATCGTCACGTAGTCGCCTGCTTCGTTGCAAACTTCGCGCGAACGCTTGTAGGCGGTGCGCGCGTCATATTCGCCGGCAAGATCGGATTCGAGCACTTCCTTGACATTCTGCCCGATACGCAGCGGCGCCACGGACTGCAGGTTCGGATGGCCCTCGAGGAAGATGATGCGCGCCACGAGCCGGTCGGCATGGTGCATTTCCTCGATCGATTCAGCGCGTTCCTTCTTCGCCAGCTTGGCGTATCCCCAGTCTTCCAGCAGCCGGAAATGCACCCAGTATTGATTGACCGCCCCAAGTTCCAGAAACAGAGCCTCGTTAAGCCGCTCGATGATCTGCTGTTCGCCTTTCATGCGTTCTGCTCCCGTATTGGACGCGCAGGCCTCTGACGCGATCCAGGTGTGAAACGATGTCCACGCCACTCGCCGCCGAGCGGGCGTGGTAATTTTCGGTGACCCGAATGATCGTTTCGACCACATTTGGGAAGCAGCCGCAACAGCGACCGCGCTTGTGCATGGCATGATAGACCTTCGCCGGCACGATCAGCTGCCAGGGGTCCTCATCCAGCAGTCCGACGATCGTCTGCTCTATCTCCTTTTCGGTGATGATGTTGCAATGGCAGATCAGCATTTGTCGCTCTGGCTAACGGCGCTTCGTTGCGCCGCGTGGCTGGTGGTTTCGATAGTTTACTGGAACACCTTGTCCGGTGAATCGAGGCTGTCCGAGCCCTCGAAGGCGATGGCATTGAGCTTCAGGGTACCGACGGCGCGTTCGATCGACTTGGTCTGATCGACCAGTGCGTCGATCGCCGCCTGCACGGTGGCGTTGCCTTCCGCGTCGCCTTCTCCGATCTGCTGGTCGTAGGCCTCGCCGGCAAGCGCCCGCGCCTTGATGGCCTCCATCTTGGCGATGGTGACGTCCAGTTTGTCCGATAACTCCTTGTCAACCGCCGGGTCGGCCGCCTTGACCATGTCGGCCACCGACGGCCCCTCGACGACCGTGCCGTCAAGCCGCGTGTAGCTGCCGTGATAGGCGGCACGGATGCCGATCGCGTCATAAAGATGGGAGTTGTAGGTGTTGTCGGAGAAGCAATCGTGCTCCTCTTCCGGATCGTGCAGCAAGAGGCCGAGCTTCATCCGCTCGCCAGCGAGCTCGCCATAGGACAGCGAGCCCATACCGGTGAAGATGGTCGAAATGGCGGCGTTCGGCTCGCCATCGACAAGGTTCTTGCGGGCGGCGCCGCCTTCCTTCCAGTCGTCGACCATGTCCTTGAGATCGGAAACCAGAAGGTCGCTCGCCGATTTTAGGTACTGTCCGCGACGGTCGCAATTGCCGCCGGTGCAATTGGTGAGGTCGTAATCGGTGTAGGGCCGCTCGCCAGCCCCCGGACCGGTGCCGTGCAGGTCTTGCCCCCAAAGCAGGAATTCGATGGCGTGATAGCCGGTCGCCACATTTGCCTCGATACCGCCGGCTTCCTGCAGGGTGCCGGAGAGGAACTCCGGCGTCAGATTGGTGGCATCGACCTTCTTGCCGTTGATCTCGATCGACTTGTTGGCGATCACATTGGCGGTGTAGAGCGCGTTGGCGTCCGACTCGGTGCCGTAGCTCTTGGCGACATAGTCGGTCAAGCCTTCGTCGAGCGGCCAGGAGTTCACCTTGCCTTCCCAGTCGTCGACGATGGCATTACCGAAGCGATAGACCTCGGTCTGCTGATAGGGAACGCGCGATGCCTTCCACGCCTCGCGGGCGGCGTTCAGCGTTTCGGCCGATGGCTTGGCGAGCAGTGCATCGACAGCCTTGTCGAGCGCCTCGGCCGTGATCAGCGAATCCTCGTATTTGGCGAGCGCGATGTCGGAATAAGTCTTGATGACCGCCTTGGCATCGGTTTGCGCCTTGGCCGGCAGCACGAACACCGCCGCCGTCAGCATCGCGGTGGCGCCGATCGCCGCAAGCCTGCCGCCATACCGCGCGGTCATCATCGTTCTCATGATTGTCTCTCCTTGGGAATCAATGAAATGCCGGTGCCGCGGCGGGCAGCTGCCAGCGGGCAAAGAAGGGTCGCGCCATCGCGCGGTTCGCGGAAGAAAGACACCGAAATGCCTCCAATCGAAAGGGTTCAAGGCCCAGACATCAAAGGGATGCGCTGACGCGCGAGCTTCCATAAAACGGCGAAGACACCGGATGTCAACTGGGGGCGTAGAAAAAATTCAATTGAAACAACAGTTTAGAATTATTCTAAACTAGAACTGTCAACTTTAACGCCGATGTATAGGGTATGCCGGCGCATGACTCGGTTGACAGGCGGCCGTTCCGGGTGCGACCCGGATCGGCGCTCTTGCGAGGCGCCGGACAATCGCCACCTGGCGGGACGTCCTAGATTTGGATGAGGAATCGGGCTGTTATGAAGAACGGGGTCGTCATTGTCGGTGCGGGTCATGCGGGCGTGCAAGCGGCCGCCAGCCTGCGCGAAGAAGGCTATGACGGCCCGGTGATCCTGATCGGCGACGAAAACGAATTGCCCTACCACAAGCCGCCGCTGTCGAAGACCTTCATCAAGGATCAGCAAGCAAAGCCGCAGCCGTTGCGTGGCGAAGCTTTTTATACCGGCAGCACCATCGACTTCCGGCCAGGCATCCGGATCGAGCGCATCGACGCAGGCGGCCACAGGCTGGAGATATCAGGCGGTGGCGTGCTGCCGTTCGACCGGCTGATCCTCGCCACCGGCGCCCGGCCGCGCCTGCTGCCGCTGCCGGGTTCGGAGCTTTCCGGCGTTGTGTCGCTGCGCTCGCTCGGCGATGCCCGCCTGATCCGCGAATTGAGCGCGCAAAGCGAGGAGGTCGTCATCCTCGGCGGCGGCTTCATCGGCCTGGAGATTGCCGCGACGCTCACCGCGGCCGGCCGCAAGGTTGCGGTGGTCGAAGCGGTCGACCGGCTGCTCGGCCGCGCCGTGGCGCCGGTCATCGCCGGCCATGTGCGCCAGCGGCTGGAAGCCACCGGTGTGCGCATCCTTACCGGCACCACCATCGAACGGCTGGAGGGTGAGAACGGCCGTATTTCGGCTGCTATCACCTCATCCGGCGAAAGATTGCCGGCGCAGATGGTCGTCATCGGCATCGGCGTCGTGCCGAATGTCGAATTGGCCGAAGCCGCCGGCATTGCCATCGCCAACGGCATCCGCGTCGACCAGCAGATGCGCACGTCGGTGCCGGAAATCCTCGCCATCGGCGACGCCGCCTCCTACCGGCACTGGTTCACCGGCGGCGATGTGCGGCTGGAATCGGTACAGAACGCCACTGACCAGGCGCGGCTTGCCGCGCGCACCGTCGTCGGCCACGCCGACAATTACTCGGCGGTGCCGTGGTTCTGGTCCGATATCGGCGACATGAAGCTGCAGATGGTCGGCCTGATTGCGGGCGGCGACAGCCATGTCGTGCTGGGCGACGTGGCCGAGAACAAATTCTCGATCTACCACTACGCCGGAAGCCGGCTGCTCGGCATCGAATCGGTCAATCGGCCAGGCGACCATATGCTTGGCCGCAAGATGCTCGGCGCCGGCTTTTCGCCGTCGCCGCAGATTGTCGCGACCGGGCCCGAGGGGCTGAAGGCGGCGCTCGCCGCCTTCCAGCAGGCAGAGCCTGCCCGCGCTGCGGGATAAGATCAAACCCAATCACCCTGAATGACCGAGTTCGACCGGGAGCTGACCTTCAAAACGTATAGCGAAGTAAAGGAAACAGCGGTATTTTGACCAATTGAAATCGTCGGGGGGTGCTCATGGCTCTATTTGTCATTGGCGCAGGCATGGGTCGCACTGGCACATATTCGCTGAAGCTCGCGTTGGAGCATCTTGGGTTCGGGCCGTGTCATCACATGGCAGATGTCCACGCCAATCCCGAGCAGAAGGCGCTGTGGCGCGCCGCCGGCCAGGGACAACTCCCGACCTGGGATGCGGCATATGCCGGCTATCTTTCCGCGGTCGATTGGCCAACGGCGCATTTTTGGCGCGAAGTGAGTGACCACTACCCTGATGCAAAGGTTATCCTGACAGTTCGTGAACCGGAAGCCTGGTATGACAGCATGGTGCAAACAATAGGGCTCACGATGGATGCTGCTACCAATGATCCACAGTCCTTTGGTGTGGCGGTGGTTGGAAACACTGTCTTTGGCGGTCGATTTGATAACCGTGATCACGCAATCGCTGTCTATGAAGCACATAACGCTTCCGTGAAATCAACGCTGCCACCTGAACGCCTTCTTACTTATCAGGCCTCCGAAGGGTGGGAGCCGCTTTGTGCCTTTCTCGGTGTACAGTTGCCTTCCGAACCGTTTCCACGCACCAATTCGACTACCGAATTTCGTGCTCGCATAGGGCGTTGAACGGCGGCTTGCCGCCTATCTCGGCCCTCGCCGCAGTTGAATCTAGGCGATATCCTCGCCGCTCAGGCGGAGCGGGCCTCGCGGATCGAACTTTCCAGGATGTCGAGCGCTTCGTTCATGACGCCATCCTGGATGGTGATCGGCGCGAGGAAGCGGATGACGTTGCCGTAGACGCCGCAGGTCAGCAGGATCAGGCCCTTGTCGAGCGCCTTCACCCGGACCGCATTGGCGAGTTCCGGCGACGGCAGGCCCTTCTTCACGTCGTTGAACTCGACCGCGTTCATGAAGCCGGGGCCTCTGATATCGACGATCTCCGGCGTCTCGTCGCGGATCGATTGCAGACGCTGCTTCAGACGGTTGCCCAGCGTGTTGGCACGGTCGCAGAGCTTCTCCTCGTCGATGACGTCGAGCACCGCATGCGCCGCGGCAACGCCGATCGGGCTGCCACCATAGGTGCCGCCGAGCCCGCCGGGGTTCGGCGCATCGATGATCTCGGCACGCCCGGTGACCGCCGCCAGCGGGAAGCCGCCGGCCAGGCTCTTGGCCATGGTGGTGATGTCGGCTGCCACCTCGTGGTGGTCCATGGCGAACATCTTGCCGGTGCGGGCAAAGCCGGTCTGCACTTCGTCGGCGACCAACAGCATGCCGTGCTGGTCGCAGATCTTGCGCAATGCGGTCATGAAATCGCGCGGCGCCTCGTAGAAGCCGCCCTCGCCCTGCACCGGCTCGACGATGATCGCGGCGACGCGGGCCGGATCGACATCGGCCTTGAACAGCCGGTCGAGCGCCGCCAGCGAATCGGCGACCGACACGCCGTGCAGCGCCACCGGGAACGGCGCATGGAAGACATCCGCCGGCATGGCGCCGAAGCCGACCTTGTAGGGCACGACCTTGCCGGTCAGCGCCATGCCCATGAAGGTGCGGCCGTGAAAGCCGCCGGAAAAAGCGATGACCGCCGGCCTGCCGGTGGCGTTGCGGGCAATCTTGATGGCATTCTCCACCGCCTCGGCGCCGGTGGTGACGAAGATCGTCTTCTTGTCGAACTTGCCGGGCAGCATGCCGTTGAGCCGTTCGGCCAGCCTGACATAGCTCTCATAGGGCACGACCTGGTAGCAGGTGTGGGTGAAGCGGTCGAGCTGCGCCTTGACCGCTTCGATCACCTTCGGATGACGGTGGCCGGTGTTGACGACAGCGATGCCGGACGAGAAATCGATATAGCGCCGGCCTTCGACGTCCCAGATCTCCGAGTTTTCGGCGCGATCGGCATAGATCTGCGTGGTCATGCCGACGCCGCGCGAAATCGACTGGCTCTTGCGTTCGGAAATGGCTGAATTTGTCATCGTATCCCTCACCGGGCCAGCGCCCGCTCTCGTTTGATGGCTGTTGAGACTCTTCTGGGCTTATTTCAGGTTTTCCTCAAGTTGGCAGCATCGCCGGGCGATTGGGCCTGCCGATGCCGGTGTCGGCAGCCGAACGCCCGCCGCTCATGCCGTCCTGACAAACCCTTCGCTCGCCCGAAGCAGATTGCGCGTGTAGTCCTCGGTGACGCGGCGCTCGACGAGATCGCCGGCGGTGAGGTGCTCGACCGCTTCGCCGTTCTGCATCACCATCAGCCGCTCGCACATGTGGGTGATGATGGCGAGGTCGTGGCTGACCATCAGGAAGGTCAGCTTGCGGCGGCGCCGGATCTCCTCCAGCAGGTTCAGCACCTCGGCCTGCACCGAAGCGTCGAGCGCCGAGGTCGGCTCGTCGAGCAGCAGGATCGATGGTTCCAGGATCAGGGCGCGCGCGATCGCCACGCGCTGGCGCTGGCCGCCGGACAATTGATGCGAATAGCGAAAACGGAAACCGGTGCCCAGGCCGACCTCGTCCAGCGCCCGCTGGATGCGCTTTTCGCCGTCGGCGAAGCCGTGGATGGCGAGTGGCTCCTGCAGCAGGCGGTCGACGGTCTGGCGCGGGTGCAGCGAGCCGTACGGGTCCTGGAACACCATCTGTACCTCGCGATAAAACGCCTTGTCGCGGCGCGCGCCGAGCGTTTTGCCGTTGACGGTAATGGTGCCCGATGCGGCAGGCGCCAGGCCGGCGATTGCCCTGAGCAACGTCGACTTGCCGGAGCCGGACTCGCCGACGAGGCCGAACGATTCACCGGATTGCACCTCGAGGCTGACGCCTTTCAGCGCGCGGAAGCGGTCGAACATCACCTCCAGCCTGTCGACGGAAAGGGCTGCCGTCATGCCGCCCACTCCGGCTTGCGGTCGAGCACCGGCAGCGGGTGGCGGTCGGCGCCGATCTTCGGCATGCAGTTGAGCAGGCCGCGCGTATAGGGATGCTGGGCGCGGCCGAGCTCCGAGGCCTTGAGCTGTTCGACCACCTTACCGGCATACATGACGATGACACGATCGCAGAAGGACGAGACCAGGCGCAGATCGTGCGAGATGAAGATCAACCCCATGCCGCGCTCGCTGACCAGCCGGTCGAGGATGCCGAGCACGTCAAGCTGCACGGTGACGTCGAGCGCCGAGGTCGGCTCGTCGGCGATCATCATCTCCGGCCCGGCGATCAGCATCATGGCGATCATGGCGCGCTGGCCCATGCCGCCGGAAACCTCGTGCGGATGCAGGTCGAAGACACGGGCCGGATCGCGGATCTGCACAGCCTCCAGCATGGCCAGCGCGCGGTCGCGGGCTTCGGCCCTGGAGACCTTCTCATGCGTGCGCAGTGTCTCGACGATCTGGCGGCCGATGCTCATCACCGGGTCGAGCGAATATTTCGGATCCTGCAGGATCATGGCGATACGCTTGCCGCGCAGCGCCCGGCGCTCGCGCGGCGAGGCCGCCAGCAGGTCGATGCCGTCGAAAGCAAGCGTCTTCGCGGTCACCTCGGCCTGCGGCGGGGTGACGCCCATGATGGCGCGGCCGGTCTGCGACTTGCCCGAACCGCTCTCGCCGACGATGCCGAGCCGCTCGCGGCCGAGCGAAAAGGAGACGCCGCGCACTGCCTCGATCAGGCCGGTGCGCGTCGGGAAGGTGACGCGCAGGTCGTCGA
This sequence comes from Mesorhizobium sp. M1329, assembly GCF_040318035.1. Taxonomy (NCBI): domain Bacteria; kingdom Pseudomonadati; phylum Pseudomonadota; class Alphaproteobacteria; order Hyphomicrobiales; family Phyllobacteriaceae; genus Mesorhizobium; species Mesorhizobium sp. M1329. Next base: position 6,360 of record NZ_JAMYLN010000014.1, on the reverse strand, counting down.
CTTCGAGAAGCGTGCTCATTGGTCACCGCTCATTGGTCGCCGCTTCGGGGGTCGAGCGCGTCGCGCAGGCCGTCGCCGAGCAGGTTGAAGCCGAGGCTGACGATGAGGATGGCAAAGCCCGGCGCGCCCGCCACCCACCACTGGTCGAGCACGAAGCGGCGGCCCGATGCGATCATCGCACCCCATTCCGGCAGCGGCGGCTGCGCGCCGAGGCCGAGGAAGCCGAGACCGGCGGCGGTCAGGATGATGCCGGCCATGTCGAGCGTCACCCTGATGATCAGCGAGGAGATGCAGAGCGGCATGATGTGGCGAAGCACGATGCGGAACGGCGAGGCGCCCATCAGCTGCACCGCCTTGATATAATCGGAATTGCGCACGGTCAGCGTTTCGGCGCGCGCGATGCGGGCATAGGGCGGCCACGAGGTGATGGCGATGGCAAGCACGGCGTTTTCGATGCCGGGGCCGAGCGCGGCAACAAAGGCCAGCGCCAGGATCAGCTTCGGAAAGGCGAGAAAGATGTCGGTGATGCGCATCAGGATCGCATCGGTCCAGCCGCCGGAGTAACCGGCGACGGTGCCGACCAGCAAGCCGATGGGCGCGGCCATGATGGCAACCAGAACGACGACGTAGAGTGTCCAGCGCGAGCCGAAGATGATGCGCGAATAGATATCGCGGCCGAGATCGTCGGTGCCAAACCAGTGCGCCGTACTTGGCGCTAGCAGCCGCGAGCCCTTGAGGTCGCCGAATGTCGGCGAATAGGGCGCCAGTACGTCGGCGAAGGCTGCGACCAACAACAAGGCGATGATGGTGAGCAGGCCGAGAAACGCCAGCCGGTTGGCGGAGAAGCGCCGCCAGGCGACATAGGCGCGGCCGAGCCTTGCCTGCACGCGCGACGCCGGCCGCTCGCTGAGCAGCCAGTCGCGGCGGGTTTGAATCGCTTCTGCGCTCATCCTGCCTTGGTCCTCATGCTGCCTTGGTCCTTGGGTCGAGCACCCGGTAGAGCAGGTCGGACAAAAGATTGATGCCGATGAAGACCGAGCCGATGATGATCGTGCCGCCAAGCACGGCGTTCATGTCGGCGTTCTGCAGCGAGTTGGTGATGTAGAGGCCGATGCCCGGCCACGAAAACACCGTCTCGGTCAGCACCGAGCCTTCCAGCAGCCCGGCATAGGACAGAGCGATCACCGTAACCATCGGCACCGCGGCGTTGCGCAACGCGTGACCCCAGATGATGCGCGTTTCCGACAGGCCCTTGGCGCGCGCCGCGACGATGTATTCCTGGGTGAGTTCGTTCAGCATGAAGGAGCGCGTCATGCGGCTGATATAGGCGAGCGAGAAATAGCCGAGCAGCGAGGCCGGCAGGATGATGTGGCGGAAGGCATCGGCAAATACGTCCCACTGCCGCTGCCAGAGTGCATCCAGCAGGTAAAAGCCGGTAACCGGCGTGAACGTGTATTCGTAGACGACGTCGAGGCGGCCGGGAAAGGCTACCCATTGCAGTTTGGCGTAGAACAGCACCAGCGCCAGCAGTCCCAGCCAGAAGATCGGCACGGAATAGCCGACAAGGCCGATGATGCGCACGACCTGGTCGATGATGCTGCCGCGCCGCACCGCAGCCAGCACGCCGAGCGGCACGCCGATCACCGAACCGATCAGTGTCCCCAGCGTCGCCAGTTCGAGCGTCGCGGGAAAGGCGCGGCGAATATCGGTCATCACCGGATTGGTGGTCAGCACCGAGGTGCCGAAATCACCGTTCAGGGCATGTTTGACATAGATGTAGAACTGCTCGACCAGCGGCAGGTCGAGGCCCATCTCGCGGCGCGTGCGTTCGACGACATTGGCCGGCGCCCGGTCGCCGAGCACCGCCAGCACCGGGTCGATCGGGATCACGCGGCCGATGAAGAAGGTCACCGCGAGCAGACCGAGATAGGTCGTTATCGCGATGACCAGGAACCGGGCGATCGATGAGGCCACGGCAACGGCGCGGGCGCCGCCGCGCCCTGCTGTCACTTCGCTTTCAGCCACACTCATACGGCGCGTCCGCCGGCGTCACTCCTTCGAGACGGGCCCGACGAAGTTGGTGTCGAAGCTCGGGCCGAGCGCAAAGCCCTTGAGGTTCTTGCGCAGGCCGGCCACTTCCAGCTGCTGGTGGATGATGACAAAGGGGCTAGTGTCGAGGATCTTCTTCTCGAGATCCTGGTACATTGCGGCGCGCTTGGCCGCGTCCTTCTCGAGCAGAGCCGCTTCGGTCTGCTTGGTCAGGTCCGGGATGTCCCAGGCGTTGCGCCAGGCCAGCGTCTTGGTCTTGCCTTCATCCGAATTGTCGGGGTTGCTAGCAAAGGTCTGGGCGTTGGAGTTCGGGTCGAAATAGTCCTGGCCCCACTGGCCGATATAGATGTCGTGGTTGCGGGCGCGGTATTTGGTCAGCGTCTGCTTGCCGTCGCCGGGGATGATCTCCAGCTTGATGCCGGCCTGTCCCAGCGTCTGCTGGATGGATTCCGCCATGCCCGTCGTCGGCTGCCCGGTGCGCACGTCCATGGTAACGCTGAAGCCGTCGGCGAGGCCGGCCTTGGCAAGCAGTTCCTTGGCCTTGGCCACGTCGAGCTTGAACGGGTTTTCGTCCAGTTCGCCGAGCACGCCCTTGGGCAGGAAGGTCTGATGGATCTCGCCGATGCCCTTGAGGATGGTCGAGCTCAAGGCATCGTAGTCGACCAGATATTTGAAGGCCTGGCGAACCTCGGGCTTGGCGAGGTTCGCGTTCTTCTGGTTGAGGCTGATGTAAAAGACCGTGCCCTTCGGCGCTGAGGTGGTGGTGAGGTCGGCGTTCTTGGCAATCGCGTCGAGATCGTTCGGTTCGAGATTGCGGGCAACGTCGATGTCGCCGGCTTCCAGCGCCAGACGCTGGCCGGAGCTTTCCTTCATGTTGCGATAGATGACCCGCGCAAGCTTTGCCTTTTCACCGTTGTAATTGTCGTTGCGCTCGAGGACGACGGCCTCGTTGGCGCGCCATTCGCGCAGCTTGAAGGCGCCGGAGCCGGCATAGCCGGTCTTCAGCCAGGCATTGCCGAAATCATTGTCCCATTTGTAGTCGGCGCTCGGCGTGACCGCGGCGACATGCTCCTTGACCAGCTTGGCGTCGACGACCGAGGCGACCGTCGCCGACAGGCAGTTCAGCACGAAGCTCGGCGCATAGGCCTTGTCGACGGTGAACTGGAACGTCGTATCATCAACAGCCTTGGCCTTCTCGGTGACGTTGCCGCCATCGATGCCGAACTGGCCGATAATAAAGGCCGGGCTCTTGTCGAGCTTGATGGCGCGCTCGAACGAATAGGCGACGTCCGCCGCCGTGATCGGATTGCCGGAAGCGAATTTGAGGCCGGGCTTGAGCTTGAATGTGTAGGTCAGGCCATCGTCGGAGACGCTCCAGCTTTCCGCGAGATCGCCCTTGACCTTGGAGGTGTCGCTGAGGTCGAGGCGCACCAGAAGATCATAGGTGTTGCCGGTGATTTCGGCGGTCGACAATTCGAATGCCTCGCCCGGATCCATGGAGATGATGTCGTCGATGGCGAAACCCTCGACCAGCGTGTCGGCGGGCGTGACCGCGAAGGCAGGCGCACCGGCCAGAAGCAGCGCGGACATGGCCGCGCCCGCGAGCAAGAAGCGGGAGCGTAGAGCAAACTTTTCCATCATCATTTTAACTGTTCCCTGTTTTTGTTGACCTGAGTTCCCGGCTCAGGGTTGTGGCATTTCTTGCCGCGTCGAACGGTGATCCCCGGACCGTCGTCTTGGCAATTTTTTGTGCGGTTCCGGTTCACCATATCCGGCGGTTTCGAGCGCGGCAACGAGCATTTGCAGAACGGTTGATTGGGCCAGACCGGCGGTGCGAAAATCCGGCTATTTCAGCGCGGTAACCAGGTCGGCGTCGGGAAAGCAGGTAGCGGAACGGCCGTTGCTGGCCTGCCATTTGCCGATCGAGCGGCGCGTCTTGAAGCCGGGCAGGCCGTCGGCGCTGCCGACATCGTAGCCCTTGGCTTCCAGCGCCCGCTGCAGGGCGGCGATGTCGGAGCGGTAGAGCCCGCCGACCGCGCCCCAATTGCCTGAGAAATTGCTGTCGCCATGGGCGATGCGATCGGCGCCATGGCCGATGAACAGGGCATAGAGATCGCTGGTGTTATACTGCTTCAGCACATAGAAATTGGGGGTGACGATGAAGGCCGGGCCGCTACGCCCGGCCGGCATCAAAAGAAAGCCCTCGGCTTTCAGTTCGCTCGCCGGGAACGGTTTACCCGACACACGCCTGATGCCCATATCAGCCCATTGCGAAATCTTCTTGCCCTGGTCGGGACCTTCGAGCGAGCACGAGACGCTGTCCGGCACCGTCACCTCGAAGCCCCAGTCGCGGCCCCTGACCCAGCCATAATCCACGAGATAATTGGCGATCGAGGCCAGTATGTCGGGCGTCGAATTCCAGATGTCGGTGCGGCCGTCGCCGTCGAAATCGACGGCATGCTTCAGAAACGATGTCGGCATGAACTGCGGCTGGCCAAGCGCGCCGGCCCAGGACGACTTCATCGCGTCGACCGGGGCAAGCCCGCGCTCGACGATCTCGAGCGCCGCGACGAGCTCGGTGCGGAAGAATTCCTTCTTGGTCGACATGAACGCCTTGGTGCCCAGCACCTCGAGGGCGTCATAAGGCATCTTCGCCGCCCCGAAGCCGCTCTCGCGGCCCCAGATCGCCAGCAGCACTTCGCCAGGCACGCCGTAGCGTTTCTCGATCGCGGCCAGCATGCTCGCATTGGCCGCCTCGCGGGTGCGGCCGCCGGCGGTCACCGCTCGGACTATCCTTTCGGCGAAATAGGCGCCCGGCGAACCGAACTCGGCCTGATGCTGCTTCTGCGGCGTCGCCGCCTTCTCGCCCGGCTTCACCAGGTCGGGCAGCTTGAGGTTCGGCTTGACGCCGTCGAAGGCGGCATCGAAGGTTTTCTTGGAGATGCCTTTGGCCTTGGCTTCGGGCCAGAGGTCGTTGCCAAGCCAGGCGCGGAACTGGTCGTCGATCTTTGAGGCGGAGGCGGGGGTGGCGAGGAGGAAGGCAAAGAGGACTGCAAGAAAGATCGCCAATCCGCAAAACCGACGTTCTGTCGCGCCCCCCTCTGTCCTGCCGGACATCTCCCCCACTTGGGGGGAGATTGCCAGCCTTGACGGCGGCGCCTTTTCTCCGGCTTTGAAGGTTAGCGAAAGCCGGCGTGACGTCCGATCTCCCCCCTCGTGGGGGAGATTTCCGGCAGGACAGAGGGGGGCGCGACGGAACGCAATCATCTCAGAACTACCCTGCAACTCGCCTCAAAACACCGTCCGCGAGCGCAGTGCGGCGGCCAGCGTGCCTTCGTCGAGATAATCGAGCTCGCCGCCGACCGGAACGCCGTGCGCCAGGCGCGTCACCTTGATGTCGAAGCCGGAAAGCTGGTCGGTGAGATAGTGCGCGGTGGTCTGGCCCTCGACCGTGGCGTTGACGGCGAGGATCACTTCCTTGACCTCGCCGCCGGCGACGCGATCGACCAGCGAACGGATGTTGAGCTCATCGGGGCCAATGCCGTCGAGCGGCGACAGCGTGCCGCCGAGCACATGATAACGCACGTTCATTGCGGTCGCCCGCTCCAGCGCCCAAAGGTCGGCCACGTCCTCGACGACGATGAGCGTAGTGGGGTCGCGGCGCGGGTCAGTGCAGATCATGCATGGATCCGAGGTATCGACATTGCCGCAGGTCGAGCAGATGCGCACCTTGTCGACCGCCTCGCCCATGGCGGCAGCGAGCGGCGCCAGCAGCTGCTCCTTCTTCTTGATGAGGTGAAGCGCGGCGCGGCGTGCCGAACGCGGGCCGAGCCCCGGCACCTTGGCCAGCAGCTGGATCAGGCGTTCGATCTCGGGACCGGCGATTCGCTTCGACATCGCACCGGTTTAGACCATGATCCCGAAAAGTGGAAACCGGTTTTCGGAAAAGATCATGGTCAAACAAGACGATAGAGCCCATTCCGATCTATCGGAATGGATCAGGGTCTAGATTTTTCAGCGGGTTTTGGAACACTGCTGAGGCGCGTGCTGTTCGGCGCGCAAGGAGGCAATCGCTTTAGGTTTGCGCCGCCCCTCATTGCCCTGCCGGGCATTTCTGCCCGTATAGTGACGGGGAGAAAGGGCCAACCGCGACCTCGGCACCCTTTTTGCAGCGCCGGAAATTGGCGAAGTCCTTGGCAAAGGCGTCCTTCTCCCCGTCACTATACCTATCGGATTCACACATTTTGCAGATTGAGTTTGGTTCCGTACTTGATGGCGTGGAATTCGGCGAGGCCGATGCGCATGACCTTG